>DASWUU010000163.1:0-18591 GCA_036401515.1 Steroidobacteraceae bacterium
TAGAAGGCAGTGGCCGAAAGCAGCGAGCGCTTCGCGAAGTACCATTCGAGACCCGCATCGAAGTTGGTCGAGCGAATCGGCTTCAAATCCGGGTTGCCGCCGGAACCGCTGCCAACTTCGCCAACAGCTCCGGGAGGCGTAAGGTCGGTGAAGCCCGCGAGCGCGGAGTAATCGGCACGCGTCATGGTCTCAGCAGCCGCGAAGCGCGCCACCAAATCGTGAGTCACATCGAGCTTCAAATTCGCGCTCGGTAGGACGTCGTTGTAGTCGTGTTTTCCCTCGATGGCTGCAAACGGTCCGAACGCCGACGTCAGTACGGCGCCGGGAGTACTCGGATCCACCTGGGTGTAACTAAGAGCGTCTTCCTGAGTGTGCACGTAGCGCACGCCTACATTCCCTGCCCAGTTGTCACCCTTGAAATCGGCTTGGACATAGGCCGCCGAGTTTTTTTCGTGTACCCCGAATAGGTATTGATAGTATTCGCGGGTGACCGGATTGCGATTCACATTGGTGGGACTGTCGTACGCCGCCAGCTGCGCCGGGCTCCAGTACCAGATCCCGGTCGGGATATTGCCGCCGAAGGTGTTGAAGTTCGACGGATAATTAGAGAAGCCCTGGGGGTAATTCGCGGTATTCATACCGGGGGCGAGCGGGCCTTGCGCGACACCCGTGGGGGATGTGCGGTCGTGTTCCTCATAACGTACACCGAATTTCAGATCCTTCCAGGCGTTGTTGTCAATTTTGTAATCGCTGTCGATCTTTGCCCACTTTTCAGTGTCTCTCACGTCAATGTCGCCGGCGCCGAATATCCAGCCGAAGGTGACCGGCACGCCGCCGGGAGTCGGGGTGGTGTTGACGGTGTTGCCGAGATTGAAGTTCGGAGCACTGCCAAGGCCGTTGAGCTGATATCCGGCGCCGCTGCCTAAGCCCGGCTGGGTCTCGGAGACGTCTTGGTTGGGGGTTTTGCCATCGCCCCAGGAATAACCGACTTGGGCCAAGAACGAGAGTGCGCTGCTGGCATTCCAGGTCGTGTCGAGGTTGACGAAATTCGCCGTTGCGACTTCATCCGGCCGCGAAATTTGATCGTAAACCCCGTAGAAAGTACCCGGCACACCGCTGAAGTTCGCCTGGGTCAACGTATTGTCCTGCACCACATAGCCGGGATTCGGTGCTTGCCCGGCGCCGGAAGCGACGAAGTGCGTCGACCACATCAAGTAGTTGCGGTTGTAGTTGCTGGCGGTCAGCTTCGATGAAAAGGCCGATAAATCCAAAGTAAGATCGTCCGTCGGTTTGAACTCGATGTCGACCATGCCGCCGTTGCGCTGACGCTTTTGCGTGAAAAACGCGGCGCCGATTTCGGTTGGGTACTGCACGCCGGACAGATCCGGATGTGAGGTCGCGATGGGGCTACCTTTCGCAATGGTGTCGTACCCTAAGATTTCCACGCCGTCGCGGCGCAAGTCCCGGGTTTCGGAAAACAGCTGCAGCATGATGCCGAAATTGCCCGCGTCGTTCTTGAAGTTGCCGAGCGCGCTGTATTGACCCTCCGTCTTTGAGGGCAGAGACGCGTATACGGCGCCGACTGACGCTTCGAGCGTGAACGTCTTTGGGAAATCCAGTGGCTTGCGCGTGATGATGTCGACCGACCCCGCCACCCCGCCTTCGACAAGCGAAGCGCTCGAGCTCTTTTCGACCACTACCTTGCTGACGATCTCCGATGGCAGCAGGGTGAAACTTACGCTGCGGCCGACTTGTTGGACTTGATCCAGCACGAACCAGTCGCCCGCGGCAACGTTGTGACCATTGATCAGGGTCTGCGTCAGGCTGGGATTCGTGCCGCGCATGCTGACGCGGTCGTTCTCATCGAAGCCACCTTCGTTGGCGCCGGCGGCGCTAGTGGTGACGCCCGGCAAGCGCGCCAAGGTGTCGGCCACGTTCTTATCCGGCATCTTGCCGATATCTTCGGCGGTCGCGACCTCGGTGAATCCAGTCGCGTCGCGCTTTGCCTCGAGCGACAATTCGACGGATTTGCGGATGCCGGTGACGACGATCTCCTGGAGCGCGTTATCATCGGGCGCCGCGGCTAACACCAGCGCGGGCGGCGCCAGCATCGCGATGCCGAGTGCCGACTTGACCGCTAGTGCGATCCGATTCATATGGATGTCCCCTGTCCGATTCATATCGATGCTCCCTGTCCTGTCGCCAATTTTGTTGAGAGTCCGCACCCCTTGGTGGGCTTTTGCGGCCACACCAGTTAGAACCCAATATAATACCAATTATCAGAATTCGCTAGTGCCGTGTAATAAAGACATCATTATGTATTATTTTATGAGTGTAATCAGCAAGTTAATTGTAACCAATGATAGCTGTTGTTCTCATAGTGGTATTTGTTTGGTATTATAAAATGACTAAACCAACAACAGATCCTCCACTCGCCCTTATGACATCGCTCGCTAAAACAATGGGTCCCCTTGATGGCCAGGGCAATTTGCCGCTGTATCAGGAATTGCAACGCGTGCTGCGCAAGGCCATTGATAGCCGCATTTTGGGCCCCGATGACGCACTACCGTCTGAACGAGATTTGGCTACGGATTTTGCGGTGTCGCGCATCACCGTGCGTAAAGCCCTTGATGGGCTCGTTGCCGATGGGCTGTTGGTGAGGCGTCAAGGCGCGGGCAACTTCGTGTCGGCGCGCGTCGACAAGAACTTCGCGATGCTGACCTCATTCTCTGAAGACATGCGTGCGCGGGGCCGCACGCCGAGAAGCGTGTGGCTGAAAAGGGCTGCCGGCACGGTGACGCCCGAGGAAGCGTTGGCGTTGCGGCTAAGTCCCGGTACGCCGGTATTTCGCTTCAATCGCATCCGCTACGCAGATGATGCGCCGATGGCGCTGGAATACGCCACCATCGTGGCCACGGCGCTACCCTCGCTCGATGCAGTCGATGCCTCGCTGTACGAAGCGCTTGAGCGCGCCGGCCATCGTCCGGTGCGTGCTTTGCAACGCTTGCGCGCCGTTCTCATCACATCCGATCAAGCTGAGTTGTTGAAGGCAAAAGCAGGAGACGCAGGACTGCTCGTCGAACGGCTGGGATCTCTGCCTGACGGTCGAGCAGTCGAGTTCTCGCAGTCCTACTACCGCGGCGATACCTACGACTTCGTTGCCGAACTCAGCACATGAGCTCCGAGCGATCACGAGCGGCGGAACGCACCCGAATGTTTGAGGAAGCTGCGGACGCATCGAATGCCGTGCGTGCGCAATTGCAAGATGAGGCCGCGATGGCCAACGTGGGTGCAGCGTTGCGCCACTTGAAACCGCGCGCCGTCATCACCTGCGCACGGGGCAGCTCGGATCATGCTGCAACCTACGCCAAATACCTGATCGAGACCCACGCCCAAGTACTGACTGCCTCGGCGGCACCATCGGTCAGTTCAGTGTATGGCATCACCCAAGATGTGCGCGGATGCCTCTTCATGGCCATTTCCCAATCAGGCCGCAGCCCTGACCTGCTCGCATCGGTCAAATCGGCCAAGGCCTCGGGCGCCACGATCTTGGCGTTGTGCAACAGCGCCGACTCCCCACTCGTTGCGGCCGCCGATTTGGTGATCGAATTGCGTGCGGGTCCCGAGATCAGTGTCGCGGCGACCAAATCCTATCTCGCATCGTTGGCTGCAATTGCCCGCTTTGTCGCCTCTTGGACGCAGCAGGCAACACTCAACTCGGTGATCAAGGAACTGCCGGACCTTATGGACGGGAGCTGGGCATTGGACTGGTCGGCGGCGCTGCCTGCGCTCGAATCCGCCACCAATCTTTACGTCGTGGGCCGCGGATTGGGGCTTGGCGCCGCGCAAGAAATTGCGCTCAAGTTCAAGGAAACTTGCGGCATGCATGCCGAGGCGTTCAGCAGCGCAGAGCTGCGACATGGTCCGTACACGTTGCTGGGTTCCGGATTCCCCGCGCTGCTGTTCGCACAACCCGACGCGACCCAGGCGGGAATCGAAGTTCTGGCACGCGAGCTGGCACGCCGGGGGGTTCCAATCCTGCTCGCCGGTGCCAGTGCGCCTGGCGCCACACTGCTGCCGACCATCGACGCGGCCGCAGAAATCGCACCCATTTTATTGGTTCAAAGTGCTTATCGAATGATCGCGACACTGGCAGTGCGCAAAGGTCTCGATCCAGACCAACCGCCCCACTTGCACAAGATCACGGAGACCGTCTAGTGCGAACCGCCCTGGCAAATGGCCGGGTCCTGGCCGTCGATAAAATCGTGAGCGGCCAAACAGTATTGCTGTCGGGAGGGCGCATCGAAGCTGTGGTAAAACCCACTGATCCGCGGTGCCGCGACGCCGTAGAAATCGATCTTGAACAGCAGATATTGTTGCCCGGTTTCATTGATGTGCAAGTGAACGGCGGCGGTGGAATACTTTTCAACGACGATCCCAGTTTGAACTCAATCCAGGCTATCGGCGCGGCTCACCGACGATTCGGCACCACCGGCTTCTTGCCAACGTTGATCAGCGATGACCTCGATACCATCGCGCAAGCAATCGCTGCGGTGCATGGCGCGCTCGACGCGCGCCTGCCCGGCGTTCTCGGCATCCATATCGAAGGCCCCTTCCTCAACTGGGCGCGCCGCGGTGTCCACGATCCGAAGCATCTGCGCAGATTGGACAACGGCGCCGTTTCTTTGCTGTGTAGCCTGCGCGGAGGCCGGACGGTTTTGACTCTGGCGCCGGAGATGACCACGAGCGAGATGATCGCGCAACTTGCCGCCCGGGGTATATTAATTTCCGCCGGGCACAGCGATGCCAATTTTGCCCAGACCACCGCGGCAATCGCACATGGTGTTCGCGGCTTCACGCATCTGTTCAATGCCATGGCGCCCCTGGCGCCTCGCGAACCGGGTATCGTGGGCGCGGCGCTGTACGATATGAATACTTGGTGCGGCATCATCGTCGATGGGCATCACGTGGATCCGGTGATGCTCAAGCTGGCACTGCGCTGCAAGCGTCATGACAAATTCATGCTGGTCACCGATGCCATGCCTCCGGTCGGTTCATCTGAACCTAGCTTCGTGCTGCAAGGGCGCACGATTCATGTGAAGGACGGAGTCTGCCGCGATGAGAATGGCACGCTGGCCGGCACTGGACTCGATATGGCGACCGCCGTGCGCAACGCAGTCGCGCTGCTAGACTTGGATCTTGCTGAAGCCGCGCGGATGGCGAGCGAGTACCCCGCGGCATTCCTGGGGCTTGACCGGGAGTTCGGTAAAATCGCACCGGGTTACCGTGCAAATCTGGCATTGCTGAATGACGATTTGCAGGTAACCCGCACGTGGATCGAGGGCGCTAGCGATAGTCCCAATGCCCCGGTGTGAACAGCCGCTGATTGACGGTCACATCGCCAATTGAAAAGGGTTGTTAGGTTTGGACCTGCGTCAAGGTCGTCTATAAAGCCTCGTCAGCCTCTCGAAACAGCGTTCGCGCTGTGGGAAAATATCGCCACAACCCGACCTGGAACCGCCTTATGAATCAGCCGCTGACGCCTTTTCACATTGCAGTGCAAGTGCGGGATATCGAGGAGGCGCGCCGTTTCTATTCGGGCGTTTTGGGCTGCGCGGAAGGACGTAGCTCGAGGCACTGGGTGGACTTCAACCTGTATGGCCACCAGTTCGTGTGTCACTTGAATCCCCAACTCGGCCCCGCCGGAAAATTGTCGAGCCACTACAACCCGGTGGATGGGCAAGGCGTACCCGTGCCGCACTGTGGCGTCGTCTTGCATCCAGCGCAGTGGGCCGATCTCGCGTCTCGGGTAAAGCATCACGGCGTTCCATTTGTCGTCGAGCCTTACACGCGATTCAAAGGTGAGACGGGTGAGCAGTCGACGATGTTTTTCTTAGATCCGAGCGGCAATGCACTGGAATTCAAGGCGTTCCAAGACATCGAGAAGGAGTTGTTCGCTGTGGATGCGAAGGTCCTATAGCCTCAGGGGCGCCGTCACGTCATGGCAAGGACGCGACGACGTCGCGAGCGGTGTCCAAATCCACGATTATCGGAAGCATCAAAGGAGCTGAGGATACGCTGATCTCTTTGGGCGGCAGCGGCGTTGCCAGGCTTGGGTGCCAAATGCGAACGCGGTAGCGCCCTGCAGGCAGGTCCAAAGCCGAGGTTCCCGAGGGCGGCACCTTCACGAAATATGGCGAATCAACGACTGCAACAAATGCCACCATGGTGTCGTGGATATTGCAGCCCAGTACCACGAGTCCAGGCTTATCGAACACAACGGCGGCCTTTGGCGAGCCGGCATAAAGTTTCAACGTAAAGGCCTTGGGGTCGGAAAATGAGTACACCTGATGGCGTATTTGATCGCGGTTTGGGAAGGCCACGGATGTACCAGTCCGCACCACGCTGACGCGGGGCACGAAACGCTTGTTGATTTGATCGATAATCGCGAGATCATGGGTGGGGGCTTCAGTCGTATCGAGTGGATCGAAAATGATCACGGTGTCCTCAACGGGCGAGCCTGATGTGGTCTTAACCTCCATGGTCACGATGCCCGCTACGCTCAGCGAAGACACCAGCGCTCCAAGCAGCATCAAAAGCGGCGAGCAAAATCGTAATTTTTTCATTGGACCGCTGTTGGCGGCTGGCCCGTCAATCGCGCAGCCTCCACGATGTCGCGTTTGGTGGGAGCGAGCAAACGCAACAACTGATTGCGGCTGCGCAAGTCAACATGACGTTCTTTCAATACGGCTTGCAGGGTCTCGACCATCCGATAGAATTCCGCTTCGGAAATGTGATGTCCGGCGTGAACTTCTTTCATCGGGTCCCCAGAATAGTGACATGGCCCCCCGCTCAAATCGCACAGCTGCTCCGCCAGCAATTTTTTTATCCTTCCCAAGTTAGAACCTGCGAAGCTGCGTCCCAAGACGGGGTCATGCGCCACACGCTCAATAAGCGTATCCGCGATCTCCGTGACACCGCCCTGCCCTCCGAGCCGTGCGTACAGCGTCGAACTCGCAGCAGCCGCGAGAGCTGCGCAACAAAGCAGTGTTATCGACAGCAGTCGCGGTGGACTCATGGTCATCCTTACAGCCTCGCAACGTTCAGCTTAGACAGGGACTTCGATGAAGGCTGTGCGTTCGGACACAATAATCGATAGGCACCGCGGCTAATCTACCGGGCTTAAATGGGCTTAGCACATCTGGGTCGCTCGGCAATCGTGCTCGCATCGCTGGGTCTGGCAATCGCGGCGGTGCCGGCCATTGCAGGGGACCGGTTGGAATGGACTGGTGCCGTAGCCCAAGTTGAAGGCAGTGCCGGCGGCGGCCTGGTACCGTGGGCGCTGATCGGCGGACTCGGGACGGATGAGCAGCTCGGTGCGAGCGGCTTTCTCACCCATGCCTCAATGAGAGACTTTTCGCTTCGCGCCGCCGGCGTCAGCGTCAGCAGCGACAATCGGGTAGAAATCTCCTTCGCGCGGCAGCGATTCGACGCGGGATCCGTCGTGCCCGGCCTGACTCTGGGGCAAGACATTACCGCGATCAAGATACGATTGCTGGGCGATGCGGTTTTTGCGCCGGATCAGCTTCTGCCGCAGATCGCAGCCGGAGCCCAGTGGAAGCAAACGCTGGATTTCGACCAGGTCCCTCGTGCCGTAGGTGCGGCACGCGGCGAAGATGTGGACTTGTACATTGCTGCAACCAAGGTGTACTTCGCCGTTCTCGATGGGCGAAATATCATTCTAGACGCGACGCTGAGGCGGACCCGCGCCAATCAATTCGGGCTTTTGGGATTTGGCGGCAACGGCAGCAGTTATCGCTTTGTGCCGGAATGTTCTGCGGCGGTATTCCTGAACGACGACATACTGCTGGGCGCCGAATATCGGGACAAACCCAACAATCTGGCCGCATTCCGCGAAAACAGTGCTCAGGATGCCTTTTTGGCGTGGGCGCCGTCAAAGAACGTGACGATTACCGGTGCGTGGTCTGAACTTGGACGCATCGCCGGTAAGCCAGCGCAGCGCGGCGTCTACGTTTCGCTATGGCTTGGAATTTGAACCAACCCCTTCGGCGTGTGCGCCGGAACTGATAACAGCGTCGTTCATAAAGCCTTCCTTTATGGGCACACTGATCCGCGGCCATTCCGGTCGATTCTCAGTGCCACATGCCACTTAAGATCCCAAGAGAGCAACTTGCCCGTCGGCGTATTTTCGAGATTTTGCTACTGGCCTTGCTTGTGGCAGCCTGCGGGCCGGCGCGGGCATTGGACCCGACGCTGCAACTGAGCCAGTACGTGCTCGATCACTGGCAGAATTCGGAGGGGCTTCCGCAGAACTCCGCCCGAGCGATCGCTCGAACACCGGATGGGTATCTGTGGGCAGGCACGCTGGAAGGACTCGCGCGCTTTGATGGTGCGCGATTCGCCGTATTCACGAATGAAGTTGATGCTGCCGTGCCGAACAAGCACGTTTCCGTTCTTCTTGTCGACCATACGGGCCGCATGTGGATAGGAACGAAGGACGGAGTGGCGTTCTATGACCAGGGACGCTTTACGGCCCTCACTGGGATTGAAGGCCTGGCGCATGCGACGGTGCAGGCCATGGCGGAAGCTCAGGGGGGCCGCCTTTGGGTGGGCACCGATAGAGGGCTCTTTAAAATCGACGGCGCACATACGGTGTCGTTCAACGCAACCAACGGATTACAGGACAATCACATTCAGGCGCTGCTGGAGGATCGCGACGGGTTTCTTTGGGTGGGAACGCTCGGGGCGCTCCACCGCTTCGATGGCAAGCGCTTTGAGGCCATACCACTGGGCACAGCAAGCGCCGAATCAGTCACCGCGATGCTCCAGGACGTCGACGGAACGCTGTGGATGGGGACTGCTAACGGCGGACTGTATCGACACGCGGGCGATCACTTCGAGCTGGTCGCCCGACCCGGACGCACGGGCACGACCGTCAGTGCACTGGCGCGCGACCGTGACGGCAATTTGTGGATCGCAACCCAGGGTGAGGGGCTGCTGCGGTGGCGTGATGGACACCTTGCGGCACTGACCAACAGCGAATTCGCGGCCAGCGATTTGCGCTCACTGCTCGAGGATGACGAGGGAAGTCTTTGGGTCGGCAGCTATTCCGCCGGGCTTCTGCGATTGCGCGATCCACGATTCGTGACGGCAGGAGCGCCAGAAGGGTTACAGGGCAACTTGACATGGACGGTGACACCACGCAGGAGCGGCGGTGTATGGGTGGGTTCGAATAGCGGCCTGAGCAGCTACATCAATGGCCGCTTCGATCACATTGCAGGACCGCGCGGATACGAGAACGTTCAGGTGCGCGCGATTGTGGAAGACCGGAAAGACGCGCTGTGGGTGGGCACGGAGAGCGCCGGCGTCTACCGCATCGATCAAGACGGCGTTAAAGTATTCAACCGCGAGAACGGTCTATCAGGGAACACCGTGAAAGCCGTCCTCGAAGACCGTCGAGGTCGCATTTGGGTCGGCACCAATGAAGGCGTAGACCTCATCGAACATGGAACGGTGAGCCCGATGCAGGCGCTGCTGCTGGGGTCTGTTCGCACCGCAGTGCGTCTCATCCATGAGGATAGCGCGGGCCGACTGTGGGTGGCGACTGAGACCCAGGGCCTCTACTTGATCGATGGGGGCCGTACGACGCATTTAGGCACGAGCGATGGCCTACCAAGCGAGTACGTCATCGCCATCCACGAGGATGAGCGGGGCGTGGTTTGGCTCGGCACAGCCGATGGCTTGGCATTTTGGCGCAATGGCACATTGATATCACTGGCGCACTTCGGCGGTGCGCTTAGCGAGACCATCCTGCAAGTGCTCGAAGATGGTACGCATCGGCTCTGGCTGACCACCAATAAGGGATTGATGTCGGTATCTCGAACCGCGCTCGACGCGTTAGCGGCCGACGGCGGCCCCATGCCGGAATTTCACGTGTTCGGCCTAGCGGACGGCTTGCGCACCGCTGAGTTCGATGGTGGCAACACATCCGCCGGCTGCCGCACGCCGGACGGCTTGCTGTGGTTTCCCAGCATTCGCGGCCTCGTGAGAGTCGATCCCGCCCACATTCGATGGAATTCCCTGCCGCCGCCCGTTCACATCGAGCAGGTGTCGGTCGATGGTGAAGTTTTGCGCTCCCTTGAAAATATCGAGGTAAAACCGGGACACGAACAATGGGAATTTCAATACACCGCGCTCAGCCTACTGGTACCGCAACGCGTCCATTTCAAATATCAGCTCGAAGGCTTCGACAAGGATTGGATCGATGCCGGCAATCGCAGGACTGCCTATTACACACGGCTGCCCCCAGGCACTTATACCTTCCACGTGATCGCGGCGAATAATGACGGAGTTTGGAACAGCGTCGGCGCGCGTCTTCAATTCACGCTGAAACCGTACTTTTATCAAACTTGGTGGTTCTTACTGCTCTGCGTGGTCGGAATCCTGGCTGCCGCCAGCGCACTGTACCGGTTGCGTGTCGGGCACCTGCGCCGACATGCCGCCCTTCTTAGTGAGCAGGTCGCACATCGCACGAAAGATCTAAAGCTGGCGAACAGCGAGTTGCTCGAGGCCAAAGATCGGGCCGAGTCCGCGGCACGAGCCAAGTCGCAATTTCTCGCCAATATGAGTCACGAAATTCGCACGCCGATGAACGGCGTCATCGGCATGACCGAGCTGCTGCTCGACACACATCTCGATCCGAGACAGCGCGACTTCACCGAAACCATCCGCGATAGCGCCGGTGGGCTACTGAACATCATCAACGATATTCTGGACTTTTCGAAAATAGAAGCGGGAAAGTTGGATCTCGAACGCATCGACATGGACTTGCGCGGCACCGTCGATGACGTCGCACACTTGCTGGCAATTCACGCGCATCGCAAAGGCCTCGAATTGATAACGAACATCGACCCACTTCTTCCGGACTACCTCATCGGAGATCCGGGCCGCGTGCGCCAAATTCTGCTGAATCTCGGCAGCAACGCGGTCAAGTTCACGCACAGCGGCGAAGTATCGATTGATCTACGCCTTATCACTGCCGATGACACGGGCTGCTCGATACGCTGCGAAGTGCGCGACACCGGAATCGGCATCCCAAGCGAACTCAAAGACTCGCTATTCCAGCCGTTCTCACAAATAGACGCATCGACCACAAGACATTACGGCGGCACAGGCTTAGGGCTGTCGATTGTGCGCCGCCTGGTCGAATTGATGCAGGGCGAAGCCGGCGTCGACAGCAAAGAAGGCACAGGGTCCATTTTTTGGTTTACTGCGCGATTCAGCGCGTCGAGCCGCAAGCTCGAACTGCCGGCCTGCAATGCTCAGATCCTGACTAACCGTCGCGCACTGATCGTCGATGACAATGCAACGAATCGCAAGGTACTGGCGCTGCAACTAACGCGACTCGGCATGAAAGTCATCAGCGTCAACGACGCCGACGACGCCATTCTGGCGCTTCAAGACTCTTTGGATCAAGGCCAACCATTTGAGGTCGCCGTACTCGACTACATGATGCCTGCGTGCGATGGATTTGAACTGGGGCGGCGGATCACTGCGGACGACCGATTCAAAGCCACCCGTCTCATCCTATTGACGTCTGCAGAAGGAATGCGGGGGGCTGCGGATTTTGCGACGCTGGGCTTTGCGGCCTATGTGCTCAAACCCGTATCGCATCGTGAGCTGCGTGAATGCTTGGACCGCGTAATGTCGGTACAGGCGGAGCACTGGCATAGCCGTACACAACCGATCGTCACGGCGCAGCGCGCGCGCCATTGCGGCACGGAACGGCTGCTGCTCGCCGAAGACAATGCCATAAATCAAAAGGTCGCCCGCGGCGTACTGAAGAAGATCGGATTCGATGTGGATGTCGTTAACAACGGTGCCGAGGCCATCGCTGCTTGGGAGAGCGGACGCTATCGCCTCATATTGATGGACTGCCAGATGCCCGTGATGGACGGCTATGAGGCCGCGCGCGAAATCCGGCGGCGCGAGGATGGCAGGGTACGCATCCCAATCATTGCGCTGACTGCCGACGCTATGAAAGGCACCGAGCAGGAATGCCGAGAAGCCGGCATGGATGATTACCTAACCAAACCAATCGATCGCGTGCGCCTCGACGAAGTCATCCAGCGGCATATTACGCACCCCGCGCCCGACTCACTCGCGGAGCCTGCTTTGCGGTCCGCGGACGCTGCCTTGCGACCCGACGATCCGGTCGATTGGGAACAACTGATGGTGGTCGCGGATGGCGATCAGGGCTTTGCGCAGGAACTGGTGCAAGTGTTCATCGATTCCGGAGACGCCACTTTGCGCGATATTCAGTTGGCGCTGAAACGGCGCGATCTTGCGGCCGTGAAACGAGCGGCGCACTCCCTGAAGGGCTCAAGCGCCAACATGCGCGCGCACATGACCAGCGCGGCCGCCGCGCGGCTCGAGGCGGCAGCAGGCGCCGGTATTCCCGCCGAGTTAGCCGAGCTTGAACGTCAACTGCGCCAGGAATTGGATAAAGCAACGAATTATCTGCGGGCGCGGCGATCCTGACCGTGGCTAGCTGGAGATCGCAGGGTCTACCCTATCTGCGGCAGCTCGCCGCCGCGGGTAACCGCAATGGCTTCGTGAAGCGTCGGGAATATCCGATCGGCGCCCGCGGCTGCGGTAATCCCGTGCCGGTCGAGGTCGGACTTCAGGTAGCTGGTGACGCGTCCAAAGATGATAGCTACCTTGCGTCGCGCCATCTCATCGAGCAGTTCGCGCACGGATTGCGCGGCGGAGCAGTCAATATCTGAGATCGCGCTTGCGTCGATGACGAACCAACGAATGGGGGTCGGCGCGCAGTCGATCAGTGCATGAACTTCGTCCGTGAATCGGTTTTGGTTGGCGTAAAACAGATCTGCACCGAACCGATAAACGATGAGTCCCGCCTCGGTGACCTTGCCTGGCTTCGCGGGTACCGCAATCCACCGTCCCGCTGCGTCCTCTTCCAGCATGAGCGTATGCGGGCGATAGCTGTGTCGCACGTGCCTGAACAGCGATAGAGCGATCGCCAGCAGAATTCCCTGCTCTACTCCGAGCACGACCACGGCCGCCGCGGTGGCGATTGCAAGATAGTACTCCCCTGGACTCTCGCGGCGGATCGCCCTCAGACCCGCGAAATCCATCATGCCGAGGCCAATCGTGAAGACGATCGCTGCGAGCGCGCAATGGGGAAAATATTGAAGGGGGCCGGTCATGAACAGCAACACCAGCACGACGACGCCTGACACCATCAACTGCGCCATCTGGCTGCGCGCGCCCGCATGATCCGCCAAGGCGGTCTGAGTGGGGCTGCCATTGACCACGAAGGTACCACTCATGGCCGCTGCCAAGTTCGCGGCCGAAAGCCCCAAGATGTCTGCATCGATGTCGACACGCTCATGATAGCGCAGCGCGAACGCGCGCGAGGTTGCCGCGCTTTGCGCGATGATCATGACAAAACACGAACCCGATACCGGCAGAAGCGAGAGGATTTCAGCCCAGCTGACGTTCGGCCACCAAATCGAAGGCAATCCCCCGAGGATCGGCCCAAGCACTGCGACACCCTGTTCGTCAAGGTTTAGGCTGCTGCTTGCGGCGATCGATGCCCCAACCGCGAACAGAGACACAGGCCAGCGCGGCGCAAAGCGCTTGCCGAGCAAAATGCTACCCGCCACCAAAATAGAAACGGCCAGGGTCGGAAAATTCGGATGCGACAGGTGGTTCGAGATTTGCCACAGCCGCACGAGCGAATAATTCGAACTGACAGCAATACCGAGCATGTCGCTCAACATTGCGATGCCCACCTGGAAGCCGACACCGGTCAAGAATCCAACCAGCACCGTCCGCGACAAAAAATCGGCTAGAAATCCCAGTTTGAAGATCCGCGCCAACAGCAAATAGGCGCCGGTCAACAGTGCCGCCGTGCTGACCAGGGCCATGTAATGCACGCTGCCGGGCCCTGCAGCGCGCAGCGAACTGGAGAGAATCGCCGCTGTGCCCGAGTCCGCCGCTACTACCAGATGGCGGGAGGAGCCGAAAACAGCGAAGGATATAAGCGGCAACAGCAACGTATAGAGTCCCGTCACGACCGGCATGCCCGCGATGCGGGCATAGCCGAGCACCTGCGGAAGGTTGGTCGACGCGACGTTCACACCTGCCAAACAATCGCGCACGAGCCGGCGGCCGTCTAACGGCCTCAAACCCGAAAAGAACGTTACAGGCATCCCAATTCCCGAAGCCGCATGGGTCCCAAAGATCTTTTGGTCGGAATTTGTGGCAGTCCTATCGCCAGGTTTCATCGACGCAGGGTCGCGGGAGCTCGCCGCGATCCTGAGCCAGGCTCGGATAGTCCGTGTAGCCTTTCGCACCACCGCCGTAGTAGGTAGTCGGATCACCCGGATTGAGGGGCGCGTGCAGTCGGAACCTTTCCGGCAAATCGGGATTGGCAAGAAACTTGCGCCCGAAAGCGATCAGCTCTGCCCTGCCATGCTTCAGCCACTGCTCGGCCGTGTTGTGATCGAAGCCGCCGCAGATGATCAGCGTGCCGCGGTACTTTTCACGTATCAGATCGACCATCGCCAAGGAGCGACTGTCAGGCTCGATACCCTTCTCCAGCGCCGCGGTCGCAGGATTGACGATGTGCAGGTACGCAAGTCGAGCGGCGCCGAGCTCAGCGGCGATGTGACCGAACGTGGTCTCGGGATCATCATCGCCGATGTCATTGAATGAGCCTAGCGGCGAAAGGCGCACGCCGACGCGGTCCCGACCCCAGACCTCGCAGACGGCCTCGACCACTTCGAGCAACAGCCGTGCCCGGTTCTCAACGGCACCGCCATAGCGATCGTCCCGATGATTTGTGCGCGAGTTGATGAACTGATCCAACAGATAGCCGTTGGCGGAATGGATCTCGACGCCCTCGAAGCCCGCGCGCAACGCATTTCTCGCTGCGCGCACGTATTGCTGGACGACATACGGGATCTCTTCGATCTGAAGTGCCCGCGGCGTGAGGAACGGCACGAGCGCCCCCTCGCCATTCTCGTTCTCGATGAACGCCTGACCGCTCGGCTTGATCGCGGAGGGCGCGACGGGAAGCATGTTGTCCGGCTGCAGTGCTGGATGGGAAATGCGCCCGACATGCCAAAGCTGCATGAAGATCCTACCGCCGGCCTGGTGCACGGCATCGGTGACCAAGCGCCAGCCCTCGACCTGCTCGCGGCTATGGATGCCCGGGGTCCAGGCGTAGCCCTGTCCCTGCATGGAGACTTGCGTAGCCTCGCTGACGATCAAGGCGGCCGAGGCGCGCTGGGCATAGTAGCAAGCGTTGAGGATGGTCGGCACATTGCCTGGCTGGCGCGCTCGTGAGCGCGTCAGTGGTGCCATTACGATTCGATGCGGCAATGGGTACTGGCGTAGGCTGAACGGCTGAAACAGCAATTCGTCGGTTGTGCTAGACGCTGACATAGAGACCCCCCACGTTCACCAATACCATGCCGGCCATGCGCCGTCCGAGCTTCGGCTGTTTCAACCGTAACCGCAAGACGCCTAGTGGAAATTTAACAGACACAGCCGGCACCGACACTTTCTCTCTCATCAGGAATCCGTATCACCGGAGCGCTGGAGAAAATCATGACTGCGGACGAGGCTACTAATTTATCACGACGTAGAGTTCTAGTCGGCGCCGCATCGGCGGCTGCTCTCGGTGTCGCCGCCTCTGCGTTCGGCAATGCGGACCCGCAGGCCACGCGTGCCTTCGGCAACCCTGACTCACCGGCCGAAGGACGGATCAACGGCAAGAGTCCGACGAGCCTGAGCGACCCGGGACCGCAGAATCCGACGCTGGCCGGCCAGTTCCCCTCGTTCCAAGACCCGCCGGCCACCGATGTCAATGGAATGCCTTTATTTTGGTCATCCTTCAACAATGCGCACAAGCGTTTTCAAAACGGGGGATGGGCGCGCCAAGTCACGCAAGGAGATTTCGCGATCTCGAAGGACATCTCGGGCGTCAATATGCGCCTCGCCAAATACGGGGTCCGAGAAATGCACTGGCATCAGCAAGCCGAGTGGGCCATCATGCTGGACGGCCGGTGCCGCATTACAATTCTGGACGAGATGGGCCGCGCACAGGTCGCCGATGTGAAGACGGGCGATCTATGGTACTTCCCCCCTGGCCTGCCGCACTCATTGCAGGGACTCGGCGAGACCGGAGCGGAGTTCCTGCTCGCATTCGATAATGGCATGGCGTCGGAATTCAATACGCTGCTGCTGACCGACTGGATGGCGCATACACCGCCGGATGTGCTCGCCGCGAATTTCGGCGTACCCGCGGATGCATTCAAAGACATTCCACTCGACCAACTCTGGATCTTCCAGGGCGAAGATCCCGGCCCACTGCCCGCCAATCAGCGCGCGGTGCTGTCGGCCAGAGGCCAACCGCCTCATCCGTTCATATTCTCATTGAGTGAGATGGCGCCGGCGCGGCAGACCCGAGGCGGGTTCGTGCAGATCGCCGACAGCCGCAATTTCAACGTGTCGACAACTGTGGCTGCTGCACTCGTGACGGTCAAACCAGGCGGGATGCGCGAGCTGCACTGGCATCCGAATGCGGACGAATGGCAGTACTACATCAAGGGCCAGGCCCGTATGACTGTATTCAACACGGGTCCAGCCGCAATGACCGCAGATTTTCGCGCCGGCGACATCGGCTATGTACCAAAAAGTCTCGGACACTACGTGCAGAACACGGGCAACACTGACCTCGTGTTCCTGGAGCTGTTCAAGTCCGATCACTACGCTGAAGTCTCGTTGTCTGACTGGCTGACCCATACTCCACCTGAACTGGTCATGAGCCACCTGAATATCAGTCGCGAAACGCTCGCGAAGTTTCCGAACAACCGCCCTGACGTCGTGCCCGTTTAACCCGTATGTCCGTCGTTGCGGATAGCATCCGTCCGAGTTCCGGCGCAGTCGAGGTGCACGGCGGGCTGCTCTCCGGCAGCACGCTACAAACAGAACTCGCAGCGCGTGAAGCGCTCAACGGACGCCGCAAAGGCATGCGGGCGCTCCTACCCTTCGCCGGCCCTGCGATCATGGCCTCGGTCGCCTACATGGACCCAGGCAACTTCGCCACGAACATCCAGGCCGGTTCAACCTATGGCTACCAGCTGCTGTGGGTCGTCTTGATCGCGAGTCTCGTCGCCATGCTATTCCAGGCTATGTCCGCCAAGCTGGGCATCGTCACTGGACGCAACCTTGCCGAGCTGTGCAGGGAACAGTTCCCACGACGGGTGGTGGTTGGGATGTGGATCGCCTCCGAAATTGCTGCGATGGCGACCGATGTTGCCGAATTCATCGGCGGCGCACTGGGCATTTCCCTGTTTTTTCATGTCTCGTTGTTGTGCGCATTGAGCATCACGGGCGTGGTGACGTTTGCGATCCTGCATCTGGACAAGCGAGGCTTTCGGCCGCTTGAACTGGTGATTGCCGCATTCGTCGGTGTAATCGGCGTGAGCTACTTGTGGGAACTCGTCGTTGCACCTCCGGACTGGCGCGCCGCTCTCTTTCACACCGTGGTACCGGAATTACATGACCGGTCCGCCGTGATGCTGGCCGTCGGGATCATCGGCGCGACGATCATGCCGCACACGCTGTACCTCCATTCTGGATTGACTCAGTCTAGGACGCTGCCGCGGAACGATTTCGAACGCCGCGGCCTGTTGCGCTTCTCGAACCAGGAGGTCGTGATTGCTCTTGGCTTCGCCGCCTTGGTCAATCTCGCCATGGTCATGATGGCGTCATCCGCGTTTGGCAAGTCTCCAGAGGGCATCGCGGATATCGGTGTTGCCTATCACACGCTGGTCCCAGCGGTCGGCCTCGCAGCTGCCGGGGTGTTTCTGGTTGCGTTGATAGCATCTGGCATCTCGAGCTCGGTGATCGGCACCATGGCAGGACAGGTGGTCATGCAGGGCTTCGTCGGATTCCGCATACCGGTCGGTGTACGCCGCCTCATCACAATGGTGCCGGCATTCGCCGTTGCGCTCACCTGCAATACGATGACGGCCATGGTGCTCAGCCAAGTGGTATTGAGCTTTGTTTTGCCGCTGCCGATGGCCGCATTGGTCGTCCTGTCATCGCGCAAATCGGTGATGGGCAATTTCGTAATGCGCAAACACACCGTGTTCATATCGGTTCTGGCCTTGGCCCTCGTCGTCCTACTGAACGCCGTGCTGATCGCGCAATATTTTCCGAAGGCATAAGTGGCAAACAGCTATCAGCAACCGCTGACCTCTACCGCCAAGCTCGCCCGTCTGGCGCTGATTGGCGCTGTCGTGCTGATCGCGGCGGGCACGTTCGCCTACACGGGCGGGTGGCTGTCGCCTGGCAGACTTACGCCAGCCCGGATGATTGGAGCCTTCGAGGAAGACAACGGCGTTCATCTCGGATTCCGCCGCAACCACGCTAAAGGCGTGTGTATTTCCGGCTGGTTTGACAGCAACGGGGCGGCAGCATCCGAGTCGAAGGCGGAGATCTTCAAGCCTGGCCGCGTGGCGGTGGTCGGCC
>DASWUU010000164.1:0-12860 GCA_036401515.1 Steroidobacteraceae bacterium
CGAAGATGCATTCAATAAACCATCAGCCACCAACACCGGCAACGGCGCCCAATACATCGTCCAGGCTGAAAACGAACGGTTGATCCTGGCCACTGCTGCCGCCGACCCGCGTGCCACGCAGAACAAAGGCCAGCGCGGTCCGGGGTTGCAGGACGATCTGACATTCAACAACTTGGAATGGCTCGGCGATCACACCGTGAAAACTGGCGCGAAGGTCAAGAGAATTGATCTGACCGCGGCGGACGCGGAAAATATCAACCCTCAATTTAGTTACAACGTCACTCCATCGGGCACCGATACCGTGCCGTACAAGGCTTTATTCACAAATCCCGTCGCGGGCTTAAGCCCAACGGCACAGTCGCGGGACTATCAATACGGGATCTATATTCAAGATGATTGGGTGCAGAATGAGCACCTGACCTGGAATGTCGGCGTGCGCTGGGATTACGAAAAGAACTTAGGCTACCTAGACTATGTCACCCCCGCGGCTGTGGTAGCGGCACTTAACGGCCCAGACCCGAATGCTCCCGGACAAACCTACGCGCAGTCACTCGCCAAGGGCGGCGTGAACGTCAACGACTACATCAGCAATGGGCATAATCGCAAGGCCGACACCGGCGAGTTCCAGCCGCGCCTGGGATTCTCGCTTGATATAAATGCCGATCAGCGACACGTGGTTTTCGGCGGCTACGGCCGCTCTTATGATCGCGATCTCTATGACTATTTGCAGGTAGAAGTCACCAAGCAGGCTTTGCCGGAATATACGGTGTACTTTCCGAATTCGGCCTCCACGGCGCCCAACGGCTGCTTTGGCAACCCTTGCGTCGCCTTCGATCCAAAGTACATGAACGGCATACAGAACTTACAGGCGCTGGTGGCCTCGAGCAGTGCCGGTGCGGAAGTGGACGCCATCAACAACAACTTGAAGGTGCCGTATTCGGATCAATTCAGCTTAGGCATTCGCAACAAAGTCGGCGACTGGAATACCAGTGCCGCCGTGGCGCGAATCCTGAGCAAGGACGGCTTCGTGTTCACCCTGGGCAATCGTTATCCCAATGGCGCCTTCTTTATGAATGGCGGCCAACCGTGGGGCAACGGTGTGCCCGGCTTTGGCTCGCTCATCATCGGCAATAACGGCATCGAGACCAAAACCACGCAGTTTTTGCTGTCCGCTGAAAAGCCCTTCACTCAAGAGTCGCACTGGAGCGCGACCTTTGCCTACACGTACACGGACTCGTCGGCGAATCGGGACACGACGCAGCACTACGCGTTCGACGAGGAAACCATCAGACAATATCCGTTCATCATCTCGAATGCCGCTGCGAGGCACCGGATCGTGGGCACCGGCTCGTACGGCGCACCCTGGGGCTTCGTCATGGCGGCCAAGGTGACCCTGGCCACACCGATCCCCATCAATGATGTTGCGTGCTATGGCGTGACATATGCGACGGGCAGCGGATGCACGCCAATATCCGTGACGCCCAAGAACTTTTTTGGTTACCGCGCGCTCGATCTTCAGGTCACGAAGAACTTCGAAATCGCCAACTACGCAACCGTCTATTTGCGTCTTGATGGGTTGAACGTATTCAATTATCAGAATTATTCGGACACCATTCTAAATTTCGGCTCGAACGGGAAGTTCAATTCGAATCCGGTTACCTATAACTACCAGGGCAACATTAACGGCGTACCGCGCACACTGAAGCTGACCGTCGGGGCGAAGTTCTGATGGGAAATTGTGACTGACCGGCATTTACGCAACATTGTCATCATCGGCGGCGGCACCGCGGGCTGGATGGCCGCCGCCGCCTTGGCAAAGGTGCTGGGGCGCGGACACTCGATCCGCTTGGTCGAGTCCGATGAGATCGGCATTGTGGGGGTGGGCGAAGCCACCGTTCCCCACTTAAAGCTGTTCAATCAGATCCTGGAAATTGACGAGGTCGAATTCGTCAAGCAGACGCAAGGCACGTTTAAACTCGGGATCGAGTTCGTCGACTGGGGCAGGATGGGTGATCGCTACATCCACGGTTTCGGCAGCATCGGACACGACTACGGGCTGTTGCCGTTTCACCAATACTGGCTGAAATTATTTCGCGCCGGCCAGGCAGCTGATATCGGCGCGTATTCGTTGAACACCTCGGCTGCACCGCGCGGCAAGTTCATGACCTCGGCTTCCGATGCGCCGGCGCATTCGCCGCTGGCCAACATCGCCTATGCGTATCATTTCGATGCGGGACTCTACGCCAAGTATTTGCGCCGCTATGCCGAAGCGCGCGGGGTGCAGCGGACCGAAGGACGGGTGGTCGACGTGCTGCTGCGCGGCACTGATGGCTTCATCGAATCCGTAATGCTGCAAAGCGGCGAAAAGCTGCACGCGGACTTGTTTATTGACTGCTCTGGGTTTCGGGGCCTGTTGATCGAGGAGGCCCTGCACACGGGATACGATGACTGGACACACTGGTTGCCCTGCGATCGGGCACTGGCGGTGCCTTGCGAGAACGTAGGGCCGCCCACCCCATTCACGCGCTCCACCGCGCGCGCCGCTGGTTGGCAGTGGCGCATTCCCTTGCAGCATCGCACTGGAAATGGCTACGTGTATTCGAGCGCGCATATCAGCGACGACGAAGCTGCGGTCACGCTCATGGGCCATCTTGACGGGCGGGCGTTGGCCGAACCTCGCAAGCTCAAATTCACCACCGGCATGCGCAAAAAGTTTTGGAATAAGAACTGCGTGGCTCTAGGTCTCGCCTCAGGATTCATGGAGCCGCTGGAATCCACCAGCATTTATCTGATTCAGTCCGGCATCGCCAGACTGCTGAACCTCATGCCCGACCGCGACTTCAGCCCCGTGCTTATTGAGCGCTATAATTCGCAGGCAGCGTTCGAGTTCGAACGTATCCGCGACTTCTTGATACTTCATTATGTAGCCACCGAGCGGCGCGACAGCTCTTTCTGGAGATATTGCAGTGACATGAGCATTCCGGAACCCCTCGCCGACACGATCCGCCTGTTCAAGGACAGCGGACGATTCTTCCGCAATGCCGAGGAAATGTTTGCGATCACCAGTTGGGTCCAGGTTATGCTGGGCCAGCATATCGAACCACAGAATTATCATCCTGCTGTTGACCTGGTACCGGATCTAGAAATCGCCGGACTGGTTGATAGTGTCAAGAAGGTTATCGCAGCATGCGTGGAGGCCATGCCGACGCATGCCCAGTTCATTGCCAGGCACTGCGCCGCTACACCTGTGTAATAACGCCGTCTCACTCTTTAGTTAATGATTATCTGTAGCGCTCATTGGAGCGCGCAAGAGTATCCTAAATAATGCACATTTCCCGCGCCGTCACATTCGGCTCGCTGTTGACCATCCTGCTGATTTCGGGCTGCACAGCCGCCCTCACCGCCATCAAACCGACTCCGCGACCCAAGCTGTTGGAGGAGACGGATACTCCGAATCAAGCGGCTGAGTTTC
This sequence comes from Steroidobacteraceae bacterium, assembly GCA_036401515.1. Classification (GTDB taxonomy): domain Bacteria; phylum Pseudomonadota; class Gammaproteobacteria; order Steroidobacterales; family Steroidobacteraceae; genus Bog-1198. The sequence goes on from DASWUU010000164.1 coordinate 3,473, forward strand.
TGGAGGACATCGAACACAAAACGTTTGATTTCTTTTGGGCCAATGCGAACCCTAAAAACGGCCTGGTGCCCGACCGCTATCCGACCCGTACCTTCGCCAGTCTGGCAGCGGTAGGATTTGCTCTCACGAGTTATCCGATCGGCGTGGAGCGGGGCTACGTGACCCGGGCCGATGCCCGCGATCGTGTACTCAAGACGCTGCGCTTCTTTCGCGATGCGCCCCAAGGCAACGCGGTCAAGGGCTTCTCGGGGTTCAAGGGCTTCTATTACCACTTCCTCGACATGGAAACTGGCACCCGATTCAACGAACAATCCGAGCTGTCGATGATCGACACGTCCCTGTTCATGGCAGGCGTGCTGTTCTGCCAGAGCTATTTCGACAGTTCTGATCCTCAAGAAAAAGAGCTGCGCAAGATTGCCGACTGGTTGTATCGTCGCATCGACTGGGCCTGGGCCTCACGCGATGACGGCGTCGTCGCGCTGGGTTGGTCGCCGGAACTGGGGTTTCATCCAAAAAATTGGCGTGGCTACAACGAATCCTCCATCATGTACATCTTAGGATTGGGCTCTCCCACGGCGCCCATGCCGGCCTCCTCATGGCAGTCCTATACCTCGACTTTCGATTTTCATTGGGTGAATGAGGGCGAGTGGTATCTGTCGTTTCCGCCGCTCTTCGGACACCAATATTCTCATGTATGGATCGATTTTCGCGACATCCGCGATGCCTATATGCGCAACAAAGGCATCGATTATTTCGACAACACTCGCCGCGCCATTTACGCTCAGCGCAGTTACGTGATTGCCAATCCCATGAAGTGGGTGGGTTACTCCTCGCGCATGTGGGGCATTACGGCCAGCGACGGCCCCACCGATGCCAAGCTGGAATACAACGGCGAGACGCGGCTCTTTCACGCCTATGCAGCGCGCGGCGCAGGCGGTGCTCAAAACTACGATGACGGCACGCTCGCGCCCAATGCGGTTTTCGGCGCCCTGCCCTTCGCGCCCGAGATCGCGCTGCCGACCTTGAGACTGATGCAGGAGCAATACGGCAAGTACATCTATTCTACGTTCGGTTTCGTCGACGCCTTCAATCCCAGCTTCAACTATGAGGACGTCAAGCTCAAATACGGCCGCGTTATACCGGGCGTCGGCTGGGTCGACACTGATTACATCGGCATCGATCAAGGCCTCACGGTGACCATGATCGAAAATTTCCGCAGCGGGCTGGTGTGGCGCATCATGCGCCGCAATCCCTATTTGAGGCGCGGTCTCGAGCGAGCGGGCTTCCAAGGCGGCTGGCTGGATACCACGGGGTGATTCCGCGCCGCCGCGGTGCATGGCTCGCCATCGCAATCGGTGCGGCCGCGCTGTCCGGCTGTAGCGCGCACGACTCGCGCAATGTGCTGCACTTTTGGGCCATGGGACGCGAGGCGGAGGTCATTCTCGAGTTCATGCCCGAGTTCGAACGTTTGCATCCCGACATTCGGGTGGAAGTGGAGCAGCTGCCCTGGACTGCCGCGCACGAAAAGCTGCTCACTGCGGTCGCGGGCAATTCCACCCCCGATTTATGCCAGTTGGGCAATAGTTGGATTGCGGAGCTATTGGCGCTCAAGGCGCTGGCGCCGTTGGATACGCGCCTGGCGCGCTCCAGTATCTTGCGCGAGGATTATTTTCAGGGTGCGTGGGATGCGAATACCGTCGGCGATTCGGTCTACGGCATTCCTTGGTATGTGGACACGCGCCTGCTTTTCTATCGGACCGATCTCTTGGCCGCAGCGGGCTTTACGGCACCGCCGAAGGACTGGGCACAGTGGCTGCGAATGCTGGCCGCGCTCACCCAGAACAGCCACGGCGAACGTTACGGGGTACTGCTGCCGCTCAACGAATACGATTCGCTCATTGCGCTTGCTCTGCAGCAACGCGAGCCCATGCTGCGCGACAACGGCACGCACGGTAATTTTGCCAACGCCGAATTCGAACGTACATTCGAGTTTTATGTCGATATGTTCCGCCAGCACTACGCGCCCCCGGTGAGCGACTCGCAAATAGCGAATGTGTGGACGGAATTCGGCCGAGGTTATTTTTCCTTCTATATCACCGGGCCGTGGAACATTGGTGAATTCAAACGCCGTCTGCCGGCGGCGCTGCAAGGCAAGTGGATGACTGCGCCTTTGCCGGGGCCCGACGGGCCGGGCGCGTCCACGGCAGGTGGTGCGAGCCTTGCGGTCTTTCGCGGCGCGAAGCACCCTGATGCGGCATGGCAGCTGATTGAGTATCTATCCCAACCCGCCGTGCAACAGCGCTTTCACGCCTTGACGGGAAATCTGCCGCCCCGCCGCTCTTCCTGGCAAAGTCCCGAGCTGGCGGCTGATCGGTATGCGATCGCCTTCCGTGAACAACTGGAGCGCGTCAAGCCGGTGCCCAAGGTGGCCGAATGGGAGCGCATCGCCACTGAGATGCGCTTAGTCACCGAGCGGGTGGTTCGCGGCGATCTCAGCGTGCATGCCGGCGCACTCGAGCTCGATGCACGCGCGGATCGAATCCTGGCGAAACGGCGCGAGCTCAAGGCTTCAGGAGCCATATTGTGACCGCCACCGCGCGCGCCGGGCTGATTCTCGCGGCTCCGGCGTTGTCCGCCATCGCCGTGTTCTTTTTCGTTCCCGTGATCATTGCCTTGGGCTTAAGCCTGACCGACTTCGACATCTATGCCCTCGCCGACATCCATAATCTGCGATTCATCGGCCTGCGAAACTATCTTGAATTGCTCAGGACGCCGCTGTTCTGGTCGGCGCTTGGAAACACGCTGTATTTCACCAGCGTCGGAGTGCCGCTCTCGATCGGTGCATCGCTCGGCGCTGCCTTGCTCCTACACTCGCGCTTGGCACGCTTTCGCGGATTTTTCCGTACGGCACTATTCGCGCCGGTAGTAACGACACTGGTGGCGGTGGCCGTCATATGGCGCTATCTACTGCACACTCGATATGGATTGATCAATTATGGGCTGGCGCAGTTAGGCGTCGCGCCGATCGACTGGCTGGGAAATCCGCATTTCGCGATGCCGGCCATCATTTTGTTTACGGTGTGGAAGAACTTTGGCTACAACATGGTGATTTTCCTGGCCGCGCTGCAAAGCATTCCAGAGGAGCTCTACGAAGCGAGCAGCCTCGATGGTGCCGGGTGGTGGCGGCAATTCCGGCACATCACACTGCCCATGCTCGGTCCCACATTATTGCTGGTCAGCATTCTCACCATCGCCGGATTTTTTCAGCTTTTCGCGGAACCCTACGTCATGACGCAGGGAGGACCGGCGCAGAGCACGGTGAGCGTGCTGTACTTCATGTACGAGCAGGGATTCAAGTGGTGGAATCTAGGCACCGCGTCCGCGGTTGCATTCGTTCTCTTCTTGATGATGTTCGCTGTGACAGCTCTGCAAATCGGCGTCGCGCGCCGCACGGGCGCGCCTTGAAGGCTCGCCTAGCCGCCTTAGGAGTCAATGGCTCGCTCGCGTTGATGGCAGCGTTGACGCTGTTTCCTTTGCTGTGGATGTTCTCCGCTTCCTTGATGCCGGCGGGAACCTCCAATGTGTACCCGCCGCCATTGTGGCCCTCGCATCCCACCCTCGACAACTACCATGAGTTATTCACGCATGCAGGCATGGGCCGCCGGTTTCTCAACAGTCTCGGGATCGCTTCGGCTGCTACGCTGCTGTCGCTCCTATTCAACGTGAGCGCCGGCTATGCTTTCGCCAAGCTCAAATTTCCCGGAAGCTTGGCCATTCAAAAATTTCTGGTGGGTGCTTTGGTGATTCCGGCGCAAGTCGCGATGTTGCCGCTGTTCTTGATTTTGAAAACCATTGGGTTGGTCAATACGCTACCCGGGGTGCTGGTGCCATGGCTCGCCGGAGTGTTCAGCATTTTTTTGGTGCGCCAGCACGTGGCCACGGTGCCGGATGAATTGCTCGAAGCCGCGCGTCTTGAAGGCGCCGGAGAGGCAACCATTTATCTGCGCGTCGTGCTGCCAATGCTGCGGCCCATCCTGGTAACCCTCGCCGTATTCACGTTCCTCGGCGCTTGGAATGATTTCATGTGGCCCCTGATCGTCCTGAACGACGGCAAGCTCTACACCTTGCCGGTCGCGCTCGCATCGCTGTCGCGTGAGCACGTGCAGGATAGCGAATTGATGATGGCCGGCGCGGTGCTGACCGTGCTTCCGGTGTTGCTCCTGTTCCTGGTGCTGCAACGTTATTATCTGCGCGGGATGATGACCGGCGCCCTGAAAGGGTAAGTCCGTGCGGCTGCATGTCATCGCGGCGCTCGCACTTCAATGCCTGGTCGCCGGCGCCTACGGCAACGCGCCCGCGCCCGTCCTCGTGATCGACGATATGGCTACCCCAGCGCTGTGGAAGGCGCTGGCCTCCGATGGCGTGGTGTCACGGTTGGAGCCGCTGTCGACGCCGGATCCGGCACTTCGTCTGCAATTCGATTTTCAACACCACGCCGGATACGCCGCGCTCGAGCGGGCGCTGCCGCTCGATCTGCCGGAGAATTTCGAAATCGACCTGATGCTGGGCGGCACAGGACCGATCAACGATCTGGAGTTTAAATTGCTGGATGCCAGCGGCGACAACGTGTGGTGGTATCGGCGGCCGAATTTCGAATTCCAGAAGGGGCTGCGAACTTTGCGCATCAGGCGGCGGCAGATCGAATTTGCCTGGGGGCCTACGCAGGATCGGCGATTGCACCATATTGAGCGTCTGCAGCTGGTGATCAGTGCGGGGCGCGGCGGCGGTGCAGGCTCCCTGGAAATTGGTGCTATCCGGTTGCTGCCCTTGCCCCCTGCCCCCACGGCTTGGCCGCCGCCCACCGCCCGTGCAAGCGGGCAAACGGTCGCGGTGCCCGATGGAAACACCGATACGGCGTGGCGTTGCTCGGATTCGAACGGCGGCTGCGAACTGCTCCTCGACTGGCAGCTGCCGCGGGAATTTGGCGGACTGAGGCTCGATTGGGACCTGAGCTTAAGACCGGCCCGCTACGAGGTCGCCGCCTCGATGGACGGAACGCAGTGGCGGCCGCTGCGACAGTTCACTGCGGCAGCCGGCCCGACTGATTGGCTGTGGCTTCCCGATGAAGAAGCGCGCTACCTGCGCTTTCGCCTGAGCGCAGCATCCGGTAAAGAAACCCACTTACGGCAGGTCACACTCCAGGACCCGAGCTTCGGCGCCAGCCGCAACGCGCTGCTCGCGAGTGTTGCGCGCGACTCGCCCCGTGGGTACGTGCCACGGGGTTTCAGCGGACAAAGTTTTTGGACGCTCGCGGGTACCGATGGCGGCAGCCAATCCGCGCTGTTGTCCGAAGACGGCGCTATCGAGACCCAGCGAGGCGGCCCAAGCATTGAACCCTTCGTGGTGGAAGAGGGCCGCTTGCTCAGCTGGGCCGACGTCGAACCTGCCCAGAGCCTCCGTGACCATTACTTGCCGCTGCCGCAAGTCACCTGGAAAACCCCCAATTGGTCGCTGGCCATTAGCACCGCTGCAGGCAGCAGCGCATCATCGGGGCTGTACGGCCGCTATCGGCTGCGCAATACCTCGCCGCAGCGCCGCCATCTTCGATTGGTGCTGGCATTGCGGCCCTTCCAGGTGAATCCGGCCGCCCAGTTCCTGACGACACCCGGCGGCGTGTCGCCCATTGCTAGCATTGCGTGGGACGGGCACGCGCTGCTCGCGAACGCCTCGATGCGCATATTGCCCCTTCTCACGCCGACGCGCGTTGGACTGTTCGCGTTCGAGAGCAACAGCATGCCGGCGGCGCTGGCCTCCGGTGAATGGGGAAGCGCGCCGGCTACATCGGTTAATGTTGCCGATGACTCGCAGCTCGCGAGCGGCGCTATGGCATTCGACGCCGATCTTGCGCCGGGAGCCAGCGCAACCTTCGGGATTCTGATCCCCTGGAGCGGACAAGAGCCGCCACCGGGAAGCGCGCGACTCGCCGCGCTTGACAGGACAGAAGCCGCTTCGCGGGCCGATTGGCGCTCCCGCTTAAATCGTGTGCAAGTAATCGCCCCAGACTCCCGCGAGGTGCAGGAAATCTCCCAGGCGCTTCGGACCGCCGAAGCGCATATCCTCATGTCGCGCGACGGAGTCATCTTGCGGCCCGGAACGCGCTCCTACGCGCGCTCCTGGATCCGCGACGGTGCGATGATGTCCGCGGCACTGCTGCGGCTCGGTGAGACCGGCGCGGCGCAAGACTACTTGCAATGGTATTCGACCTATTTATTCGCCGACGGCAAGGTCCCCTGCTGCGTCGATGCGCGCGGCGCCGATCCCGTGCCCGAGCACGACAGCAGCGGTGAGTTCATCTACTTGGCGGCTGAGGTATATCGTCTTGGGCAAGACCGGGCATTGGTGGCAAAACTTTGGCCGCAGGTGCGGGACGCGGCCGCATATCTGGAGCGGCTGCGGCAGTCCACACGAACCGCCGGAACCTCAAGCGACGCGTCGATGTATTTCGGACTACTGCCTCCCTCGATCAGCCATGAAGGCTACAGCGCCAAACCCATGCATTCTTACTGGGACGACTTTTGGGCGCTGCGCGGCTACACCGATGCGGCCTTTCTGGCCAACTCTTTAGGGATGCTGGATGATGCGCAGCGTCTGGAAGCGCAGCGCGCGCAATTCGCGCACGAGATCGGGGCTTCGGTTCAACGGGTCATGGCCGAGAAACGGATCGACTTTATTCCGGGCGCCGCCGATTTGGGGGACTTCGATGCGACCTCGACAACCATCGTGCTGGCGCCGGGCGTGGGCGCATTGGACCTGCCGCCGCGGGTTTTGGAGTCCACCTTCGAGCGGTACTGGCGGGAGTTTGTCGCGCGTCGCGACGGTGTTCAATCATGGAAGGATTACACTCCGTACGAATGGCGCAATGTCGGCGCATTCGTTCGCCTGGGCTGGCGCAACCGCGCGCACCAAGCGCTGCAGTACTTCATGGCTGACCGGAAGCCTGCGCCGTGGAATCAATGGCCCGAAGTGATCGGCCGGCTACCCCGCCAGGCTCGATTTATCGGCGACCTCCCGCACGGCTGGGTTGCCTCTGACTTCATCCGCTCGGCGCTTGATCTGTTCGCGTATGAGCGCGAGTCCGACGATGCCATCGTGCTTGCGGCAGGAGTGCCCTTGTCATGGCTGGAAAAACGGGGGATCAGGGTTCGCGGGATGCGCACGGCTTATGGCACGATCGGCTACACCCTGCGCCTTGCTAACGGAGCGCTCGAGCTTCGGCTGCCCGGCGGCATGCGTGTGCCGCCGGGCGGCTTTGTCTTTCCCATTCCCGGAAGCAGCGGGGGCAGCCTGACGCTGCGCACGCTGCCTTGCCGAGTACGGATACCGTTGCCACCGGCTTCGGCAACTGGAGAATGGCGGCGATGAGCGTCGTATTTCGCAATATCGGCAAGCGCTATGGCGACGTCCCGGTCCTTAAGGACTTCAATCTGGACATTCGCGAGCACGAGTTCATGGTGCTGGTCGGCCCGTCCGGCTGCGGCAAGACCACGGCGCTGCGCTTAATCGCCGGGCTTGAGGAGGTAAGCGAGGGCGAGCTGCTCATCGGCGGGCGCATCATGAATGCAGTGGCGCCGAAAGATCGGGACGTTGCCATGGTGTTTCAAAACTACGCCCTCTATCCGCAAATGACGGTGCGGCAAAATTTGGCATTCGGGCTCAAGATTCGCAAGCTCCCCGCTGCCGAAATCGATCGCCAGGTCGAGAGCACCGCCGGCATGCTCGGGCTGCAGCCGTTGTTGGATCGCAAGCCAAAAGCGCTTTCCGGAGGTCAGCGCCAGCGTGTCGCACTGGGCCGCGCCATCGTCAGAAGGCCGGCCGTGTTCCTCTTCGATGAGCCCTTATCGAACCTCGATGCCGATCTGCGCGTCCTGATGCGCGCGGAGCTGTCAAAGTTGCAGCGGGGCCTTAGGACCACCACGGTCTACGTCACCCACGATCAGGTAGAAGCGATGACGCTGGGTCACCGTATCACGGTGATGTCGCCGCTCGGCAAAGACGCACGCGGCAATCTTCAACAAACGGGAACGCCTCTCGATCTGTACGAACTGCCGCGCAATGTCTTCGTGGCACGATTCATTGGAACGCCGTCGATGAATATCCTGACGGCAACTGTGGGTGCAGAGGGTCAGTTGGTGGGCGCCGGGTTCGCACTTGCACCGCCGCCTCACTTCACTGCCGCGCTCAAAGGCCTTGCAGGCCGCACGGTCCTGGTGGGGCTACGCCCTGAGCATCTCGCGGAACCCGGCACGCACGACTGGCCGGACACCGCCACGGTGCAGGGCACTATTGACATCATTGAAGCCACCGGACCCGAAGTTATCGTGCACCTGCGTCTTGAGCGTGACGCCTTGGTGGCGAAGTTAGCTGCGCGCCGCGAACTCCGTTATGGAGAGTCGCTGAAGCTCGACGTGAACTGCAATGCCATGCATCTATTCGATCCGGCCAGCCAAGAACGCCTCAAGTCTGATCACGATGCAGGCGCATGAGGGCTCGCCGCTCCCGCTTGTCAGGCTTCGTGTCGGACTGCGGCCTTGACAGGTTCGCCAGACGCTGCTGCTCCTTGAACTTGATGCGGCGCTCCGCACTCGCGGCGGTCTCCAGATAGTGATTGAGCGCTTCTGATGCGGGGCCCCGCCGCACAGGCAGGCCCAGCACTTCGAATTCCGCTACGACGCCTTGCAGCGACAAACTCACGTGATCGCCGATGCGAACGCGATGCGCGGGCTTGATCCGCTCGGCATTCAAGTGCGCCTTACCGCCATTAATGGCAGCCGTCGCGAGACTGCGCGTCTTAAAGAACCTGACATGCCACAGCCACTTGTCCAAGCGGTGATGGTCGGCTTTGTCGTCTGTTGTCATAACTGACCGGAGTGAGGATACCTAAGAGCGAAGCATACGAAATCGCTATAATAACCGCATGCATAGCAAAGAATTTCGTGAACGGCTTCGGCACGACCTTGAGGGCCTAGAGGCGACCGGTCTGTTGAAGCGCGAGCGGGTCATCGGCTCGGCGCAAGGCCCTGTCATCAAGCTCGCGAACGGTCAGGAGATGATCAATCTGTGCGCCAATAACTACTTAGGGTTGGCCAACCATCCTGCGGTGCTCGAGGCGGCGCACGATGGCTTGGCGCGCTATGGGTATGGAGTCGCTTCGGTGCGCTTCATCTGCGGCACGCAGAGCGTGCACCGGGAACTGGAAGAGCGGTTGAGCGCCTATCTGTCGATGGATGACACAATTCTGTATTCCTCGTGCTTCGATGCCAACGGCGGTCTTTTCGAGACCTTGCTCGACGAGCAGGACGCCGTCATCAGCGATGCGCTCAATCATGCC
>DASWUU010000165.1:0-11387 GCA_036401515.1 Steroidobacteraceae bacterium
GCCTGCCGCATCGCAGATACGGGCAGCACGGCTGTTGCCGATGCCGAAAATGTGAGTCAGGCCGATGATCACATGCTTGTTCATCGGTATGTTGATGCCGGCGATACGCGCCATCTATTTCTCCACCTGCGCCCTCGAAAAAAAGCGCGCTAGTATATTAGAAAACTCTCTTAATATCAACTTATTAGCCTTGACGCTGTTTGTGGCGTGCGTCGGAGGAACAAATGATGTAGACGATGCCGCGCCGCCGCACGACCTTGCAGTTCTTGCAGATCTTCTTCACCGAAGGACGAACTTTCATTTCTTAGCTCCAATGCCTCGAAGGCTGGCCTTCTTCATCAGGCCCTCGTATTGCTGCGACATCATGTGAGATTGCAGCTGTGCGACGAAATCCATGACACCAACCACGATGATCAGCAGCGAAGTGCCGCCGAACTGAAACGGAATCGCAGGATTCACCATGCGAATGATTTCGGGCAGCAGGCACACCGCCATGATATAGAGCCCGCCCCACAGCGTCAGCCGGGTCAGCACCTTGTCCAGATACTCGCCCGTCTGCAGGCCCGGCCGGATGCCGGGAATGAAGGCACCGGCCTTCTTGAGGTTCTCGGCCGTGTCCCTGGCGTCATACACCAGTGCCACGTAAAAGAACGCAAATCCAATGACCAGCAATCCGAACAGCACGACATGCAGGGGCTGTCCATAATTGAGGATGGCGGCGATCTTTTGCAAGGTCCTCTGGATGACATTCGGGTTAGGACTGTTGCCGAAAAATTGGGCAATAGTCGCGGGAAACACCAGCAGGCTGGAGGCGAAGATCGGCGGAATAACGCCGGCCATGTTCAATTTGAACGGCAGGTGCGTGCTTTGGCCCTGCATCATGCGCCGTCCCACTTGGCGCTTGGCGTAGTTCACCTGGATCTTGCGCAGCGCCCGCTCGACAAATACGCAAAACAGGGTCACCAGCACCACGACCACCAAAATCAACAGGACGATCAATGGGTTCATCTCACCCGTTCGGACCATATCCAACGTGTTGCCGATGGCCCTGGGCAATCCGGCAATGATGCCGGCAACGATGATCATGGTGATGCCGTTGCCGATGCCGCGCTCGGTAATCTGCTCCCCCAGCCACATGACGAATAGCGTGCCGGTGGTAATCGAAATCGTGGCAACGAATAGAAATTGCGGACCCGGATTTGGCACCAGGTTGCTGCCTGAATTCTGGATGGCCAGAGCAGCGCCAAAGCCCTGGAACGCAGCCAGCGCAACCGTGCCGTACCGCGTGTACTGCATCAGCTTGCGCCGTCCCGATTCCCCGTCCTTGCGGATTTGGTTCCATGGCGGATAAACCATCGAGGCCATCTGCACGATGATCGACGCGGTGATGTAGGGCATGACGTTCAGCGCAAAAATACTGAAACGTTGCAGTGCGCCGCCGGAAAACATGTTGAACATGCCGAGCAGCGTGCCGTTTTGCGTCGAGAAGAATGCGGCGAATTTAGCCGCGTCGATTCCGGGGACAGGGATGAATGTGCCGATCCGGTACACAACGAGAGCACCCAGCAAGAACAGCAGCCGCTTGCGCATTTCGGCGAAACGAGTGATATCCCCTAGGGCTGCGGCGGCATTGGTGCTGGATGTGGCCACGGGACTCTTTTAAGCCTCGAACTTTCCGCCGGCTGATTCAACGGCGCTCTTGGCACCCTTGGTGGCGGTGATCACTTTGTCTTTGATGGTAAAGGCTTTGCTGACCGAACCGGACAGGATGATCTTCACCAGCTTGGTGCTTTCGGGAACCAGATTCGCTTCTATCAGACCCGCCAGCGTCACCTCGGCACCGGGAACCCGCATCAGGTCCGAGAGCGTCAGTTCTGCGCGCGAAGCCTTCATGGCGGACCGAAAGCCAATCTTCGGCAAACGCCGCTGCAAAGGCATCTGACCGCCTTCAAATCCGACTTTATGGTAGCCGCCCTTACGTGCCCGCTGTCCTTTGACGCCGCGGCCGCAGGTCTTACCTTGACCCGCTGAAGCGCCGCGCCCCACCCGCAAGCGAGTGCGCTTGGAACCGGCGCCCGGCTTAATGGTATTTAGTCTCATCACTCTTTCCCCGAACCCAATGCCGACTCAACTTTGAGCATGTGGCTGGCGGCGTTGACCATGCCTCGATTCGAAGGCGTATCCGCCACCACGACGCTGTGTCCGATCCGACGCAGTCCCAAGCCCTTGACCGAACCGCGGATGTTCGCGAGCTGCCCGTAGATGCTCTTGATCAAAGTCACCTTGATCGACTTTTCCGCGCTCGTTTTCTCCGCATGTGCTTTGTTGGCCATAGTTAACCCACAATCTCTTCGACGCTCTTACCGCGCTTCGCCGCGATGTCATCGGGCGTGCGCAGTTTGGCCAAAGCGTCCATGGTGGCGCGCACCACATTGATGGGATTGCGCGAGCCATAGCTCTTGGCCAACACGTTGCGGACCCCGGCGCATTCGAACACCGCACGCATACCGCCGCCGGCAATGACACCGGTACCGTCCGCGGCCGGCTGCATGTACACCCGCGTGGTCCCGTGCCGTCCTTTGACCGCATAGAACAGGGTTTCGTTCTTCAAAGACACGGTGACCAGGCTTTTTCGCGCCTGCATCATGGCCTTGGAAATCGCGACCGGCACTTCACGCGCCTTGCCGTAGCCGAATCCGACCCGGCCGGCGCCGTCGCCCACGACGGTCAGCGCGGTAAAGCCGAACTGCTTGCCGCCCTTGACCACCTTCGCCACACGATTCACCGCGACCAGCTTTTCGAGCAAGTCGTCGCCGGACATCGGTTTTTCTGTTCTCGCCATAGTGCCTTTAGACCTTCAGTTAGAACTCGAGACCAGCTTCGCGAGCGGCCTCTGCCAGCGCCTTGACGCGCCCGTGGTACATGAAGCCGGACCGGTCGAAAGCGACCTTCGCAATCCCTTGAGCCTTGGCGCGCTCCGCGATAGCGCGGCCCACCGCCTTGGCGGCTTCAATGTTGCCGGTGGTTTTCAACTCGCCGCGCACGTCCTTCTGCAAGGTCGAGGCGGCGACCAGAACCTTGTCGCCCTCGGGCGCAATGATTTGGGCGTACATATGCTGCGGGGTGCGATGTACGGAAAGACGCAAAGCACTGAGCTCTTTGATCTTTACCCGGCCGCGCAACGCGCGGCGCAAGCGTGTGTCTTGTTTGGTCAATTTCATGATTACTTCTTCTTCGCTTCTTTCAGCGAAATCTTTTCATCGGAATACTTCACGCCCTTACCCTTATACGGCTCCGGCGGCCGAAAACCCCGGATCTCGGCGGCGGTCTGGCCGACACGCTGTCGATCGATGCCCTTGACGATGATTTCCGTCTGGCTCGGCGTCTCGATCGTGATGCCCTCGGGAATCGCATAGTTGATCAGGTGCGAATAACCCAGCGTCAGGGTGAGGCTCTTGGCCTGGACCGCAGCGCGATAGCCTACGCCCACCAGTTCCAGCTTCTTCTCATAACCCTTGGTGACGCCCAACACCATATTCGCCAGGTGTGCGCGCGTCGCACCAGCGATGGCGTTCATGCCCTCCGCCGTTTCATCGGCCTGCACTTCCAGGTGCTTGTCTTGCTGCACGACCTTGACGCCATGCTTGATAGCCAACGTGAGGGAGCCCTTGACGCCCTTCAGCGTAATGGCTTCCGCACCGATCGTTGCGGTTACACCCTGCGGCAGATCGACCGGCATCTTTGCAACTCGAGACATATTAAAACCTTAAACCTTAGTAGACGTTCTACTGGACACTATTGAACAACGAACAGCACTTCGCCGCCGGTGCCGGCCGCGCGCGCTTGCTTGTCGGACATGATGCCCTGCGGCGTCGAGACCACGGCGACGCCTAGACCGCCGAGCACTTTTGGCAACTCGTCCTTGCCGCGATAAATTCGCAGCCCCGGACGGCTGATGCGCTCAATGCGGTCGATGACCGGGCGGCCGTCGTGGTACTTCAATTCAATGGACAAGGTGCTCTTCGCGCCGCTGCTATCGACATCGAAGCCGGCGATGTATCCCTCGGCCTTCAGCACTTTCAAAATGGCCACCTTGAGCTTCGAGGCGCCCATGCCCACGGTTGGCTTGCCGGCGGATTGCGCATTGCGGATACGCGTCAGAAGATCGGCAATAGGATCAGTCATGCTCATTGTGCGCGCCTCACCAACTCGCCTTCGTCAGGCCTGGAATCTCACCGCGATTGGCAGCCTCGCGCAGCTTGGTGCGGGCCAATCCAAATTTACGGTACACACCGCGTGAACGGCCGGTGATCGAGCAGCGGTTGCGTTGGCGCGTGCGCCCCGCATCGCGCGGCTGCTTCTGCAGCTCAACCTGCGCGGCTTCGCGAGTTTCCTGCCCGGTCTTCGGGTCGCGGATGAGTTCCTTGATCGCAGCGCGCCGCTTAGCGTATTTCTTCGCTACTTTGAGGCGTTTTTTCTCGCGCATGAGCATATTCGTCTTGGCCATGGGTCACTACCCTACTTACGGAACGGAAAGTTGAAAGCTTCTAGCAGCGCGCGCCCGTGCTTGTCATCGCGCGCCGACGTGGAGATGGTGATGTCCATGCCACGGATTTGATCAATCTGGTCGTACTGGATCTCGGGAAAAATAATCTGCTCTTTGACTCCGAGGCTGTAATTGCCGCGGCCGTCGAACGAGCGGGTGCTGATGCCGCGAAAATCCCTGATCCGGGGAATCGCGATGCTCACCAACCGGTCCAGGAATTCATACATCCGATCGCCCCGCAGGGTCACTTTGCAGCCGATGGCCTGACCATCGCGTACCTTGAATGTCGCGACCGACTTTTTGGCTTTTGTCACTGCCGGCTTCTGGCCCGTGATCTTCGCCATGTCGGCGGTGGCCGCATCCATGACTTTCTTGTCGGCCACGGCTTCGCCCACGCCCATGTTCACGGTGATCTTCAAAATCCGCGGGACTTCCATCGTGTTCTTGAGTTCAAGCTTTTGCTTGAGCTCCGGCACGATCTTTTCGTTGAAGATCTGTTTCAGTCTTGCTGCCATGTTAAAACAACCTCATTTCGCGTCGACCATTTCTTTGTTCGACTTGAACAAGCGCACCTTGCGGCCGTCCTCGAGCGACTTGAAGCCGACGCGATCGCCCTTTTGAGTGGCGGGATTGAAAATCATCACATTTGACACGTGCAGCGGCGCCTCGGTCTCGATGATGCCGCCCTGCACGCCCATCTGCGGGTTGGGCTTCTGGTGCTTCTTCGACATATTGAGCCCCTCGACGCGCAGACGGTCATCCGCCAGCACTTCGATAACGGCGCCCTTGCGTCCTTTGTCCCGACCGGCGATCAATATCACCGTGTCGCCTTTGCGAATCTTTTTCATTCACAATACCTCTGGCGCGAGCGAGATAATCTTCATGAACTGCACATTGCGCAGCTCGCGCGTCACGGGTCCAAAAATACGCGTGCCGATCGGCTCGAGCTTGTTGGTCAGCAGCACCGCTGCATTGGTATCGAAGCGAATCAATGATCCGTCGGCACGGCGCACGCCGCTCTTGGTGCGCACCACCACCGCGTCATAGACCTCGCCTTTTTTAACTTTACCGCGCGGGATAGCATCCTTGACGCTGACCTTGATGACGTCTCCCACTGCAGCGTAGCGACGCTTCGAGCCGCCGAGTACCTTGATGCACATCAATCGCTTGGCGCCGCTGTTGTCAGCGACATTCAAGATGGTTCGCATTTGAATCATTGGTGCAGCCCTTTATTCCGAGCGGGCGCGATCGACGACGCGCACGACTACCCAAGATTTGCGACGCGACATGGGTCGGCACGGTTTGATGGAGACCGTGTCGCCCTCCTTGCATTCATTGCTTTCGTCATGCGCCAGTAATTTGGTCGTACGGCGAATGTACTTGCCATAAGTCGGATGCTTGACCAGGCGTTCCACGGAAACGGCGATGGTCTTGTCCATCTTGTTGCTCACGACCTTGCCGGTAAGCAGGCGCTGCCCTGCGATCGGCGCTGCCCCCGGAGGAGCGGCCGCTGATTCGGTTGCTTGTGCTTCGCTTGACATCACGCCTTACCTCCGGCTGCCTTGGATTGGGCAAGCACCGTCTTTACGCGCGCAATGTTCTTACGCACCTTCGCAAATTGATCCGGTTTCGCGGCCTGGCCCGTGGCCCGGGCCATACGCAAATTAAATTGTTCGCGGCGTAGCTTGAGCAGCTCCTCGCCGAGATCCTTGGGCTGCTTCGCGCGCAATTCCTTCGCCTTCATGTACGCACCTGACGCTTGACGAATGCCGTCGACACCGACAGTTTGGCCGAGGCCAGTCGAAACGCTTCGCGCGCAATGGTTTCGCTCATCCCTTCGATCTCGAACAGGACCTTGCCCGGCAGCACTTTCGCCACCCAATACTCCACATTCCCCTTACCGGAGCCCATGCGCACTTCGAGCGGCTTCTGAGTGATGGGCACATCCGGAAACACACGTATCCAGATACGGCCGCCGCGCTTCACGTAGCGCGAAATGGCGCGCCGTGCCGCCTCAATTTCGCGAGCGGTCATGCGGCATCGGTCGGTGGCTTTCAGCCCGAACTCGCCGAATGCCACGGAATTGCCGCGATGCGCGCTGCCCGAAATCTTGCCCTTAAATTGTTTGCGGAACTTGGTCCGCTTCGGCTGCATCATGCTTGTTTACCTGATCAAGTTAGCGTCGGTGCCGCAGTTTCGGCGGATTTAGGCGGACTCGCCGCTGCGCCCTCAGCCTCGCCCTCTGGGACCTCTTCTGCAGGCTTGTCGAATATTTCGCCCTTGAAGATCCACACCTTGATTCCGATCACGCCGTAGGTGGTTTGCGCTTCGGCCAAACCGTAATCGATGTCGGCGCGAAAAGTATGCAGCGGCACACGTCCTTCGCGGTTGGTCTCGGTGCGGGCAATTTCCGAGCCGTTCAATCGGCCGGAGATCCGCACCTTGATGCCGAGCGCACCCGAGCGCATGGTGTTGGTCACCGCACGCTTCATCGCGCGCCGAAACATCACGCGCTTTTCCAATTGCTGGGAAATGCCCTCGGCAACCAGTTTCGCGTCCAACTCCGGCTTGCGGATCTCGGCAATATTCAAGCGCACGTCGTTCATGGTCATGCCCAAAATCTTGGCGACCGCGGTGCGCAGTTTCTCGATGTCCTCGCCCTTCTTGCCGATCACGATTCCCGGCCGAGCCGTGTGAATGGTGATGTTGGCGCGGCGCGCAGCGCGTTCTATGTGTATGTTGCTGACCGAGGCATCGGCGAGCTTCTTGTTCAGAAACTTGCGCACCAAAAAGTCGGTGTGGATGTTCGAAGCGAAGTTCTTCGAATGCGCATACCACTTCGACGACCAGTCGCGCGTGATGCCTAGACGAATACCGATCGGATTTACTTTCTGACCCATTAGGCTTCTCGCTTGCCGTCAGATACTTGAACCAGGATGTGGCTGTTGCGCTTGGCGATGCGCACTCCGCGCCCCTTGGCGCGCGCATGAAAGCGCTTGAGCATCGGCGCAGGATCAACCTCGACGCGCGTGACTTTCAGATCATCGACATCGGCATTGAAATTGTTATAGGCGTTGGCGATTGCCGAATCGAGCACTTTGAGGACGATTTTCGCGCCCTTTTTCGGCATGAACTTCAACGTGTTCACGGCGAGTGTGGCGGATTTGCCGCGAATCGTGTCGACAACCAAGCGGCATTTCTGCGGTGAGATGCGCGCGTAGCGTAAAACTGCTTTGGTCTGCATGACTACTCCGCCGCCGTGACTTTCTTGTCGCCGGAATGCGCCTTGAAGGTGCGCGTCGGGGCGAATTCGCCGAGTTTATGACCGACCATGTTTTCCGACACCAGCACCGGCACATGCAACCGGCCGTTATGGACGGCGATGGTCAAGCCGACCATGTCAGGAATGACCATGGAACGGCGCGACCAGGTCTTGATCGGGCGACGGTCATTCTTTTGGCTGGCGGTCTGCACCTTCTTGGCGAGGTGCAAATCCACGAACGGGCCTTTCTTGAGCGAACGAGGCACTTTAACTTTCTCCAGTCTTACAGTCGTTTGTTCTTGCGACGCTGAACGATCATGCCGTCCGTGCGCTTGTTGCGGCGCGTCTTCTTGCCCTTGGTCTGCAGGCCCCACGGGCTTACCGGATGCGGATTACCTTGTCCTGATTTGCCTTCGCCGCCGCCGTGCGGGTGGTCGACCGGATTCATCACAACCCCGCGCACCGTCGGACGCACGCCCAACCAACGCACCGCGCCGGCTTTGCCGAAGACGCGCAAATTATGCTCATCGTTGCCGACCTCGCCGATCGTGGCGCGGCAATCGACATGCACCTTGCGCATTTCACCCGACTTCAAGCGCAAGCTGGCATACACGCCTTCACGCGCGGCGAATTGCGCCGAGGCCCCGGCGCTGCGCGCCATCTGGCCGCCTTTGCCCACTTTCATCTCGATGTTATGCACCGTGCTGCCGACCGGGATGTGCCGCAACGGCATGGCGTTGCCGGCCTTGATCGGCGCATCGGAACCGGAACGAATTTCATCGCCCGCTTTGACGCCCTTGGGTGCCAGGATGTAGCGGCGTTCGCCGTCCTTGTACAGCACCAAGGCAAGGTGCGAAGTGCGGTTCGGATCGTATTCCAGCCGCTCCACCACGCCGGGTATGCCGTCTTTGTCGCGCTTGAAATCGACCAAACGATAGCGCTGCTTGTGACCGCCGCCGATGTGACGCGTGGTCTGCCTTCCGGAGTGATTACGCGCGCCGGTGCGGTTTTTCTTGGTCGTCAGCGACTCGATCGGGCCGCCCTTGTGCAGGTGCGAGCGGTCTACTTTGACTACGAAGCGCGTGCCCGGAGAGGTCGGCTTCATCTTGATGAGTGCCATGCCTTGAGGTCCTTATTTCGCCGAAGCGCCGGTGAAGTCGATGGACTGGCCTTTGCTCAAGCGAACATAGGCTTTCTTGAAGCCATTGCGCTTGCCCGCCATGTTCTTGAAGCGACGTGTCTTGCCGGGACGATTCAACAGATTGACGCCCTCGACCTTGACCTCGAACATCAATTCCACGGCCTGCTTGACCTCGGCTTTCGACGCGTCGTCGCGCACGCGAAACACGTATTGGTTCGCCTTTTCCGTTAACGTAGCCGCCTTTTCCGACACGTGCGGCTGAATCAGCACAGTCATCAATCGTTCTTTATTCATTCGCGCCTCCGAGACGCTGATCGAGCAGCTTCAGAGCCCCCACGGTGGCAATGACCTTGTCGTGCTTGACCAAGCTCAAAGGATCGAGCGCGGACACAGCCATGACCTCGACGTAAGGCACGTTGCGAGCCGCGAGGAACAATTTTTCGTCATGCGCCTCTATCAAGATCAGCGCGCGCGTAAGACCGAATTCAGCCAGCTTGCTGATGAGCAATTTGGTGCGCGGAGCAGCGAGTTCGATCGACTCGACGGCCACCAAGCGATCTTGACGCACCAGCTGTGAAACCATGGTCTGCATCGCAGCGCGGTACATCTTGCGATTGACCTTCTGCGAGAAATCGCGCGGCTTGGCCGCGAAAGCGCGTCCACCGCCCACCCATATGGGGCTGCGAATGGAACCGGCGCGCGCTTGGCCGGTGCCCTTTTGGCTCCAGGGCTTCTTGCCGCCGCCTCGCACTTCGGCGCGCGTCTTCTGAGCCTTGGTGCCGGAACGGCCGGCCGCCATGTAGGCGGTGACCACTTGGTGCACCAGTGCTTCGTTGTATTTGCGCCCAAAGGCCGCGTCCGACAACTGAATCTCGCTGGCCGGGCTGGCATTTTTTAGCTGGACTTTCATGGGTTACTTCTTGTCGGCCTTGGCAGCGCCGGCTTTCGGAGCTGCGCCTTTCGGAGCTGCGCCCTTCGCAGCCGCCGGGGCCTTGTTCGGTGCCAACTTTTGACGTCGCGCTTGACCCAAGGCCTTCACAGAGGGCCTAACGACAACTCGGCCGCCCTCGGCACCCGGTACAGCACCGCTGATCAGGAGCAGGTTGCGCGCAGCGTCGACCTCGACAATGCGCAGATTTTCGATGGTGCGATTGCGCACACCCATGTGTCCGGACATGCGCTTTCCCTTGAACACGCGGCCCGGCGTTTGACGCTGCCCGATGGAGCCCGGCGCGCGATGCGACACTGAGTTTCCGTGGGTCTTCATTCCGCCCGCGAAGTTGTGGCGCTTCATCGTGCCCTGGAAGCCCTTGCCCACTGTGGTGCCGGTGACATCGACGATTTGGCCCGCGCTGAACATGTCGACTTTTATTTCGCCGCCCGCGGCCAGCTGGTCGCCTTCGCCCTTGGCCAAACGGAATTCCTGAGCGCTATAGCCGGCAGCCACGTTCGCCTTGGCGAAATGGCCGGCCTGTGCTTTGGTAACCCGCGATGGTCGGCGGCTGCCAATAGTGACCTGCACTGCTCGGTAGCCGTCAGTTTTATCGTTTTTGACTTGCGAGATCCGATTCGGCAACGCCTCGACAACCGTCACGGGGACAGTCACACCGGCGTCGGTGAATACTCGGGTCATGCCGCACTTGCGGCCAACCAGACCAATGGACATTGTCAATCCTCATACAGCGAGAGCTTTCGTCTCGCATCGTTACGACAGATCAGCGGTTTGGACACACGGACCCCAAATTCCCGTAAGAATTTGGCGTCGGCGCCCACGCGCTCCGACCTCTAAAATGGACGCGGGAGTATAGGGATCTCACGCGCTTCGCGCAACTGCTAACGGGGCGAAGCGCTCCCTTTGAGCAGCCGCCCTCTGGGCGGGCGCAAAAACCACAAAATACGTTAGTTAAGCTTAATTTGGACGTCGACACCCGCCGGGAGTTCCAGCTTCATGAGCGCATCGACCGTCTTGTCCGTGGGGTTCAAAATGTCCATTAAGCGCTTGTGCGTACGGATTTCGAACTGGTCACGGGCGTCCTTATCGCCGTGGGGCGCGGTCAATACCGTGAAGCGTTCCATTTTAATGGGCAGGGGCACAGGACCTTTGACGGTTGCACCCGTTCGTTTCGCGGTATCGACAATTTCCCGCGCTGACTTGTCAATCAGACGATGATCGAAAGCCTTTAAGCGGATACGGATATTCTGATTGGCCATATTATTGAACTCTCAACGGGGTCGAGGCGACCCCGCCATTGGCGCCCGCTTCGCGGGCGGTAAAAAACGGCGCATCTTACGCTATTACTTTCGCGACCACACCTGCGCCGACGGTTTTTCCGCCCTCACGGATGGCGAAACGCAAGCCCTGCTCCATCGCGATCGGGGCGATCAGTTCCACCACGATTTTGATGTTATCCCCGGGCATCACCATCTCGGTGCCTTCC
>DASWUU010000166.1:0-3039 GCA_036401515.1 Steroidobacteraceae bacterium
CCGGCTACACCACGTACGACGGATCGATCGGCGTCGCCAAGGACAATTGGACGGCGCAGGTCTTTGGCCAGAATCTGACGGACTCGAACGCCAGCACGTTCACCTCATCGGCGCAGTTCATCAAGTCGGAAGTGCCTTTGCGTCCTCGCGTGCTAGGCATCAAATTATCTTATAAATTTTAGGCCCGGGGCCGGCGTAGAATTGGTGGCGGGCAGCTGCGCCCGCCTTAAGAGATTTATGAACGCGAGCGCCGCTGGACAAGCCGCTTCTACCGTAGAGCTGGACGTTCGGCGGGTCCGAGACTTGCTCAAGAACCGCCGCTTCGCCGAGGGGCTCAAGGCTTCGAAGTCGCTGGCTGCACAAGTCCCCGAAAACCGCGACGTTCTCTATTTCATGGCGAGGAGCGAGCGGCACCTTGATCGGGTACCCGAGGCCTTCATTACGCTCGAGCGGCTCGAGCAGCATCATCCTCGGTTCAGCAGGCTCTATGAGGAGCGCGGCCACTGTTTCGTTACGCAAAAAAAGGCCTCACCGGCGATCGAGGCGTTTTTGACGGCGGTGAACATTAATCCGGCGCTGCCGGAGAGCTGGAGCATGCTGGAAGGCCTATATCGCATGGTGGGGAGCACCGAGAATGCAGCGATGGCCGCGGCGCACGTCGCCGCCTTGAAGCGCCTGCCGCCTGAGGTCGTGCAAGCCACTGCGTTGTTTTCCGACGGTGATTTCGACCCCGCTGAGAACATTGTGCGGTCCTTTCTGCTGCAGCAGGGCAACCATGTTGAGGCCATGCGCTTGCTGGCAAGAATTGGCATTGAGCGCGACGTGCTCGACGACGCGGAGCTGCTGCTCGAAGCAGTTCTCGACATGGAACCCGGCTATCTCGCGGCCCGAGTGGATTACGCTCGGGTTTTGCTTGAACGCCATAAGCACTCGCGTGCCTGCGAGCAATTGGAGCAACTGCTGCAGCTCGATCCGACCAACCGGCAGTACATGACTATGCACGCAACCGCGCTAGTCGGATTGGGCGATCATGAACGGGCCGTTGCGATATATCGAGACCTGCTCGCCCACGCCCCTCAAGCCGCAGACTTGCATCTATCGATCGCGCACTCATTAAAGACGTTGGGCAGGCGCGATGAATCCGTGACGGCGTATCATGCCGCAGCGGCCGCGCGCCCGGATTTCGGCGATGCCTACTGGAGCCTGGCCAATTTAAAAACGTATCGATTCACCGACCGGCAAATAGACCAGATGCGCTCCGCAACGGCCGACTCCACGCCGCTCGAGGATCGCTACCATCTGTGTTTCGCCCTGGGCAAGGCGTATGAGGACCGCGGCGAGTACGCTGAATCTTGGCACTACTACCGCTGCGGCAACGCCCTTAAAAGAAGCGAAAGCCAGTATCGTCCCGAAATTATCGAAACCAATACCTCTAAGCAGATTGCCGTCTGCACGCCGGAATTCTTTGCCAGCCGTAAAGGCGTGGGCGCCCACCACAAGGATCCGATTTTCATCGTAGGATTGCCGCGGGCCGGTTCCACGCTGCTGGAGCAAATTCTCGCCTCCCACTCGCTAGTGGAGGGTACCCAGGAACTGGCCGACATTCAGCGCACCGTCTTGGAGCTGCAGGGGCGCGATTCGAACGTCGATGATCCCCGCTATCCGAAAGCGCTGGAGGCCCTGAGTGCCGAGGACTTCATGCGGCTGGGCCAAAGATACTTGAACGACACGCGCGTATATCGCACGAATAAGCCTTATTTCATCGACAAGATGCCGAATAATTTCAGGCACATCGGGCTTATTCACTTGATGCTGCCGAATGCCAGAATTATCGATGCGCGGCGTGAGCCGATGGCGTGCTGCTTCAGCAACCTCAAACAATTATTCGCAAACGGTCAGGAATTCACGTACAGCATTGAGGACATCGCGCGCTACTACCGCACGTACCTCGATTTGATGGCGCATTGGGACGAGGTGTTGCCGGGACGGATCCTGCGCGTCGAGCACGAGGCCGTCATCGATGATCTGGAGGGCAACGTGCGGCGAATGCTGGATTTCTGCGGACTTGAATTCGAAACGGCGTGCGTTGAATTTCACAAGACCGCGCGCAGCGTGCGCACCGCCAGCTCAGAGCAGGTACGCCAGCCGATCTTTCGCGCCGGCCTTGATCAATGGAAGCATTACGATCGCTGGCTGTCGCCCCTCAAGGATGCGCTGGGTGACGCGCTGGTTCGATATCGTACGGGGTGATGGGCGCGGTTTTGCGCATAAAGTATAGCGCCGAGAGGCCCATCAGCAGAATGCCAATGAGGCTGGCCCCGTAGGCGCTAGCGGTGAAAACTTGCAGCCAGTTCAGCTGCACCATTCTGAAATTGCGCAAAATCAGGAGCGCGCAGCTGCCGAGATATCCTGAGGCGTCGGCAACATAAATCAGGAACCCGGCAGTACCCACGGTCCCGCTCGCGGCAATCAAACGATCGAATAGCATGGCATTGAACGGTACATAGGCCATGTACAGTCCCGCACCGCTTGAAATCATCCAGGCGAGCGGCGACAGCAATCCTGATTGAAAGGCCAGAGTCGATGCGCCCAGCAGCACTAGACCTGCGATAACCACGCCGTGAATGACCAACAGCGCTTTGACATTGTTGCGCACAACGATAATGACGCCCAGCACAGTCAAGGACAGCACGGCGACCGGCAGCTCGCTGGCGGTGAAAACGGCCGCCGCATGGCCAAATCCTAGGGCGGTCCATATTTCTGCGGCAAAGTTGTCGCGAAAGTCCCGAATGGCCGTGGTCAACACGTACGACAGGACAAGCAGGGTAAGCCCCAAGCCATAGCGGCGCAGAAAGCGCGCGCGCGCGGCCGCATCCATGGGTGCGCGGCGCATGCGTTCGGCCTCGTCTCGCGCATTCGGCGGAGGCAGCTGCGCGAGCCCCCAGACTGATAGTCCCAGCAGCGGAAAGAAAATCGCGCCCGCCGCGGCCGGCATCCAAAATGGGTTGATGTGCCATGTATCCATCAGCAGCTTGCCCA
>DASWUU010000167.1:0-12097 GCA_036401515.1 Steroidobacteraceae bacterium
AACGAGCTTTCGCGGGGCGGGCCCTGCCCGGCATAAAGCCGCTTGCGATTCGTTCGCCTCACTTCGAATTTCGCATGCGATTCATAGATTCTCGCCTCAGCCGTCGCGCCCGTGCCTAGCCGCGTTATTCTGCACGCCGTCTGAACTCAATGAGACGTGGAATAAATCGATTGAGAGAGAAGTGAGGGGATCTGAGGCCACCTCCGTGTAGGCGACGAATGTGGCGTCGACGGGCAGGAATACAGTTAGCAGCAGACCGTCCAAAAACGATTCATGATTGGCGACGATGAGAGTCCGGAGATTCGTGAACTTACCACGACCGTTCTCCACGTCGCGGCGAAGCGCACTCGCCGATCGAACCGATTGGGGAATGCTCGGCGAGGAGAATTGTTGCCGTCGCGCGCATCATGATCCCTGTGCAGAAGCAGCCAAACTGTGACGGCCTGCTCGCTCTTCGGCGTCAACCGCCAAGTCACTTTCTGCATCGACATCTTCGGCATCGGTACTCCATAAAGCAAAGCCCGCTTCTGCGGTATACTCCTTTGCCCAAGACGTATTAAAAAGTAATACTTCACGCATGGAGCGCCGATGAGCAGTTCCGCTACCTTGATAAGGGCGATCAAGCTACGACTGAAAGCCCAGGGGCTTTCTTATCGCGCCCTCGGCGCACTCATCGGCATCAGCGAACCCACGGTAAAACGCGACCTTGCGCGAGGTAACTTCTCGCTACAGCGCCTGGACAAGATCTGCGATGCGCTCGGCGTCTCGGTTACGGACCTGCTCCAGGCCAGCGAGGGCGCGCCGCTGACGGAGCTCGGCGAACAGCAGGAGCAGGCTCTCGCCGCGGACCCGCAGGCTTTGATCATCACTTATCTGCTCGTAAATGATTGGAAGTTCGACGAGATCGTTTCCATCTTCAAGCTAACGGACAATCAGCTTGTCAGTGTCCTGCTGAAACTGGACAAAATGCGCATTGTCGATTTCCGTCCGCCGAAACGGATCCGTAAGCTCACCGCCCGTAATTTCAGCTGGCGAAAGGACGGGGCAGTACAGGCGTATTTCTTGCGACGTGTGATACCGGAGTTCTTCGACGCAAGCTTCGATGCGCAGGGCGATGAGTTTCGCTTTGTCGGCGGCTTGCTGTCCGCCTCGTCGGTCCTACGCTTACAGGCCTCCATCCGCCGCGTCGCGGCCGAGTATGAGCAGCTGGCCCACCAAGATGCACGCCTGCCCTTCGCTCAGCTCAACAGCTGCTCAGCGATTTTAGCCTCGCGCTCCTGGGAGTTCTCTGAGATTTCGAAACTGCGTCGTGACAAAGCGGCTCGTGGTTCGAAAATCATGCAAAAACCTTAGCACACGTTCGGTATCACGACGCGATACTGTGACGCCATTGGGATGCTACGGCCGCCCTTCAAGCTACCCTTTAGATGATTTAGGAGGCAAGCTCTGGCGAAGGATGGAATCTATGCAACAGCACCTCTATCAATTGCTCTTCACTTTTAAGTCTCGCCTCGCGCGGGCGCCATTCTGGTGGGCTTGCCTCAGCAGTTGGGCAGCGTTCGCCGTGCTCTTCGTCTTCTTCTCAGCCAGTCTCGGCCGGCCCAGCACCTGGATGCTGTACCCACCCTTTGCCTGGGTACTCGCTGCGCTCTTGGTCAAACGGTTACATGACCGAGGCTCGAATGCGTGGCAGCTGCTATGGGTGCTTATCCCCGTTTTGGGACCACTGTGGCTGGTTTACGTGCTCGGCTTTGCAAAGGGAACCGACGGTGACAATCAATACGGCGCAGACCCGCTGCTGGTGAACGTGGATTACCTGCGAGTCGACACGCCGTGAGGCAGGAAACACTGTCGATCAACGACGTCACCAAACTAAATCCCATTCCGGTTTGGGGAGTCGCGAAGCCCACGTCCGTTGAGGATGTCCAAGCCGCGCTGGCGCGGACGGATGTCCCGGTTTCCGTGGGCGGCGGCCATTTCAGCATGGGCGGACAAACGGCAAGTCCCGGAAGTCTGCACCTCGATATGCGCTCGATGAACCAGGTAATCCTGTTCTCGCCCATTCAGCGAACTATTCGCGTCCAAGCCGGCATTCGCTGGTGCGATATTCAGAAATTCATCGATCCGCATGGTTTGTCAGTCAAGATCATGCAGACCTATGCCAACTTTACGGTGGGCGGATCACTGAGCGTCAATGTACACGGACGCTACATCGGTCTTGGGCCACTGGTGCTGTCGGTGCGCAGCATCCGGGTAGTGTTGGTACATGGCGAAGTACTCGACGCCAGTCCTACCGAGAACTCGGAACTCTTCTACGGTTGCATCGGTGGCTACGGTGCGCTCGGCGTCATTGTCGAAGCCGAGCTTTACCTGGCAGAAAACCGCCGGATCCAGCGGCGCAGCGTGACCATGCCGTTGCGCGACTATCGGGAGTTTTTCAAAGACTCTATTGGCAATGACCCGCAGGTGGTATTCCACAACGCTGATATCTACGCGCCCCATTTCTCCCGGGTGCGGGCGGTTACTTGGACGGAAACGAACCGACCGGTCACCACCGGCACACGCTTGCAGTGGCAACACCGCAAGCATCTGCTTGAGAAATACTTCTTCTGGGCCATCACCGAGACACCTTTCGGCAAATGGCGGCGCGAACACATCGTCGATCCGCTCGTTTATGCCCGCCGAGCCGTGCATTGGCGCAATTACGAGGCCGGATATGATGTCGCTGAGCTCGAGCCCGTGGCGCGTACCAGCTCTACCTATGTGTTGCAGGAATACTTCGTGCCGGTCGAGCAGCTCGAAGCTTGCGTCTCAGAGGTGGGCGAGATACTGCGACGTCATCGAGTCAACGTCATTAACATCTCCATTCGGCATGCGCACAAAGATCCGGGCACGCTGCTGGCCTGGTCGCGATGCGAAACCTATGCCCTGGTCATCTACTACAAACAGCGGACGCGGCACAACGCGCGTGACCGGGTGGGCGTGTGGACCCGCGAATTGATCGATGCCGTGCTTAAACATGGTGGCACGTACTATCTGCCCTATCAGTTGCACGCGACGGTGGAGCAGTTCCATCGAGCTTACCCGCAAGCCCATCAGCTGTTTGCACTGAAGCAACGCCTCGATCCGCAGTATCGGCTCCGCAATTCTCTTTGGGACAAGTATTACGCGCCCACAGTTGGCCTCGCCGTCTCGCATCCCGCGCGCATCGGTGCCGCCGCCGGCGCGCCGCTGGCGCCGCGCAACGACGCCGGTGGGTCTGACTTCCATGCCCTCATGTCGAAGGTCGACTGGCACGACCGCATCTACGGCTTTTTGCACAACGTATTCCGGCTATACCCTGAGGATCGTTTCAACCTGCTGATCAAAGAGGCGTGCGAACGCTATGCAACCGACGAGGGGGTGTACCGGTACCTGCAGCAGCAACTGCCCAAGATCAAGCCGTTTCTCGGCGATCTACGACTGTCACTGCCGGCGCTGTTCAAACAGAAGGAAACCATGCGGCTACAGACGATGGAACTGCTCGGTGATAGAAAAGCAATCCACGGGTATGTAGAAATCGGAACCACCGGACGTTATGTGAGCGCCCTGAGGCGCAATATAAAGTTCAGCGGGCCCCTCATCCTCGCTAACGATTCTCCGCCAGGCAATTCACCGGTCGAGTTTCTCGAGCGCGGCGGTATTGCGAAGCTCGGCACTTATCTGCCGCTGAAGGGCTTCGCGCCATTGCCGCAAGAGCGCATCGCCGATGGGTCTGTCGAGATGGTCTCCTGTTACGTTGGATTGCACCACATGACACCCGCCACATTGGACCCTTTTCTCGCCTCGATTTCTCGCGTGCTAAAGCCGGGCGGCGTTTTCATCCTCCGAGATCACGATGTCGACTCAGAGGATATGTTTCGCTTCGTCGGGCTGATCCACACCATTTTCAACGCGGGTACCGGCGCAAGCTGGGAACAGAACCGGGACGAACTGCGCTATTTCGTTTCAATTGAGGAATGGGTAAAGCGGCTGGCCGCCTATGGGCTCATGGACCGAGGCCCGAGGCTACTGCAAGCCCACGACCCGTCAAACAACCTGCTCATGGCTTTCACCCGCGAGGCGGCGACATGAAGACCCGCTGCTTACTCATGGCGCTGCTGTTCTGTGCACTGCTGGGTTGGCACACCACAACGGCGGCAACCGGCGAGGATGCCGTGCCTGTTGTGGCTGCGCCCGCCGACCGGCGCGGCGAGGAACAGACGTTCCTAACTTTTCCGGAGTGGTTTCTGGTATTTAGTCCCGCTGAATACGCGCAGTTCGTCCGCTCGCGCAACCCAGATGAGTTCTGTTTCTGGGGGCACATCGGTCAGCTCTGGTCTTCTTATGGCCAGGTGATTCGCCAGACTCACGATCGCCGTGAGCCAACCAACTGGGGCTATCACGTCATGATCATGGTCATCGGCGTCAGTACCACGGTCGAATACGCCATTCGCTCGGCCTATGAACAGACCATCGGAAGAATCAGCGGCGCTCTTTCGGGCGGGCGCACCGGCGAGGATGATTTTGGCGCACAAGTGGCCCAGGAATACGTGGACTTCATCCGCGTGCGCCCGTGGTATGAATTCAATTTTTCAGATCGACTCAGACGGCTGTGGACCCAAACAAGTTTTTCCGGCCCCCACCTGCTTCGCAAGCTCGAGCGCCGCTACGCACTGAGCACTGAATATCTGGTGAAGGCCGTTTACGGCAAAATCATCGAGAAGGCCACGCATACGGCTTACGAGAGACCGATCGTCACAACCAGTGTGGTCATCGGCGCTATGCCCGGCTGTGACTCCATGCCTGCCACGGTCGAACGGATATCCAAATCGATGGATGACACGACGTTGCTCGCCCTGCCGCGCTATCAGGACTTCATGGCACCAGCCACGGCGCTCGCGATATGCGGCGCCCAATTCCACGAGATCGCCGGCAATCACGGCGTGATAGTGCTGAGTGTACTCGGGCCGCTTGGACAGGTGCAGCCGGCTGGGACGGAAGTGATGATCCGCCAGCCGATCATTACTCAGCCCGGCAGGGAGCGAGAAGTCCTGATGACCCCGGTCGCCACGCTGGCGTCAGTACTGCGCGGACTCACCGCCCAAGGTTTGACTCTCGAACATATCTTCGATTACTAGATGCCCACAGCCCGCATCCGATCGATTCTCGGCCGGACCGCGAAGTGGGCCTGCTTCACTATGCTCGGGCTTGTGCTTATTGCCCTGCTCGGCATGGCGTCAGCCGCGTTCAGAGAGCGCGCGGATCGAGCTTCCACTAGACCGTTGGGATCCAGCTATGTGGAGGCACTCGACTCACGCGTGCTGGTTCAGCGACGAGGCCCGTCCGATGCGCCGGCAGTTCTATTTGTAGGCGGTACGGGAGGATGGAGCGGCCTCTGGGACCGTTACATGTCGCGGAGCGTCGAACTTGGGTTTCAGGCGATCGCCATCGACCTTCCGCCCTTCGGTTACGCATTGCCGCCAACCAATGGCGACTACTCGAAGGCGAAGCAAGGCCAGCGACTTTTGGCGGCGCTGGCATCCATGAGGCTGGAACACGTCGTGATCGTCGCGCATTCTATAGGCGCAGCACCTGTGATGGAGGCTGCCTTCCAAGCGCCGTCGACAATTCGTGCCCTCATTCTCATCGATCCTGCGTTAGGACTCGACGGGGCTCAAACGGACGGCTCGGATTCCGCATTGCAAGCCTTGTTACGTCACGCTTGGATCAGCAGACCGGTGACGGCGATTCTGACCAACACTCATTTAACCAGCGCGCTCTTGCGCAGAGTCATCACAGAAAAAGAACGGGCAACTCCAGCGTGGGTGGCCTTGTACCAACAGCCGCTGACGCTTCAGGGAACATCAAAGGCGATCTCGCAGTGGCTGCCCGAGGTGCTTAGCCGTCGCGGCCATTCCGCAAGCGACGATGCGGCTGCATACGCCACTCTGCCTTTCCCGGTGGACCTCATATGGGGAGCGACCGACACCGTCACACCGCTGTCGCAGGCCATGCATTTGCAACACCTACTGTCGCACGGTTCGCTAACCACAATACCGCGGGCAGGTCATGGGCCTTTTCTTGAAGAGCAGGATTTATTTGAGGAAGCATTGTCCTCGTCGCTATCGAGAATCGCGACCAGCGCAAGCATAGGGCAGCGCACGACGGGTCCATAAGAGTGGGCGATTCCCGTCTCGTCTCGGGAACGAGGAGGCGGGCGCTCGTCTTTCAGGGGCGACTCGCAGCGAGCACACTCGGGTCCAGTACGCGGCCGCCCAGGATCACCTTCGCGATCTCCTGGTATGCCTGGAGGGTTTTTCTGGGATCGGCGCGCACCAGCAGCAGGTTGGCGCGCTTTCCCACCTGCACCGTGCCAATCTCATGATCGAGTTTCAGGGCGCGTGCATTGCTCAGCGTCGCAGCCTGAAAGATTTGCGTGGGGGTCATGCCGGCATCGGCGAGGCGCAGCATTTCCAGGAAGGCATTGAGTCCCGGAGGATTCGCATAAGTCGGCGAACTCGGGGTGTCCGTACCAAAAAGTAGGCGCGCATGATGTTGAGCCATATACGCTGTGGCGGCGGCAGCTCTGCGGATAGGAGTCCGGAGCATATTGGCGGCCACGGACGGTGAGACGAGTTCCGGGCTCTCAGCGATGATGGAGTCGCGAAACCACCCTCCCTCGGGGGTTCTATACCAATCGATGAGACTGCGTGGCAGGACTTGAGTGAGTCGCGGATCGGCTAGCGTTGCGTCATCGAACAGGTTGTGCAGTCCGTAGAGAACTTGCAGAGTCGGCTGCCATCCCACACTCGCTGTGATGATTCGATCGAGAACCGACTTCTCGAGCGCCGTGAGCTCACCGGTTGTGGTTTTTTCATCCGTATTCCAGAGACCATGGGCGATGATGTCAACGCCCGTATCGAGCGCGAACTGCTGAGCCTCGAGCGAATTGGCGTGCATGAGAACTGGCACTCCTACTGCGTGAGCCGCTCGCACCAGGCTGCGGATCGTATCGGCCCGCGGCACGGGAAGATTGTGAGCGCCGCCGAAGCCGCGCTCGAAGAAGGTTTTCACGCAGATCGCCCCGTCCGCCTTCATGCGGTTGACCACAGCCTGCGGTGTGTGCTCCCGGATTTTTGCATCCGGCGGCGTGGCGGAGCGCGGAGTTCCCTCTTCCGCGATCCAATAAGGCATAGCGGTATAACGGCTCTCTTTTGCTAGGTAATTCGATGGGTACCCATCCATCACCATGGCGCCACCGCAGAAATACGTATCGGGCACAGGGTCATGGCTCTTCCACCGGGCCATCCCCTCGGGCGTCGAAATTAAGTCGATCAGTGTCGTGAAACCGGAATAGAGATAACTGAGCGGAAACTGATCGCGTGCCGCCCGTGCGATGTCCGGATGAGCCTTTTCCTGCTCATCGGTCATACCGGGAATTTCGCCCAAGTGTACGTGGCTGTCGATCAAGCCCGGAATCAAAAACAGGTTGGTGCCGTCGAGCCGTTGTACGGAACTCTGACTCCGTGGCGGGGCGGCGCTTGCCGCGCTGGAGATGTTTTGGATGCGCCCGTCATGAATGGTCACCGTGACGTTTTCGATCTCTCGCCTATTCTCGGGCGATACGATCGTCACATTCTCGATGCGCAAGTTCTGGGAAACGACGGGCTCGGAATGCATTGCCCCAGCGATCATCGCTAGGCAGATCGTGCTCGGTCGCCGAAAGCGCGCGAACCAGGTCAATCGGTTTCTTTGAAGCATCACATGCACGTGTCGGGTCACAGCAGACTCCTTGATGTTCACATGCCTAGTAACTGCGTTCAAGCGAAGGCATCGACGGCGACCAGAAAGAGAGATTATCGAGCCCAAGCGCCAGCCGATCAGCGCGAACAAATCGATGCCTTCGACCGCCTCCAGCTCCATTCCGTATCGAAATCTGCCGGCGTAGCGGCTCGTTCTCCGTCGGCCGGGCTGTTCGGGCTTCCTGCCCTCGCCCGGCACCGGCGGCGCAGAGGCTCGCCTCCAGCCCGCCTCCCGGATCTCGCTCGCCGATTCTTCGATCCGTTGCCACGTCCGTGTGGCAAGGCGCACCAAACGGGGCACGGTCGTGTAGCGACGGTCGCCGCTTTTATGCCGCGACGCTAGGCTGATTTCTATATTCTCTGCCACGATCAGGCCGCTCGCCAATTATTCGTGTCCCAATCCGCAGACTTAGACAAGCCAATTCCGGCTTCGGTGCAGTCAACAACGGCCCTTCGGCGCACTGCTTCGTTCTATTTCCGAGGATCGCATTCTTGCAGACAAATGTCAGGACAAGGATCGTTGAAAAAAAGGACAGAGATTATTGAAATCGACAACGGCGCCTATGACCGATGTAGAATTCTTCCATGAAAGCCCGCCTCAGCTTCGTCACGGCGATATTCCTTTTCGCCAATGTTGCTCGCTCTGCGGATCTGCCACCAAAGCCCACCAATCGCGCCGAAGCGACCGAGGTGGTGCGTGGCTTGCGCCGCATTGTGACGCCCGATGGCATAGAAATCGCAAAAACCGTTTCTATCGGCGGCATCGAACAATTCATTACCATTCGAGGTAATGATCGGCGTAATCCCGTGCTCCTGGTCTTGCACGGCGGCCCGGGTTACGTCGAGACGCCGCTGAACTGGTGGTACGCGCGCGGCTGGGAGGAATACTTCACCGTTGTTCAGTGGGATCAACGCGGGGCCGGCAAGACCTACCTGATCAACAATCCCGATGAAATGGCGCCCACGATGACACGCGAACGCATGACCGGCGATACCGAAGAGATGGTTGAGTGGGTACGTAAAGAACTCGGGGTACGCAAGATTTTCATCTGGGGCCATTCGTGGGGCAGTTACTTAGGACTGCAAATCGCCCTTCGCCATCCGCAATGGCTTTTCGCCTACATTGGCACGGGGCAGATCACCAATTCGCCGGAAAGCGAGCGCCGAGCCTGGGCTTATGCGCTTGAGGCCGCCAAACATGGGGATGTCGCAAATGCGGTGACGGAACTGCAGGCCGTTGCTCCCTACGCCGTTCCCGGGAAGCCGATCGAGCTGAAAGACGCAATGATCGTCCATAAATGGGGCGATTACTTCGGCGGCGTCATGGCGTACCGTACATCGCAGGAAGACGAAAGCCATGCCGGTCGTCTTTCACCGGACTACAGTGACGCCGAGGCACCGCACATCTACGACGGCAACGAGTTCTCGGAACGCTTTCTCTTGGCCGGAGTATTCAATCTAGATCTGAGCCATCAAACTAACTTCAAGTGCCCGATCATTCTGTTATTGGGGCGCCACGATCGCACCGTCAACTCAGAGCTCGCCCGCGAATGGCTCGAACGTGTTAATGCCCCCCAAAAGCATTTAGTTTGGTTTGAACATTCCGCTCACGAGCCGGAGTCGGAGGAGCCGGGCAAGTTTCTACTCTCGCTAATACGTTACGCTCGTCCCTTGGCGGAAAAATGAGAAATGCATATACCGCAAGCGGGACTGGCATCTCGGGCCCGACCGACACATTACCCTCGCCTACATCTCCGACCCGGCGATCCGTCGAGCAGCGCTCTGGCTCGCCATGGCCCTTATTGGCAGCATACGGCAGCCTGCTGCTGCTTATTTTTTTTGGCGGCCCGCGCAGCAATTGCGGAGCCGATACGCATCATTTTGGAGGTCGACGCTCGCAATGTTACGCAGGGCATTCAGCATGTTCATCTCCAGTTGCCCGTACATTCCGGCCCCCTGGTTCTGGCATATCCCAAGTGGATACCAGGCGAGCACAAGCCGAGTGGACCAATCACACAACTGGTAAATCTCTCATTTAGCGCCGGCTCTACACCTTTGGCATGGCGTCGTGAGCCCATGGATGCCTACCTGTTTCGAATTGAAGTCCCCGCTCGGGCACCTGTCATCGACGTTCGCTTTGATTATTACTCGCCTCCGCAGAAGTTCGGCAGTGGCTTCGGTGAGAGTCCCGATGTCACGCCGCACTTACTTATATTGGCATTCAACCAGTTCGTGCTTTACCCCGCACAGGCGTCGTCCGCTGAAGTAGCGGTGGAGACCCACGTGCGCCTGCCGCCACGTTGGATCTCTGATTGCGCACTAAAGCCACTGACCTCCACTGATGCAGAAGTTGTTTTGCCTACTGTTTCCCTGGCGACTTTGATCGACTCGCCCCTTCTAGCGGGGCAGCATTTCCGGAGCATTCCATTGTCAGATGGGCCGCAATCGACCCGTATCAGCGTTGTAGCCGACGCGCCCGTCGACCTCGAAGTAAGTGAGTCGCTGATCAAAGGTCTCCGCGGTGTTGTTTCCGAGTCAACCGCAGTGTTCGGGCGCGGTCACTACCGCGACTATGTTTGGCTAGTGGCACTTAGCGATCGGCTCGATCAGGACGGCCTCGAGCACTATGAATCGAGCGATGTGCGAGAAACGGAGAGGCTACTTACCGAGCCAGAAGAGGCTATCAACTGGCGTCTCTTTCCTCACGAATATGTGCACGCCTGGAACGGCAAATATCGGCGGCCGGAGGGAATGGTCACCGCCAATTACCAACAGCCGATAACGACCGATTTGCTGTGGATGTACGAAGGGCTGACACGTTATTATGGCGATTTCGTGCTGACAGCGCGTAGCGGTTTGGCTAGTGGCGCCCAGTCGCGCGAATATCTTGCGTATGTGGCTGCACTCATGGATCGTGATCGTCCCGGTCGCTCCTGGCGGTCACTCGCAGATACTGCCACTGCCGTACCGGCCTATGCAAACGCCCCAACCGAATGGAGTACCGTACGCCGAGCGGCCGACTACTATGGGGAAATGCTCTTGGTATGGCTCGAGGCAGACATGCGCATCCGTCAGCTGACGGGCGGCGTTCAGTCTCTGGACGACTTCTCTCGCCGATTTTTCGGCGGC
The DNA here is from genome assembly GCA_036401515.1 of Steroidobacteraceae bacterium. GTDB lineage: Bacteria > Pseudomonadota > Gammaproteobacteria > Steroidobacterales > Steroidobacteraceae > Bog-1198. Next base: position 10,953 of record DASWUU010000167.1, read on the forward strand.
CCGGCACCCGGACTCGCACTTAAATCCTACTCGCGCGGCGACGTCCTCAACGCGCTGCGTGATGTCGTACCAGTGGATTGGAACGGTTTCTTCTCTTCGAGACTCGAGGACCTCAACTCGAATGCGCCTCTCAATGGCATTCACGACAGCGGATGGACCCTGACATATGACGATGTCCCCAACGATTTCGTAGCCGCTTTGGAAAAGATATCGACGACGAACGATCTGAGCCTGTCACTCGGCATTTGGACCAGGCCAGACGGCACCGTCCTCGACGTGGTCGCCGGCTCCCCCGGGTTTGCCGCGGGACTTGCACCCTCGATGAAACTCCTCGCGATTGACGGACACAGGTGGACAAGCACGGCGGCACGTGACGCTGTTATCCATGCCGAAAACGTTGCGCAGCCCCTTGAGCTTTTTGTGGCCGAGGAGGATCTCGTACGCGTCGTCGAGGTCCACTATCACGGCGGATTGCGGTTCCCTCACCTAATCCGCGTCGAATCGCAGCCCGATACGTTGAGCAAAATTCTGGCGGCGCGCGTCGGCTCGGCTCGTTAATCCACATCCTCATTAAATAAGGGGCGTGACATGCTGCGTTCGGATCGACGGACATTCATGCTGGGAGCCTTGGCGGCGGCAACGTGCCGGTCTTCCATCGCCGGCGCAGGCGACGATCACCGGAGGGTTCCAAGCGCTCAGCTTCCACAGCAGCCACGCTCTCGTGACGAACGCGAACGAATCGTTAACGCGATGGCGGGGGCGGGAATCCCGGGCGCCGCCGTGTGCTGGATTGACGACGGTCAATTACGCTGGATCGAAGGACTCGGAGTTACCGACAAGCATACGAATCGCCCGATCGGCACTGACACGATGTTCAGTATTCAATCGACGTCGAAAAATCTAACCGCAACTGCAGTAATGCTCGCGGTTCAACGAGGAATCGTTGATCTCGACGAACCGATTACCTCCTACATACCGGACTTCGCAGTGAAAAGCCGCTTCGAATCCAACCCGCAGAACAAGATGACGCTGCGCATTCTGATGGCGCATCGCGCTGGATTCACGCATGAAGCGCCAGTCGGTAACAACTATGATCCGGCGTTTCCGAGCTTCGAAGCTCACATTCGCAGCCTTTCTCAGACTTG
>DASWUU010000168.1:0-3879 GCA_036401515.1 Steroidobacteraceae bacterium
CCCCTTCTTCTTGCAAAAAGGGCTCAGCGTAACGTCCCGCAGCTGCTTCCTAGCTCGGCGCCGACCGGCGACGATTTACCGCATCAGAGTGGGGGATTTTGACCCGGCCACAGGTGGAGGAGTTTGGGTGGCCGCCGGGGGCACGGCGCAATCCGTGCGGGCACTGGTCCATCCGCCCCTGCATATCGACAATGTTGTGTACATGCGCGGGAACTCTGCTGAGCCGACGTATTGTCGCATTACGGGATTCATCGATCGTGGGACGCGGATAGGAATCGAGTTAGCTCTGCCGGAAGCATGGAACAAGAAGGTCTTGTTTCTCGGCCGCGGAGGCTTTGCTGGAGCCGTGGAAAGGCCCACGATCCCCTCCGATCTTCCCGTCGCCTACGGCGCAGCCAGAGGCTACGCGACCGGCACGACCGATACCGGCCATCAATCGGCCGCGGTAGAAGATGCGACTTGGGCGACTGATTCCGCGGCTGTCATCAATCATTTCGAAGTGGGCGTCGAGCTCGCAGCGAATGCACTGAAAGCGATCGCTGCGGCGTATTACGCCGAAGTTCCACGATACGCTTATTTCCAGGGATGCTCCGGCGGAGGACGGCAGGGCTCGTTGAAGCAGAGCGTTTTCCGGATACGTTTGATGGCATCGTCGTCGGTGCGCCTGCCTGGAACTATACGCACCTTTTCATCGACCTTGCGGAGCGAGCGAAACGGGTACTTCAGCAGCCGGACGCCTGGATTCCGCCTGAGACTCTGCGCGCGATTGATCGCCTGGTAATGCAGCAGTGCGACAGACTGGACGGTGTGGAAGACGGTATCGTCATGGATCCGAGAGTCTGTCACCCGGATCTTGGAGAAAGATGGCAGCGTGATGCTGGTGCAGTCCGCGTTCAGAGGTCGAGGATTCCGCGTTTCAATGCGATCATGACGGCATGCGTTCGGTCGCTTGCGTTGAGTTTCGGCAGAATGCTTTTCATATGAGCCTTGATCGTGCTTTCGGAAATGGCGAGAGCCGCGGCGATCAGCTTATTCGATTTTCCGGCCGCCACGCATTTTAAAACCTCGATCTCGCGCGCCGTCAAGCTGTCGTCGGCCGCGTGTTCGGCGATATCCGCGGCAATTTCGATTGGAATTCGCCGTTTGCCCGCATGCACTGCGCGAATCGTATCGAGCAATTCCTTGCGCAGCATGCTCTTGAGCAAGTAACCATAAGCGCCGGCTTTGAGGGCTGCGACTGCCTGAGCGTCGCCCACATAGGTGGTCAGGACGATAATTCGGGCGGCGGGAAACTCGGCACGAATGGCGCGCATCGCTTCGATGCCGCTCATGTCTGGCATCTTGAGGTCCATGAGTGTCACGTCGGGGCGACACTGACTGAAACTTTCGATCGCGACTCGCCCGTTGGGCGCTTCGCCCACCAGTTTCATGTCCTCTTGACCCTCGAGTACCGCGGCGATGCCCTCCCGAAGCAGCGGATGGTCGTCCACACTGAGTATCCGGATGGGTCGAACGGCGGCGGCGACGCTCATGGTCTAGATTCGTTGGTCATGTCTTGGGTCTCAGTGCATTCTTGCGATCCGACAGGGGAAAGTGCACGCCACCAGCGACGTGGCCCCGCGCCTAGTGGCTTCCGATATGCCATTGCGGCGGGCACACGCAGATCGACTTCCGTTCCCGAGCCTACCCGGCTCCAGACGATCACAACGGCCTGAATCTTTTTGGCTCGCTCGCGCATGCCGAGTAGCCCCCAGTGGCCAGGCCGCCCCGCACTCAATACGTGAGGGTCGATGCCATTCCCGTCGTCGCGGACTCTTACGTGAAGGGCAGTCTCGCCGTAGGATACTTCGATCTCTATCTGACCGGCATCGGCGTGCAGGAAAGCGTTGGCAAGCGCCTCGCGGGCAATGAGCAATGCCTCCTCGCGAACGATGGGATGCAGTTCACGGCGCGTTCCCTCGATACGCGCGCGAAGCGTTGTGGGGTGCGCAATTGCTAGATGATTACCCGCCGCTGCGAGAGCCTCGGGTAAATCGGCCACGGCGTCGATCGAGCCGCGCAGGTCCTTCACCCGTTCACGGCCTTCGCTCAGCACTTGGTCCGCTCGCTCGAGCGCTCGTTCCATTTGTGCGCGCGCGGGCTCGCGTGCGGGAATGCGATTGGCGACAGCTTGAAAGCGCAGAACAAGGCCTTGAATGCCTTGTAGCAGTGTATCGTGAAGCTCGCGAGCGATCCGCTCGCGCTCTGCCAGCCGCTCTTCCAATCTGCCGCGGACATGGGCGCTGACCTGTCGCAAGCGGATCTTGTACAAAGCAACTAACAACACCAGACACATCAGCGCGCAGAGGGCGTAGAACCACTTGGTCTGGTAGAATGCCGGGGCAATCGAAAAGCTTAGCCATGCACCTGTGTCGTTCCACACTCCATCATTATTGGACGCGATCACTCGAAACGTGAATCGTCCAGGTCCCAAGTTGGTGTAGAACGCATCGCGCCGGCTGCCGGCGTCCTGCCAGTCCCGGTCCGAGCCTTCGAGCTTGTAACGGAACCGCACGCGTTCGGGGATAGTCAGACTCCCAGCGGTGTACTCGATCTGCAGATTGGTTGTATTAATCGGCAAGCGTAGATCGTTTGCCGGAACCGCAGGGTAGCGAATGCCGCGACTGCTCAGTGACCATATGGTGACCGGCGGCGGGATGGAATTGCGCCGGATTCGAGTGGCATCGATGGAAAAGATCCCCGAATATGACCCAAACCACAGGCGGCCGTCGCTTCCTTCGATTGCCGAGGGCGTGGGGCGCAGCTGTACGGTCGCTCCCGGTACTCCATCGAGATAGTCGAATACCTCGCAATGCACGCGGTACGCTGGGTCCTGCACAGCATGAGCGACCTCCGCAGGCGTTACATGCACGACACCGGCGTTCCCATACAACCAAAGATCGCCCGCAGCTGTCTCGACTAGACCGGAGATCCCGAGGAACGGATCGCCGGACCGGCTGGTTACCCGGGAAAACCCTCTACCGTCGAAGCGCGCGAGACCCATCTCACCGCCGATCCATATATGTGAGCGCCGGGCATCGATCGCCGTAATGTTGCCGACATTCAAGCCGTCGCCCGCGCCGTATAGCTGTACCGTCTGACCATCCACGCGCGCGATACGATTGTTCGTGTAACCCAGCCAGAGGTTGCCGCGGGCATCGGCGGTCTCCACGATAGCCGGCAAGTGGGGTAGCGAAGAGAGATCTCCGTTGAGAGTCCACTGCCCCTCCAACAGTCGAAACACGCCTCTGCGCACCAGCGATACCCACATTGCACCTTCGCGGTCGCGAACTACGGCCTGCACCTGCGCATTGCGCGCCTGTTCCGGTAGGGGTGTTACGACGAATTGGCCGCCATCGAGACGGGCGAGTCCCTGCGTGCCGGCGAACCAGATGCCGCCGTCGACGGCGCGATAGCCATGCGTGAAATAGGGGATTCGACGATTCGAGAGCACTATGCCGTCGCGTATCTCGAGCAAAAACCCTTCGTCACTGGGCGATTCGACCGCCGCCCAGACAGCACCCGTTTCTCCGGCCACGAGGGCGGCCGCCCCAAGTTGCGGAACAGGAATTCTCACGACGTTGCTGCGAGTAAAGCGGTCCACGCCGTTGCTTGTACACGCCCAGATGTTGCCTTCGCGGTCCTCGAGAAAGACGCGCACATCGCTGCCGGTCAATCCGTCCTTTTCTTGGAAAACCTCAATTTGATGGGCCATTTCTTCGTCACTCAAGTCCGCGTCCAGCGCGCCGGGTGCAAGCCGGCGCACGGCCGAACCCCCTAACCAGAGATTGCCGTCGCGATCGAATAAGAGAGCTCCGTAGCCGATACTGGCGATTACGC
>DASWUU010000169.1:0-26170 GCA_036401515.1 Steroidobacteraceae bacterium
AACGCTACCACGGCAGATGTGGGATACGTTAAGGGTATGGCAGTGTTCACTCTAGCGAAGGGCGGTCTGATGTATGCCGCGACAATAGCGGGACAGAAGTTCTCTTATAAACCGCGCGGCAGCGGCTAAGAATCGGGCAAAACATTGAAGGGCCAGCGCGGGGAAGGCGAAGAGGACGGCGAGGTTGCCGTTTAACTGCTTAGGTGACCCGATCGCCTTGGAGGAATTATCAATGGATGGCGGTTGCACCCGTCACGCCGTTACTTAGCCCATGGGCCCTGAAGAGCTAGTTCAAGTCACTCCTCGTGGCTTATATTGCGCCGCGGGCGACTTCTACATTGACCCGTGGCAGCCAGTCGCTCGCGCTGTCATCACACACGCCCATGGCGATCACCTGCGGGGCGGCAGCCGTGAATACTATCTTGCGGCGGCGGGTGCCGGGTTGGCGCGGCTGCGTTTGCCGACCGATGCGTCTTTACATCGGCTTGAGTATGGACAGCAAGTGAGTCTCGGAGACACCGACGTTTCTCTGCATCCCGCCGGTCACATTTTGGGATCATCCCAAATTCGCGTCGAGCGGCGTGGGCATGTTTGGGTGGTGTCGGGCGACTACAAGCGTGACCCGGATCCCACCTGCGCTCCCTTCGAAACCTTGCCTTGCGATGTTTTTATCAGCGAAGCCACCTTTGCGTTGCCTGCCTATCGGTGGACCGATACTCGAACGGTGGCACGAGAAATTCTCGCGTGGTGGCAAGAGAATCGCAGTCGCGGTCTCGCGAGCGTCTTATTCGCGTATGCGTTAGGGAAGGCGCAGCGGGTGCTGGCGGAATTGGCTCCCCTGACAAATGATTCCGTGTTCGTGCACGGTGCGGTTGCGGGATTGACGGAAGTCTACCGTGCGCAAGGCATCCCTATGCTCAACACTTTGCCTGCGACCGTGGCCAGTGCCGTTAATTACGCGGGAGCACTCATTCTCGCGCCGCCGAGCGCGGCGGGTTCTCCTTGGATGCGCCGCTTCGGCAATCACCGCACGGGATTTTGTTCCGGCTGGATGCGGATTCGCGGCGATCGGCGCCGCCGCGGCTACGACCGGGGATTCGTTCTATCGGACCATGCCGACTGGCCGTCGTTGCTGCAAACGTGCCATGAGTCGGGGGCAAAACGAATCCTCCTTACACACGGATTCACCGACGCGTTGTGCCGCTATTTGCGAGAGCAGGGAGTGGACGCGGCTGCGCTGCGCACCGAATACGGCGCGGAGGAATGAGTGCGACGCTTTTCAAAGTTATTTGAAAGTCTCGACACCACGACCTCGACGCTCGCTAAGATCGATGCGATGCGCGCCTATTTCGAGACGGCAGAGCCCGCCGATGCCGCGTGGGCGGTATACGTGATGATCGGCAGACGAGCGAGACGCATTGTGGGACCCGCCCTGCTCCGACGTTGGTTGCTCGAAGAAGCCCATTTACCCGAGTGGCTAATCGATGAGACCTACGCATCTGTGGGCGACCTCGCGGAGACCATCGCGCTCCTGGTCCCAAACGATTTAGGAGATTCGGGTGCGGACCTATCGCTCAACGACTGGTTCACCCTGCGCATCCAGCCGCTGGCACGCCAAGACGAGACGGAAAAGCGTCGTCTCATCGTTGGCTGGTGGCACCGATTGCCCTACCGCGAGTGCTTCCTCGTCAACAAACTGCTGACGGGATCGCTGCGAGTGGGGGTATCCCGGTCATTGGTCACGCGGGCGTTGGCCGAATCGCTTGGCCAGCCGCGCGCGCAGATCGAGCGCTCATTGATCGGGGATTGGCAACCCGGCGCCGAGTTCTGGGGACAACTGATCCGCAATGAGGCCAATCTGCACGTCGCCCATCCGTATCCCTTTTATCTGGCATCGCCTCTAGAAGGAGAACCCGAGGGCCTCGGCGAGCGGGCAGCTTGGCTCGCGGAGTGGAAATGGGACGGCATTCGCGGCCAGATCGTGCGCCGCGGCGATCGATGCGTTCTGTGGTCGCGTGGCGAGGAGATTATCACCGACCGATTTCCGGAAGTCGTTGACGCCGCAGCGGGACTGCCCGATGGCACGGTCCTCGACGGCGAGATTCTTGCGGGATCGGGCGAGCATGTTCTGCCCTTCTCGCAGTTGCAGCAACGCACTGGTCGCCGCAAGCTCAGCCCAAAGATCCTCAAAGAAAACCCGGCACAATTCATTGCCTACGATCTCTTGGAATTTGGAGGGCAGGATTGGCGAGCGCGACCACTGCGGGAGCGGCGAGGGCGGCTCGAACGATTGCTCGATACGCGAGCGCGGGTCCTTCGTCTATCGCCAGTCGCCTCTGCGGGTTCTTGGGAAGAACTAGCGGTCGCCCGCAATCTGGCCCGCGCAAAGGGCGTAGAAGGACTGATGCTCAAGAGCTGGACTTCCCCCTATGGCGCGGGACGCCAGCGCGGCGCCTGGTGGAAGTGGAAGGTCAACCCCTTCGTGGTTGACGCCGTGCTGCTGTACGCCGCTCCGGGGCATGGCCGTCGCTCGAATTTGTACACTGATTACACCTTTGGAGTCTGGTGCGACGCCGAATTGATACCCATTGCCAAAGCCTATTCGGGCCTGACTGATGAGGAAATCCGGCGCCTCGACGCATGGATCCGCAGACACACTAAGGAGAAGTTCGGCACGGTGCGCAGTGTGGAACCGACTCACCTATTTGAACTGGCCTTCGAGGGCATCGCGAGTTCTTCGCGGCACAAATCTGGCGTTGCGCTGCGATTTCCGCGCATCCTTCGCTGGCGAACCGATAAGCCTGTCGCTGAGGCCAACACCTTAGCGGATTTACGCCAGCTATTGACCGAACAGCACTCGCATGCTGCCCAATGAGGTCGAGGCGCGTCTCGTCAAGACGCGCGGGCGATTTCGTGTTGTTGGGATTAGAGCAGCGGGCGTTGCCCGCGCAGCATTTCACGCTCGACGTTCAGGATAGGCAAATTTTTCACCAACGACTCGTAGATACGCGCGCGCTCCGCGAGGCGGGCCGCCTGGGTCGTCGTTGTCCAGTCGTGGATTACCATGGTCGGTAATCGGTACTCCTCGCGATACAATTCCCGCAGCCAGTCATACAGAGGCCGCAGCTTCGGCGAGCGCACCCACCAGGGACACTCCTCCGGAACCCACAGCCGGGCAGTATTCAGATGCTGCAGGAAGCGGCGCCGGGGATTTGCGGTCTGACCCACATATCGCGTAGTGCGAATGTCGCGCGGGTCGGAAAGCGAGTAAATGGCTGTTCCCAGAGGCAGCGCGCACGAGTCATCCAACAGTTCCCGCTCGACATGCCGGCGGATTCGGTGCGCCAATTGTGATTTGGTGAGCATCGGTCTTCCACGCTCCTTGCTGTAGCTGATCTTAGCAGGATCGACCGCCTCGACGTCGACCCTGCTCATACAGTAGTGAAGCTCGCCCACTACTGTATACGGTGTAAGCAGGCAGCAACTCGAGCAGCGATTTGCGCCGATCAGGGCAGTTCCAGCCCCAACTCATCGATGGAGGTGAGTAGCGCTCCCGCGTCGCGATAAACGCGCATTGCGCCAGCGTTGGAAAGCTCCTGCTCGCCGAAGCCGCCCGTTAACACGCCGACGGCAAGAATGCCTGCGCGCCGTGCCGCATGAATATCCCACACCGCATCACCGACGATCAAACAATCGGGCTTTTGTACGTCGAGCTTTTCTTGGCATTTGACGAATAAATCCGGTTCCGGCTTGGCATTGCGCGTGCTGCTGCCATCGACCACGATCGTGTCAGGTCCTATTTCCAGCGCCCGAAGTGCGCCTTCTATCTCCGAACGCTTGCCCGTGGTCGCAATGCCGTGCGAGACCTTGGCGTCGCGTAAAAACTTCAGAAGCTCAATGGCGCCGGGCAGCGGCAGCTGCAACATCGCGTAGTTTCGATACAAGGTGTCGTGTCGCTTTTCGAGCTTCTCGATAGTCGCTTCATCGAATGACCGCTCGCGCGCCCGCCCCAGCGTTTTTACCAAAAGCTTGCCGCTGATCCCGATGCGGCGCTGAATCTCCCAGGCCGGCACCCGCATCTGTACCTCGTTGAGCGTTTCCTGCCATGCGAGAGTGTGCGGATACACCGAGTCGATCAACGTACCGTCAAGGTCAAATATAAGCGCTTTCATGAGGCTTTGATCGGCGAGCGGTTAGGCTCCCAGGCTGCAACCGTCGTTCTTCTCACGAATCGTCTACCCGTCAGTCAGATGGAGGTCGGAACCGCAGGTGACGGTGTCGAGGCGAATATCGTGAAAACCATGCCTGCGAAGCGCTTTCATTGGGAGTCCTTGGAGTCAAACGAGGCGTGAACTGTTTTTGATAAGCGTGGCGACGCCACTGCTCCAGCACGCTATTACCTGCGCGAAAACTGCGCTAGACCCAAACCGCATCATTGGCAGTCGGCTATCGCCTACGCCCCGTCGGCGGCGCGAAGCTGCGCCTGCGAGCGAGCCGCGAAGCTTAACGTGAGGGCGATCCGGCGAGGCTTCGCAGCGCAACAGCGCCGCTATTTGTGCGCTCTAAACTTTGGTCCCCGCCGAATTCTAATGGGGCCGCCGGCCACGTCGTTTGGGTCCAACACAACAGGGCCTCTGGTGATCCGAACCAACTTCGATCGAGCTAGCTTCGCGGCGACCTCTCTAACCTGAGGCATCAAGGAGCGCCAATGTTTCTCATTATGAGGCGCCAACAATCTGGCGATCTCGGAGGGGCATGTTGATGCCTCGGCGTCGCGTTCCAGGAGCGATGCGACGATCTTTGACTCGATCAATCGATCGTCGATAGCGAGTTCGCCCGCCTCAGAGATTGCCCGCGCACTAACCATTGAGGCGAACCACGCTGCGTAGGGAGTGTTGGCGATATTGTGGCGATTGTAATCCGGCGCCCCATCATTCCACCAGGGTGGCCCGCGTTCTCCTAAGGCTCGTTTCGCTACATCCACTCGGCTCCTCGCAATTGCCCGTAGGTTGCAATCGGCTTTGGCCGCGCGGACATGGCGACGGGCCCGCATAAGCTCGGCCACCCAATGCTCTCGAACTTTGGCATCAAGGTTGGGATTAGATAGACGCCAAAGGCGATCGTTAACAACAAAATAGCGCCCATCGGGTGTGTGCGGGTACGGTCGGTCCAAGCCCTCCTTTCTCACGACACGGTATGCATAAGAAGACAAGAAGCAGTCGCCAGAAAACGGATATGTGTTGCCACAAAATGCATACTATGGGAAGTGTACCGCGATACAGCGTGGATCGGTGTTGGCCCGGTGTGCCTGTAGGAAGCACCCTTCCTTCGGCGGCTACACAATATTCGCGAGCCGCGGCCACCTGGATCGCTGGGCATCGACAAGCGACCGGTCCCCACCAAACACATGTGTCAGCTCAAATTGGATTTCGTTTAAGGGGTAGTCAACAGACACCCGCGCGAACTGCCTCAAGTAATTCATTCCGATGAGCAGCGCCGGGGCCTTGTTCAAACCCCAGACATCGAAAACGGGAAGATCAGCGATCACAATCGATCCCGCCGAAAAGCGCAACGCGTTCATGCGAATCAATCCAGTAGTAACTACATGGCCACTGATCGCCCCGCCCGTGACGTCGGTCAGCGGCACCTCCCCCGCTTCCAGGTAACCTGGATGCCTGGAGAGCAAGGCTTCTAACAGCGGTCGATTACCGGCGGATATCTCAGCGCCAGTGTCGATGAAGGCCGTAGCGGGCACATCATCGACGATGCATCGAATAACACGCAAGTGTCCCGACCGGCCGGTAGATCTGACGCGCAGCGCGCCTGGCCAGCTTAAGATCGAGCGGAGTTTTGTCTGCGGCGACCCCACCTGCAATGTGTGCTTCTTGAAGTCGAACGTCACGCGACATCCATCCAGGACGTCGAGCCCAAGATAGCCGTCTGCTTCAAGCAGCAGGCGCGGCAAAGTCGGCACCTCAAGATTACTGCGAGAAACAGCGCCCATTGACAGGGAGGGGACGGCGACCGTGCCCGTGGTCAATTGACGGATGGCACCGTCGAGCACCACGTTCTCGCCGCGCGCCAAATTCAGAGCGTTGGCGATGTCCTCCGCCAGCACGCTTCGTTCAGCACCCGTGTCCACGATAAATTGATAGGGACCGGAACCGCCAATCCATACGGCAACGGTTAAGCGCTGAGCCAAATCGGTTCGTGTTCCGAGTGTAGGGTCGTCTGGAGGCGCAGGGGCGTCATTTTGCCGGGGGACGAAAGAGTCGCGACGCGAATTGACTTCAGAACCCACGGCCATCAGCGGCAGATAAGCAAATGACGCAGCGACATAGACGATAACGCAGCGCCGCGATAGCACCGCGCTTGCGTAGGGAGCCGCTGATTGAAGAGCAATGTCAGATGCCGTCGCTTCCGCCACCGTCTCCTCCTGTGCCAAGCCACAGTGGTGTTGGGATGCGCGTAGATCTCGCGCCGGCCGGAATGTCCGTTGCCGACACCACTCACTGCAGATAGGCAACTTATCACATTAAGCGTTAACGAAAAGGGGCCAGTCCGTTGCCAGAGTTAGGTACCACTGCAGAATAAATGCGGGAAGGGAAAACCCATGCGGTGGTATGTCTGGGGGCAAATAACCACGCCCCGCCGTCTCAGTCCGCCGTCGCGCCGGTCGGACCCAAGAGCAGCACATTAGAACTTTGTTGAGACCGTCAAACCGAAAGTTCGCGGCTGACCGGGCCACAACAGCCAGCCGGAGGTAATGGCGGCGGCTTCGGCAAAGTACGTATTCTGGAGATTGCGCCCCCATAAGGAAACCGTCCACGATCCCTGAGTATGGCTGAGGCTGGCATTCAACAGTCCGTAGGCTTTGATGATCTCCTGCGGCGTGTTGTTAAAGTCTCCAAACTGCTTGGACCGCCAGGACCAATCAGCGGCGAGCTCGAACTGCCCGGCCTGCGGAAGATTGAGCTTGTAGGAACCGCCGACATCCGTCGTCCATTTCGGCAAATTGCTGAAACTCAGGTCAGTAGGCGCCTCATTGGGATTGTAGGCGTTGGTCGCGAGCGGCGCGGTGAACTTGTTGTACGCTGCATCGGTAAAACCGCCGGTCGCAAACACCTTTGCGCCCTCGACGGGAAGCGCGATCAACTCCACCTCGGCGCCACGAATCGTCGCGGTCGCCGCGTTGAGCAAGGTCGACACATGGGCGCCATTGACTGACGTGATCGCCGTGCGTTGGATGTTATCGAAGGCTTCGTCGAACAAGGCGATATTCGCCCGAAAGCGCCGTTGGAACCATTCACTTTTGAGGCCTATCTCGTAGGAATTCACGGTTTCTGGATTGGCCGCAGTGATCGCGGCCCCCAATGTGGACGGGCTGCCGTTGAAGTTGCCCGCGCCCCAGCCCTTGGCGTAGCTGGCATACGTCAGAATGTCGGCGTTCACCTGATAACTTATGACAAAGCGAGGTGTGAGCGTGTCCCAAGTTTTCGCGGGGTCGTAATAAGTGTTCGGACAACCGGTCAGCGTTCCGGGCGCACAGTAAACTACGCCGGCCGCATTAGCGCCCGGCTGAATGTCCATATTCTTATGTTCGTATTGATATCGAAGTCCGGCCGACAGCGTCAAATTCGGAAGTATCGAGTAGTCCACGTTGCCGAAGACTGCGGCGCTGCTGGTTTTCTGGTTGTATTGGATCAACTGGTTGTCCCTGTTCAGCGGCGAGTTGACATTGCCTGGGACAGCCAGGCTCTTGCCCAACTCGGCGAGGTTGGTCGAATTGACCACCGTGACCGGGAGGTTGTCCGCGAATAGATAAGTGCCGGCAACAAACGACAGATTGTCCGAGGCGTGCGCGCTGTAACGTGACTCGACGCTCGCCTGACGATTTTGTTCCTTGGTATCGACCAAAAGAATATCGAACGGCGATCCTGCATTGTTGAAAACCGAGTCGAACTCCACGTTCCTTGCCGCGGCAATGGTGGTCCACGTTCCATTGCCGACTTTCGCGTCCAACTGTCCGATGACATGTTCCTCGGTGATGTGGGTAAAGCCCACAGTCGATATGTTGGTCACGTAGGGCTGGGGTGTCGGCGTGTATCCAAAAATACTGATGAACTTGGAAGCGGATCCCGGGGCGGGGTTCGGGTTAATGGCCTGGGGCCCGGAGCCGCCGTCGAGATCGCTCTCGAATTGAGCGAACAACTTGAGCGTCACATTGTCGTTAAAATAGATCAGGAAAGTGGGTTTGACCACCAAGGTCTGGGTCGCGCCGACCAGACCCGTGGAATGTTGTGGCTGCAGGCCGGAAGGGTTTCCCTTTGCAGGCACGTACGTGCCTTCATCGGTGGTATTTTGGTAATAGCCGTCGACGTGCTGCTCGAAGATCGCGACCTTGCCGAGGACGTGGTCACTGAGCGCGCCTTGCACCGTGGCGGTGGTGCCGATCAAGTTGAAGTTGCCTGTGGTGATGGAAGCACTGCCTTGAAACTCACGGGTGGGCAGAGGAGTTGTAAACGTCACCGCGCCGCCCGCTGCATTGACGCCTTGCAAGACACCTTGAGGACCCCGCAGGATTTCCACCGTCTCGGTGTCGAAAGTTCCCAGCAGCGCCAGTCCCGTTTGGAGAGTAAGAGCCATGCCATCCTGTGAAACAGCAACAGCCGAATCGATGGACGCCGTGCTGGACCTGGCGCCGACTCCACGAATCGTGAAGGCTGCGGTTCCCGGGAGCGTACCGGAGGGATCGAGAACGACATTGGGCGCCATGTGCCCGATGTCGACGATGTTCTGGACGTGGGTCTCGGCCATGGTGGCGGCATCGATTGCCGTCACCGCGATGGGCACCTTCTGAATGGACCGTCCCGTCGATTGTTTTTCGGCGATCACTTGGATTTCCTGCAGCTGTGCCGGCTGATCGGCCTGCTGATCCGGCGACGGAGCCTGCTCGGCCGGCGACGGCCGCGAACCGACAGCGCAAAGAAGCGCGAGCGCAACGCCCATCAGCAGTGACGTGTTTCTTGCAGCCGTAATGCCCCCTTTCTATTTGCCGCCGCTTGCGTGATGTTCTTATATACGGAACATGATTCCTCTAAGTGGACCCAGTAAAGCTAAACCGGCGGAGCACGTCAAGCGGCAGAGGCAGACAGCTGTGGCGCGATGTAACGGAGTGTTGCGAAAAATAGTAATTTACGCGGCGGCGACTGCCCCGGTCATGGCTCCGCGGGGTGCGAGTACGGAACGAGCGTTACTGCCGCCTTGTCGATCGCGAGGAGACGAATTGATGTCTGAGCACACATGGTTTAGAGGCGTTGCGACACGTTTGCCGGCACAGGATCTCGAGCGCGCGCGCCGCTGGTATCTTGAAAAGCTCGATCTGAGCCCGGTCGAAGAACGACAGGGCGGGTTACGCTATCTTGTCGGTGGCGGTGAATTTTCACTGTTCCTATCCAGTGGCCAGCCACGCGGCGACTTCACGCAACTCGCCATTACCGTGGACGATATTCGCGCCACGACCGCCGAATTGAGGAGGCGAGGCGTCGAGCTTCTCGATTACGACACGGAGCCTCTCGTCACCACCGACGGCATCGCTCGCGTCGAAGGCAATTATCCGACCAAGGGGACGGCCGAACTCGGTTGCTGGTTTCGTGACAGCGAATGCAACCTGATTAGCCTCGGAGAATCTCTGACGTAGCCAGCGATTTTTTCGCTACTGCGGATACGCCTTGACGCTGTCTGCCACAGAATCTGCGACATGTTCTTTGGTGATCACACCGGCTACGCTGCTACCGCGAGGAATGCCGCGCCCTCGCACGACCACCGCCATGATTGCGTTCCTGCGCCACATGCGACGGATAACCTCGAAGGCCGTCTCGTCCTCACGCACCACGGTGAAATTGCGGCTTGCGACATCGCCTAAGCTCACCCCCGTGTGGGCGCTCTCTAGTCCCCGGCGAAGTCCTGTGTTGACACGGATCACCCCATAGATGTGGTCCTTGTCGGTGACCACGACGTGGCGCAGGCGACCGGCGTGCTCAGGCTGGCGCAGATACTCATCGAAACTCGCCTCCGCCGGCAAGACCTGAATATCGGCGTCCATCACTTCACGCGCAGTGCGGACGAGAAACATGTTGGCATGGCGCGCCTTCGGAATAGATCGTCCCCGGCGCACAAGCTTCAAGGTATAGATGGTCTCGCGAGACAACACCCGGCGTGCGCCGATGCTCATGGCTACTGCTACGATCATCGGCATTATGATGCTGTAGTCGAGGGTCATCTCGAAGATCATTGTTACGGCCGTCATCACAGCGCCGGTTCCGCCACCCACCATCGCGCCCATGCCGACGATTGCGAAAGCGGGGACGCTCAGTTGAATAGGCAATCCGGCAGCATTCAGTAGCGCCGCGAAGCTCCCGCCAAGGGTGGCGCCCATGAACAACGACGGCGAGAAGATACCGCCGGATGAACCTGAACCAAGACTGAGTGAGGTCGCCAACATCTTGCAGATGAAAAGCAACCCCAGCAGCCAGAATGTCGAGATCTGACCTGCCAGCACCGCTTGCACAGTGGCATAGCCGACGCCATCCACGTAGTACTGGCCGAGGGTGCGGAACAGCAGGTACATAAGAACACCAAGAGCCAGCATGCCCAGCATATGGCGTAAATAGCGCAACTTAATCCGATCGAAGACATCCTCTGCCAAATGCAGTGCCCGAATGAACCCGGCCGCCGCGACGCCGGTGAGGGCCCCTAGCACAGCGAACAGGATGAGCACGAGTAATGCACTCCAATCGATTGCCATGGCTTGAAGCGGCGGTACGTGGAAGGCAGGCGTGTCGCCAAAGAACCAGCGGCCGACGAACGTCGCTGTCCCCGTTGCGATCGCCACGGGAAGGAACGTCTCCACGCTCACCTCTGGCAACATCAACTCAATAGCGAACATCACCCCGCCGATGGGTGTATTAAAGGTCGCGGCGATTCCCGCACCAGCGCCCGCAGCGACAAGGGCGATCCGCTGGCCCACCGGCATGCGGACGAGCTGGCCCAGCGTCGAACCCAGCGCCGAGCCTATCTGGATAATAGGGCCCTCCCGCCCGACCGATGAACCGCTGCCGATCGCTACCGCCGAGGCCAGGGATTTAACCAATGCCACAACCGGCCGGATTACGCCCCCTTTGTAGTAAATGGCGTCCATCACCTCTGGGACACCATGGCCTTTGGCCTCCGGCGCAAAATTAGTCACTAGGAAGGTCACGATGACGGCACCTAACACTGGAACTAGGATCACCAGCGGACCCCAGCGCGCGGGTGCGGTAAAGATATTGGCGTCGTAATGGACGATAGCGTGACCTGTAAATAACAGATTGTGAACAACGCCGATCAGATCCCGGAAGAGCACTGCGCCAAAACCGGTGACGACGCCTAAACCAAGCGCCAGCAGCGAGAGCTGCGGCAGCGGCAGCTGGCGACTTTCCTCGCCGCCCATTACGTAGGCCGTGGCATTGAAGGAAAGATCGAGTACCCGCCTGATACGCATGGCGTGGTTAACTCACGAAGAAGTTTACATACCACGCTAGGTCGCACTTTGGTTCACAATCGCCCGCCCCAATGGTCGCAGTATGATGTCATATCGAGTAGCCGCCAGCGATCAACAACTAGCCCACAGTCCGAAGTTTCGCTGGAACCGCCATCCCTCTACATCTGAGATGCGAATCGGAACCTAGAGCTTAGCGCATACAACCGCTACCGATAGACGCGCGGGCCTTCTCGCAGCGCATGATTGGCCGGCAAGGCCAAGTCCTATTTCGAGGCAGTCATCTGCGGGATTTGCAGGTTGATCGCCGCGGCAGCGGCTTCTGCCTTTTCCTTCACCTTATTCGCGGAGGCCAAGGCCTCATCGATTTTTCCATCGCCGTAAGAACTCTTTGCCTTTGCCCACAGATCATCCGCCTCACTCAGGTCGGATCGAGCGGCGCCAATGTCCATAAGTTTCGGAGGGTGCTTCGCCTTGCCGAGTTCATCCATGCGCGCGTGGACCGTTTCGAGCAGCTTGGGCACTAGGTCAGAGGCGTCCGCCCATCGCGCCGCCAATTTCCTGGCCGCCGCATCCTTATCCACCGACACTACCTGAGTCAGTTCCTTGGCGGCCGCCATAACGTCCGGCGCCCCAGTGATGACGGCCGCATAGTTCTTGCCATCGAAATTGGTTTGTAAGTCCGTGAGCTTTCCCTGCAATGCCGTTACGCCTTTCGGCGCATATTTGTCGGCATCAGGAGTGAGCGACTGGTTAACCGCGGTCGTGGCATCAGTCAGGGCCTTCTGCGCCGGATCCCGTTGACTCGAGCACCCGGATGCCATGGCGATTGCCAAGGTTAAGCTTCCGGTCAGCGAAGCAAGCCTAACAGTGTTCCAGTTCATATTCGGTCTCCTTGCGTATTTTTCGTTCAACGAAATCGGCGCGTCATTTGGAGGCCGATTTCCCAAACATGGCGATCAATCTTTTCGTCAATTACTTCAATGCTGCTCTCCTTGGTCTTATCGAGCGACCGGGCCTGATTAGCAGCGCTGCCGGCAGCTGGTAGCGCATTCATATCTGACTCCAGGAGCTTAGATTGATTATTGTATTGTAACAAATATGTTAGCCAATGTTTATGGCGAAATGTTAATTTTAGATTTACGGTAGGCTTTATAGCCCCAGCAGGGGCTCTCCGGCGGCATCCTCGGCCGGGCGCCTTAGAATGGCGACAAGCACGCCTAAGCTTTCAGAAAGCTCAGCCAACTGCCGTGCGTCCAGATGGCTCAGCGCATCAGGGAGCAAACCCGCATACGGTCTGGGTGCCCGTAGTAACATTCGTTTGCCGGCAGCGGTGACGTGCAGCCTAGCGATGCGTTGGTCGCCCGCGTCTCGTGCGCGCCGAATAAATTGCCGTTCCAAGAGTGCATTGACCAAGTTACTCGCTGTGGTCTGATGCAGCGCCATGCGTTCCGATAATGCATTTACACTTATCCCCTCCGCTCGAGCTATTTCGGACAGCGCCCAGAGCTGCGCGCCCGCGATACCGGCGACACGGCGCACGTCGGCGTCATGGCTGCGAGCCGAGCCAAATATGGTTCTAAAGTGCTGCAGAGTCCTAAGCTCCAAGGCGCCGCGATCGCGGTGATTGCGAGCCGCGACGGCGACGGGCTTCTTTGAATTGCGGGGGATGGGTGCGCCTGGTTTAGCGCGTCGCGAAGATGTTGGCATGTTACTAGCTTCTTATCTTCCTCCGCGGTTGGCAACTACCAATAGAGCTTCAGGCCTCCTCAGGTCAGGATCGGGGAGCCGCTTTCGTCTGACACGACCTCGCTGCGCTGGTGTTGGCGCACAGCCGCAGGTCTATTTGTAGGCGCGCGCCAGGCCCAATTTGACTCGGGTAATTCGGGACGCAATGCAGCAGTTATTATTATACTGTTCCAAATATTTCTGCCATTGCTTATTAAATGTCCATCATCAATAATATCTGAAGATCGTTGCTGCTAGGCCAGCCGACTACGGCGGCAGCGTTTGTACCCATCTAGTGGGGAAATTATGGTCGTGTCAAATATTCGATGGCGCCGGCACGTCGGCTTCGCGTGTCGTGCGACGACAGCGACTGAGAACCGTGGACATCTTGAGCGTCCTAAAATGGGATCGATTTCAAGCGGTGCACGCGGACAAAATATGAAGAAGAGGTCGCTGCAGTAACTATATGCGCAATACCGTTATGCTGGTTATCGCACTACTGAGCGGCTGCGTAGTCGCCCGTCCCCCGCCTTTAATCGGCGACGCCTCCCATGTTGAGAAGATAACCGCGGAAGAAGGCTTGTCTTGCACATACCTTCGAAATGTTGAATACGTCGCTAAAATGCAAGGAATTGGCAAGAGCTACGAGCTAGTCCGCCAGGCGGGAGAAAACGGATTGCGCAATATCATTGCGAGCGTCGGGGGGAACGCGTACGTAAATACAGGTATGGATGCAGACGCGATGTGGGGACACATCGATTATTCGGGTCAAGCTTTTCTGTGTGCGCCCAAAATACTTGCCCGTTTCGGGTTCACAGGACAATTACGGCACTGAGCCAACCGCCCGCAGTTTCATCCCAAAAAAGCTACAAGCTTTTCTTCAAACCTTGCTGCATCCGATGATGAGCCACCACCGAATCAAGCATGCGAAGGTTACCGTGACAGCTCAAATATTGATCGCATTCAGCGTCGGCGTGAGCGTGAATTACGGCGCGGCGGCAGCGACGCAGCCGGCCTCCTGGCATCAAGCGTCGATTCATGGTCACACAATCCTCTATGCCACGCGCGGCATCGGTCCAACGCTGGTGCTGCTGCACGGTGGGGGGGATTCCGGTGAGCACTCCTTCGCGCGCCAACTAGACGTCTTTTCGGAACACTTCCGGATTGTGGCACCCGACCAGGTCGGGCAGGGGCGTTCGCCGGAGGTCGTCGGTGCGCTCACCTACACCGGAATGATGGATGATACGGTTGCTCTGCTGCAAAAGCTCAGCCTCAAACATGTCGATGTGGTGGGATTCAGCGACGGCGGAATCCTGGCCCTGATGCTCGCTGTCCGCCATCCCGAACTGGTACGGCGGCTCGTCATCAGCGGCGTGAATATCGCGCCCGAAGGGCTGAACCCAGACGACCTCGAAGAACTTCGCGCCACGCAGAATCCCAAGCCAAAGACCATGGACGAAAAGCTCGCGCATTTGTGGGCGACGTCTCCCACAGAGGCCGAACTCAACGTCGCGATGCTCGCCAAAATAGTGCAGCCCGTGCTGGTGATCGCCGGCGATCGGGATGCCATTACTCTCGAGCATACGCTCAAAATATTTCACGCGCTTCCCGATGCCGAGCTGTGCATACTGCCCGGGACGGATCACGCGACATTCTCTGGACGATCCGAATGGCTGAACCCGATCGTCACGGCATTCCTTGGCCGCCCGTTGAAGTAATAGTCGCGGCGCCTGAGTTTGAGCGAGTAGCCGGCTCCCCCCTCTCAGTGTTAAACGTATTTCGGGTCCCTCTGCTGGCGCGGCTGCTCAAAAGATTTCGCTCCACGGCCGTACATCGAGCTCAAGGGTCCAAGCGCTGCGGTGCTGATGATGCAAGTCCCAGTAGGCCTCCGCGATTGCATCGGGAGGCAGCAATCCATCCGCCGCGCGCTGCTCGATCAGTTGCGGCACGCGGGAGAGTAAGCGGTCACCCTCAATACCACCATCAATAACTACATGGCCGACATGGATGTTCTTGGGTCCATATTCACGCGCAATGCTTTGCGCCAGATTGCGCAGCGCTGCTTTAGCGGACGCGAATGCAGCAAAATTGGCCTTGCCGCGCAAGCTGCCTGAGGCGCCCGTGAAGAATAACGACCCGCCGCCGTGTTTCAGAAGAAGCGGAATCGCCGACTGCGCCACCTGATACCCGCCGAGCGCGTGCTCGCGCCAGTGGCGCGCGAAGCTTTCTTCGCTCACCTTCAGGAAAGGTGCCGGTTCGTTGCCGCCCGCGTTGTGAACCGCAATAGTGAGCGGCGCAAGACGCTCTGCCTCGGCTACGAAGGGCCGCGCGTCCTCCGCTTTCGCCCCGTCGCCGACAACCGCTGAAACCCTTGCACCTGCTTTTTCTAGTTCATTGGCGGTCGCTTGGAGTTTCAGAGCATTGCGACCCGCGATCACCACCGGGTACCCGCCCTTCGCAAACCGCCGGGCAATGGCTGCGCCCAGGCCGCGCGATGCACCGACGCCCACGATGAGCACGCTGGATTGAGCTGACTCTCTTCGCGTTGCGTTCATCACATTCTCCCGGCCCGTCGGTTCCGCTTGGCGAGAATCATCGGTTAGGCCGACGCGTGCGTCCGGATGCGATAACGCGGCGCCGGTCGCGAATTGCCTAACCGCTGCGCAAGTCCGCGGCGCGCCGCTTCGAAATGGATCCACTCGTCGGCGTCTTGCAGGCCAGGGATAGTCTCCAATTCACCCTGATCAAGGCCCGCTAAAGCCGCGTCGACCATGTCCTCCGGCGACATGACAATTGAGGGAGGCAGCTTCTGGTACGGTAGTCCAGCGAGCTCCCACAGGTCGGTCGCCGTGGCGCCGGGCAGCACAACTTGAATGCGCAGACCCTTGTCGGCGAGTTCGTGCTGCAGGGAGTGGCTGAACGCAATGACAAACGCCTTGCTCGCTCCGTACACGCCGTTAAGCGTCTCGGGCGAGATGCCGACGATCGAGGCAATATTGATAATCGTGCCGCCCCCGCGTGCGACAAACGCGGGCGCCGCTGCATAGGTCAGACGCGTGAGCGCCGCAATGTTCACGGCGATGATCTCATCCATTTTCTCGACATTGGCGCTCAGCAGCGGCGCCACCGAGGCGGCGCCGGCATTGTTGATGAGCAAGCTGATGCTCTGATCGTTCTTCAGTACCGTTTCAATTTTGGCAAGATCGGCCTTCGCACTGAGATCGGCCAACTGCAACATGACCGAACGTCCTGTATCGCGCCTCAGCCGGGCAGCGACTTGCTCAAGGCGAGCAGCGTCGCGCGCTACCAGGATGAGATCGTAGCCGCGCCGGGCGAGTCGGTCGGCATAGATGGCGCCGATGCCCCGCGAGGCGCCGGTGATGAGGGCAGTGCCCTTCGATACCGATGTAGTCATGCTGTTCTCCTTGTTGAGCGACCAGCGTCGCAGTTCCAAATTACTCTAGTTCGCTGCGCGGCGAGGAGCGGCGAGCTCCGAGCTTGCAAGCGGACGATCAAAGATCAAACAGGTGGTGGTCGCATGGGCATAGAGCTTTCCGTCCGGACCCACGATTCTTCCTTCTGCGGTGGCCACTTGACGGCCACCGTGCACCAGCTTGCCCTCGGCACGCACCAGCGGTACGGCCTCACTCAGGGCACGCACAATGTTCAGCTTCAACTCCAGCGTGGTGTAGCCCTTTCCCGCAGGCAAAGTTGAATGGACTGCGCAGCCCACCGCCGAATCAAGCAGAGTGGCGAACCACCCGCCGTGCACCGTACCCAACGGGTTGTAGTGCCTCTTATTCGGCCTACCTTGAAATACCGCCAACCCGTATTCGATATGGATAGGGACAAAGTCGAGCGTCTCGCCGATCGGCGGAGGAGGCAGTTCGCCTGAAAAGATTGCCTCAAACATTTCCAGCCCGGTAAACCCGTTCAGCTCATCCGGGCGCACATAGCCCGCCGTGGCCGCAAGGCGCGCGCGCACGGCATCCTCTTCCGCCCGCCAGCGCAACTCCGTGTCCTCCATATTCGTCAGCAACCTTTTGGTTATATAAAAATAACTATTGCATATGCAACCTTTGCAATTACAATAGTCCGCATGGAAAATCCTGTCAAGCCTCAAGGTTGCACCAATTCGAAGCTGCGTCAGCTTAACCGCGTGGTGACGCGTCACTACGACGCTTATATTGGCGCGACGGGGTTGAAAAATACCCAGTACTCCCTGCTCTCACACGTTGTGCTGCTTGGGCCGATCCGTCCATCGGACCTGGCACAGCGCATGGGATTGGACGCCTCGACTTTGACGCGCAATTTGCAGCCGCTCATCGCGCAAGGCTGGCTCCGACAAGGGCCCGGCGAGGATGCGCGGTCCCGCCTGGTGACCGCGACCAAAGAAGGGCGGGAGAAGCGATCGGAGGCTCAACGCGTATGGAAGCAGGCGCAGCTTGCGCTCAACGTGCGCCTTGGGCCGAAGCGTGTCATGGCGCTGCACGCTTTGATAGATGATTGTATGGAGCGGCTGAGCGATGCGCAAAATACTGCAGAGGTTTCGCAGGAGATATCGTAGCGTCGACATTAGTTAGGAGCAGCAGCTTTGATTTTACGAATCAGGTTGCTGCGATGTGCCTTAACCGTGGTTTGATCCCCGTTCAAACCGTTAATTCGACGGTTGCTCCCCGCTAAGGAGCGCTTCATCCCAAACATTTTTTATTATGCGACGGGCTATGTATCGTGCTCACATGCGGTTAGCAGACCAAATTGCTCAATGCCGAACGCCTTTCATTGTCGCGAATACGACCAGTCGGCAAAAAACACGCCTCCTTGGAGCGGCAGATTTCTCGAGTGCTGTTTTGGCTTGCCCAACACGCTATAGCTTAAGTGATGACCTGGTCGGGCTTTGCAGTGCATTGGCTTACTCCAAAGGATCGCGCAAGCTCGCGTGCGCGGATCTGCTGCATGTACCTGCCGAACGCTTTTGGATTGAATGGTGCGAAGCGCCTTGGATCAATGAGATTAAGCGATACGGATTTCGGTCGGCCCCGGATGGAAGAGTCACAGGCCGGCGTGGCGCTTTCATTCAATCATCCCCGCAGGGTCGTCGCGGCCTGATCAAGACTTTTTGGGCTCATGGCGACGATGAATTGGACGTATTCGCCAGCAGTATGGAAGCGTATTTTGATTTTGATACTGAAGAGGGCGAGGAACCAGTTGCACCGGATGGTCAGAACCGATTGAGAATCAGTGTCTTTGACCGCTATGCCGGAAACGCGGATATTTTGCTGCGTTGCTTTCGCTTCCGCTACGAGAAATCTTGGCAGCACTACTATGAACAGGCGAAACTATCAGTGCAGCAGGACCATGCCATAGCGCGACACGCACTTGGCACCATTGCGATCGACATTCCGGTGATCCTGGCGTTTCTCTTGCTCCTCGCTACGCGCCCGGCCCTGCCACGCCGACCCCTCATGCTAGAGCGAATAAATCAGGCGCGCAGAAAAATGGGGCAGGTACCGCTGTTAAACCACGTCGAAGTTTCGTCCCCGCTCTTGCCCGAATATCGCCCCTGTGGTGGGAGTATGCAAGACTCTCATCGCCGAGGGCCGCGGCTGCACCACGTGCGCGGTCATCTGGTCAGGCGCGGCAGTCAACTTTTCTGGCGGGTTCCGCACTTACGCGGTAATGCGCGCTCCGGTATCGTCCGCACCCGCACGGTGACCTGGACCCTCGAGTCCCCCAATAGCTCGAGGCAAGCATCCACAGAATTCGTCGGGCGACCTTCGTAAGGCATATTCTCCAGCGATACCGTGAAGCCGATATGGCCGCGCCGTGTCCTATATCCTCCACTCGATCACGGGCGCACTCGTGGCGCAGTCATCCCGTGACGGCGCTGCTGCCACAGCGATTCTTGGAGGCGATCCTGCAAGATCTCCGGCGGCTTAGCCTACTGCTCGCAATTAGTAAACCTAGTCTTCTTCCTCATCCGCAACTTCGTCCAATGCCGCAGGAGCGTTCAATAAGCCAAATCCCGAGTCGAAATCGAAACCTTTGCCATGGGGGATCCGGAACGGCCCGACGGTCCGGCCGGCCCTGAAGCGGATGTCGAGAGTGCTCTGCCGCAAAATCTGATAGATGGTGTCGGGTAACATAGGAGGGCTATGCATACGCCGGCGCTCGTCGATCATCAGCGCCGCCACTGCTGCAACATGTGGGGCTGCTGCCGAGGTGCCAAAGAAGTTGGGAAACGCATCCGGTTCGGTGCTACCTGGCACATACGCCGTTAAGAGCGAGAAGAAGAAGGTCGTGTTACCGCCGTCGGGACCGGTGAGACCCGGCTTGAGTCGGACTTGAGGCTGTTCTAGCCGACGCCCGTTGGTATCGAAAAGGATTGGAACGCCCCCAGCGGAAGAATAAACGGCCTCGCATGCCGTTTCACATTCCGGATGGAACGGTGTGCCCCAAGCCCCCGTGTTATACCAAGAGGCTGCACCCACCGATTCAGCCCCCGCCGCATTCGAATGCCCGTAGGCCGTCGGACTCTTAGTATCGTATTCATCAATAGTCATCGCGCCTGGGCCCAAGTCGAAGTAAACGTATTTCAAAAGCCCGGGTGCAGGACCTTTGAATAGTTCAATGCTAACTTGTACGTCGATAGAGGCCCCACTGGTGTTAGAGATTACGGCTTCCTCTAACGCATCGCCGCCGATATTGTTCGATATCCCGGGAAATTGGCACACTGCTGGTTGCAAATTGTCATCGCAGTCCGGAATCAGCTCGCCCTTCATATCGTAGAAGATTAAGTCTACATCAGATATGGAGCCCGCTCCGCCCGCGGAGCGAAACGGCTGATCCCAATTGAGAACCAGGAGTTCCAGGCCTTGGTCCGTCACAGTAATCGTTTGCAAGCCGTCTGCCTTGCCGCTGGTCGCAAAATTATGGCGCTCCCCGCTCGATCCGTCGGTGTGAGAGTGCCGGAATGGAGCCTCGTATGACTGCCTCGCCTCGTTGCCCGCGGAAGAGAAATAGGCAACGCCGTGCCTTTTGACGCTATCGACGGCTTGCGCCACGATACCGTCCTGAAACATCGGCTCGTCATAATATATGACGTCATCGACAATAACCGTGGCGCCGGCGTTCATGAGGTCAACGATGCCTTTGGCGAAATCCGGTTCGCTGTTGTCTGCCGTGTGAAACGCGAGAGAACTGCCGGGGGCGACGTCGTGGAGGATCTGCATGATCGCCCTACCCTCATCATTCGACTGTGCACAGGACTTATCATTCAGGATTTTTACATCGCGCGGCAAATCGCCATTGACCATGTCCTCTTGCGCAGTAGTAAACATCTGACCCGGAAAAATGGCTCCCCGCAAACACCCGTAACTGTCTGATAGCACCCCAATTCGAACACCCGAGCCATCGACTTCGTATCGTTGCCGCGCAAAATCCGCATGCATGGCTTGATCACCCTGCGTGGTAACAAGCCCGGCACGAGTGCGCGAGAAGACTGGGCGGACTGACTGCACATCGGAGAGTGCGGCGATGCTGTTCAAGGAAGCCACTGCAACTCGACCGGAAACCATCCCGCCCATTGCAACGGCATCTTGCATGCCCAAGGATTCGAGCTCACGCTGCAACGTTGCGGTATCTGAGCCCGCGACGACGTTGATCGAGACGTAGCCATTTGCCGCGCGAAACCCCGGGATCTGGTGGGATATCCCTGCTTGCGCGCTTACCGACTGCGAACGATTTCCCAAGACGCGCAGGGTTGAATCCAGTTTGCCTTTGTCTGCAGCGGAGGCGCTCATTGCCAATCCCGCGCATACACAGAATAAGCCCAAGGCCTGATGAATTTTCATTTTCCCTTCTCCGGACTTAAGCTTTTGATCACCGATGTCCATGGCTTCACCCCAAGATACACATCAGCAAGTGATTAGAATTTTGCTGCGAATGCCGCGTACAACTGACGGCCAAGTGAGTCATAGGTCGAATACCAATTCACTCCGCCCGATGTGAGATCGAAGGACGCCAGCGGCGGATCTTTGTCTAGCACGTTGTTGACGCCCGCGCGCAGCTCAAGGCCTTTCGTTACGATCCACTTAGCAGTCAGATCGAGGTAGTTGAATGCGGGAAACTTTGCGTTAATGGAGTTGAAGACACCGTTATCATCTGCCCCTGCCAAACTCGGATCGGTCGAGTTGTTATCGAGACTGACCTTGCCGATGTAACGCCAGTTCGCACCGAAATCCACATTCCAGGGCGTTGCCCATGTGACGTTGACGATGTGACGCCACCGGGGGGCAACCGTCTGACAGGTGTGTCCGAACAGGCCCGCGCAGTTATAGGTCGGAGCACCGGGCAATGGCTGCGTGTTGTTCTTCAGCATGTACGACCCGTTTAGGCTCGTTCTCAGTGAACCCATCGCACCCATCGACATTTTGTAGTTCGTTTGCAGATCGACGCCGGACGTCTCGGCTCCGCCGATATTGAAGTTCTGCTGAATGATGTAGCCACCCGTTGCAACTGAGTTGCCCGTGAGACTGAAAGTATTGGGCTGGCGAACCAGCTGACTGCAGTACTGCGGGTTACCCGAGTTGAGGCACTGGCTGAGAATCAGCGTGGCAGGTATCACGCCGATTTCGTCGGAGACCTTGATGTCCCAGAAGTCGACGCTGCCAGACAGCCCGGAAACGGCGGTCGGTGTGAACACAAAGCCGAACGAGTAGGTCTTGGCCGTCTCCGGATGCAACTTCGGGTTTCCGGAGGTCTGCTGTGAGAGTTGCCCCAAGATCGAATTCGGAATGCTTCCGGCGTTATAGGCCGCTGTGAAGGCAGCCCGCTGCGCCGCACTGACCGTGTTCAAGCACTGCGCAAGCGCGACCGGCGCATCGTGGAGTCCGGGAGCCGAAGGCGCGCACGGGTCGTTGCCCAACTGAACCAGCCCGACCAATGGCTCATTGAACAGCTCCACAATGCTAGGTGCGCGCGTGGCACGGTTGAATGAGCCTCGCAAGCGGATGTCATCAATGGGTTGCCACTGCAGGTCGAACTTGTAAGTGTTGACGGTGCCCGTGCTCGAATAGTCGGAACGGCGGAAGCCGGTACTGAACAACAGATCCTTCGCCATGAGACTGTCTTGGACAAGCGGCACCCGCAACTCTACGAATTGCTCGTTGACCGACTGGCTGGCGTCGATCGGTGTCACGGCACTGCCGAAACCCGCCAACTGGCCGCTCTCCTCGACGGCATCGGGACTGAGTGTCACGTTTTCATTGCGATGCTCGAAACCCACATTCATCGCCAGTCCATCCTTAGCCACCGGCGATTTGATGCCGTACTCGCCGAGCTGACCGGTGATGTCACCATGATAGGTACGAAGAGTGGATTCGCCTCGCTGGGTACCGACCGTCTGGAGGTAGTCAAGAGAGGCTTGACTCACACCTCCGTCCGCAAAGATGTTGTAGGGAACGCACTTCGGTCCCCCGCTTACGCAAACCGGCGTGCCGGCCGCGTTCCTGGTCGCCAGCAGGGCGTTATCGATGTTGGCATAGCTGAGGTATTTGTCGGAACTGCCGAAATAGTTGACGTAGTAAAACTGGCCGTATGCATCATATGTCCACGCCTTGGTTATCTCGCCCGTCGCGCCAAAAACCGCACGATAATTCGTGTGTTGGTAGTCATTTACACGGTCGCCGCCCTCGACGTTGCGGCGGCCGATTTCGATCTCGGCCTGATTGGCAGTATCCGCCTGGTTTGGGGCCGCAACTTGCGCCGGCGTACACCCGAGGATGCCAATCTCCTGCGCGCTCAAGAAGGGGTTGCCGCAATTAACGTGGTAGTTGCCCGTGACCGTATTGTTTGGGTTACTGCCCCTGAAGAGGGCCGATGGCGCGACCTCTTGATGTGTTCGATCGTCCATGAAGCCGAACTGCATATAAGGTTTTATCCAGTCCTGGATATCGTAGTGAGCGTTGAAGCCCGCGAGGTAGCGACTGTCATCGCGCTGCATGAAAATGAACGGCTGAGAATTGAAGGAGGCGGGAGGATTTGTGGGCACCGAACCGCGCGGCACAAATGACGTGCCGGAAACGCTGAAAGCATGCTGCGCATTCGGACCCGACAATGGATTGAAGAAGTTCGAGTTGGAGGAGCCTTGGCAGAACAAGCTGTCGATTGTGATCCCGTTATTGGAACCAGGGTTCAGCTGACATTGTCCGAAGTCACGGTTGCCGCTGGGAACCGCGTCCTGGTGATAATAGTTGAGGTATCCCGTCACGTTGCCCTGCCCATCGGCGAAACTCGTGCCGGCCATCAGGTTAAAGTTTTTATTGCGACCGTCGTGTTCACTACCGTTCAGTGGGGTGGTGCCGCTTTCCCGCACGAGGCGTTCAGCAAAGTCATTATGTTGTGAGTGCCAGTTCTGCCCAATCTGGCCGTCGATTTGGAGGCCTTGAAAATTCTTCTTCAGGATGAAGTTCACCACACCGGCAATCGCATCCGAGCCATACACCGAGGAAGCCCCGCCGGTTAGGACCTCGACGCGCTCAACCATAAACAACGGAATCTGGTCGAGATCGGGAGCGGGGGTCGCGATAGCGGTGTTGGGCGAGCCAATACCCAGGCGGCGCCCATCGACCAGCACCAATGTACGGTTGGGACCAAGACCGCGCAGGTCGGCAGTTGAGACGCCGCCCCCCGTCGTCAGTCCGTTGGTGCGGTTGCCGAGATCTTGGCCGAGGTCATTGTTGAGGATCTGCGGCAATTGATTTATTAAGTCGCTCATATCAGCACGACCCGTGTCCGCGATGGCCTGCGCAGTCACGACCTGAATCGGACTCGCGCTGACCTGATTCGGCGCTGCGATGCGCGAACCGGTGACCACCACCTCTGTCATTCCCGGATCCGGTGCGACATTCGCGACGGTCTGGGCGAGAGCCGGCCAGCATGCTGAGAGCGTGGCTGCGGTGCAAAGCAGCTTCCGCAGGCGGCGCATATTTAGGCTACGCTTTATCATGAGAACTCCCTATTGCACGCCTACACGCGCAGTTGCTGCCGCGTTGAACGTTTGTTTTGGTCGAAACCCTGCCTTTGCGTGAAGATAAACGGGGTCGTTGTGAAGATGAACCGCTAGGTGCCGGCTAGGTTTATCCGGTGACGAAGTTGCCGATTATTGGGACGGGCGGGCGTGAACCAAACTTACTAGGCGTGCACCTTTGCCGGATCCTAGGTCCGGCAACAACCTTTGCTACCACTTTACCGAATGCGCATCGGCAGCTTTGTTGTGGCCTTCATACGAGGATCACTTCTGGACCGTGGTCACTAATTGGTACCACGCCTTGCCAACGCATGACATTGCAACTACCTTTCGGGAGGTCGTCCGGATTGTCACGCCGTTTGGGAGCAGCGAGAATGGCACAGCGCTTAGGCGCCACTGTGAGTAGTTGGCTTATGTCGCACGACGAGGCGGCTGTATACGGGTGGGCGGTAGCCGCATTTTGGGGTTATACGGTCCTGACGCGTGTACTTGTGCGTGCCTTGTGGTATCAGGCCATGCCTTCGGCCAACATGTCGTCGCCGGGAATGTTTACGCTGGTTCACGTGATCTTTGCGCCCGCGCTGGTGGTTGCGCACACCGCCGCGTACAAGGTTGGCCTCCCCGATTCTCATCGCGTGAGCGCCGTGATCAAGCACCTGTTGATCCTTTTGTTTGTGCTCTTCATGGCCAAGGTTTCCTTCTGGGCCCTTTCGGCGTATCTCATGATCAAATCGGGCGATCCAGGTTTGGAAGCGGCAATACACGAGTGGCTGATGGACCCCATGTCCGCTTTGGGATCATCTATTGAACTCGGCTCACTTTATTGCATCGCGCTGGCGCTCGCAGCCGGAGTCATCAATTGGCGTCGTTATCATCTAGAAGCCATCGCGAGAAGTGAACTCGCGCTCGACGCGGAGCGCAGTCGAAGCATGGCTCTGCGACGGCAACTTGATCCTCACTCACTTTACAACACACTGAATGCAATTGCGGGGAGCGTGCGGACCGCTCCGCAGATCGCGATAGCGATGCTCAGTAGCCTTGGCGACCTGCTGCGCCTGACTATGCGCGATGACGTGCTCGAATCGAACCTCACCGATGAGTTCGCCATTGCGGCAAAGTATCTCGCGCTGTATCAACTACGGTATCCGGAAAAACTTTTCATCTTTATATCACTTGCAGAAGATTGCGGGACTGCCGCCATCCCTCCTTTGCTGCTGCAACCCTTGGTTGAGAATGCAGCCTTGCACGGCGTAAACGCGGGTTGTACCGCTGTCGAGGTACGCCTTCAGGCTCTCAAGGCCCGTGATAATCGCATCGATATCATCATCTCCAACACTTCCGGGCCAGATACCCGGCTCGTGCCGCCCGAGCGGTCGTCCGGGATTGGACTTCGCAACACCTGGGAACGTCTGCGGCTATCATATGGAAATGATTTTTCTTTCAAATGGGTAGAAAGCGCCGCAGGTACTGCGATGCTTAAGCTGGAGATACCACGCGCGATACCACACTCATCGTCGACGGTTCCCTTCATCACCGCTCATTCCGCCGACGGTATTCCTGTTGACGGGAGATTATTGCGTTGAGCACCGCGGCCCTTTCACCTATCTCGCTCACGGCTGTTTTAGTTGACGATGAGTTGCCGGCCCGACTCTTCCTGCGTGAGTTGCTGGCCGAGCACCCGGCGATCCGCATCATCGGAGAAGCAGATACGGCGGACCGTGCGCTGCGCCTCATCGAGGAAAGCAAACCTGATGTGGTATTTCTCGACATACGACTGGGAAAGCACAACTCTTTCAATGTCGTATCCCAATTTCCCATTCCAACGCCCAAGATCGTATTTGTCACAGCGTTCGGCCAATATGCGGCGCGCGCTT
>DASWUU010000170.1:0-8943 GCA_036401515.1 Steroidobacteraceae bacterium
CTGCTGCATGGCGCTCCACTGCCGCTGGCTCTGGATCAGTTGCTGCGCGCCGGGCGATAAGGTCGCCAAACGCTGCGCCGACAACACGGCATTAGCAGTTACCAGGTTTTGCACCTCGCTCGACAAGGTGCTGAATCCACCGGATCCTTGCATGACGCCCGTAACCTGGGCCCAATTTGTGGGCTGATAATTTCTCAGCGTTCCGCTCAACAGTAATTCCATGCCGCGATTGCCAGTCATGGTCTGCAGTGCCTGCTGTGCCTGGAGCAGTTGAGCCCTGGCAGTCGCCAATTGCTGCGCCATCGTCTGTTCTTCTTGAATGAGCTGCACGATGGCCGGTGCATCGATGACCGCCCACTGCGCCCGCGCAGTCGGCACGCCTGCGAGCGATACACTCAAGCATGCGACAATCCATTGAATGCTGAAACTACGCATCGCTGTCTCCCTTCCGTGTTACTTCAGTTAGAAAATGTGGCAGCCAAGCCTTGGGATCCTCTCCGGCACCAACGATGATCTGTTGCATGCGCTGAACCTGGTGGGTACGGCCGGAAATTACCGCTAGTTCGCCGTCAAACCCTTTCAAGTCCAGCTGGCATACCACGCTGTGATGCGCCTGCTTGACCAAAAACATGCGCGAGCCCGGCTCGAGTTGCTCTTTAACGAGCCTAAATTCGCGTTCGCTGAGGCCGAAGCCTCGCGTGTATTCCTCCAGATCCGCATCGGCATTTGGGAAAAAAACCTTTGTCGGCGTCTGCTCGACCAAAGTGCGGCTGATCGGGCTGTCCAAAACATCGCTCGGGCTTTGCGTTGCCAGACACATGACAGCGTTCAGTTTTCGCCAGGTCTTGGGGCCGTCCTTCGCAAAACTCTCGAACGCGCGGTCCGCCAACAGCCGCCAAAACTCGTCCATCCAGCACACTAGCTTGCGGCCGTCCAGAAGCTGGCGGACCAAGTGGAACAGATACAACGTGATGGGTGCACGGATAAGGCTGTGATCGAGAAATTCAGTGACGTCGAATCCGATCAGTGCGCGGCCCGACAATCGGGACACGACGGTATCTCGCGGATTGTCGAATACCCAGGCGTAGTCCCCTTGATGCGACTCGCACCACCGAGCGAGCCGCGCATGCAACCCTTCCGGGTCCGTCGGATCGAGAAATTCCACCAGCCGTGATAAGCGCCGCGCCGCCGGCTCGAGCGTCAAGGTGCCGCGCAACGCTTGATCGAGATCGGCAGTTTCGCGTACTGCGTCGGCGTGAGAGTGCTGCGCCCCACCGTGGCTCAATTCGCGCAGCCGGATTTTGAGAAATTCTACGTTCGCCGGCGTGACGGGAAGCTGCAGCGGATTAAAGCCCGTCGGCAGTCCATTCTTTAGCGGCAGATAGTCGCCGCCCAGCGCCCGCACCAGAATCTCGAGGCCGCAATCTTTGTCGAAGATGACTTGCGTCGCTTCCCGGCGGGCCAGCATCGCAATTAGAAACCCGATAAACACCGTTTTCCCTGATCCTGTCGGTCCGCAAATCAGAGTGTGTCCGGTGTCTTTGCGGCTGCCGCCATCGGGATCGCAAGGATCGCTTGCATGCAACGAAAAGTAGTAAGGCGAGCGAGCGCTTGATACAAATAGGCAAAGCGCATCACCCCAATGATTTCCTTGCGCGCGACCCAGCGGGTAGTTGTGAAACGGGGACATGGCCGCGAAATTTCGCGACGTAATCGGAGCCTTGCGCGGCCGATAGGGGAAATTGCCCGGCAGTTGCGCCCAGAAAGCGGCTTCCAGCGCCAGGTCCTCTCGTGCCACAAGCATGCCCGTATCCGCAAGATAGCTGCGCGCCAGCGCGATGGAATCGTTGAGTCCCTTGAGGCGGAGTCCAACGGCATCGGAGTCGGATGCGGAGAGTTCAACGATGAGTTGCAATGAGAAGTGATGATCTCCCATCACGAATTCATTGCTGGTGAGCGCATCCAGCGCTTCCTTCAGTTCGTCTGCTTGCGAGACAGCGAAATCACCGGCGTTCGACATCCGATTGAATTGACGTTGCAGCAGCGACTGGCCGGTCGATTTGCTGAGAAACGCAAAAGACTGGGTCGCGACGAATGCAAATGGCGCGGACAAGAGTCGGTTGTACATGCCGACCGTGCTCGGGGTTGGGTATTCCTTAATGCCTAACATTCCACCGACGCATGTGCGAGAAGGCGAGCGGTACTCGATGGCTTCGGAGCCAAACAACAGGCGTGAGGTGGCGAGCGCCCGATTTACTGGGCCTAAGGGCAGTGGAATTCTCTGCCACTCGCCATTGACCAACAACGCCAGGTACTCGAGCAAGGATGAACAAGCCATGCTCCCGAAGTCATAAATCTCCAACTGTTCCGGGTCATACCTTTTTAAGGACGCGCTCAAGGTCTGCGCCAGCTTCTCGCACGCGTCCAACGCATCGGCGAGGGCCAGCGCAGAGCCTCCACGTTGCGTCCTGGCAAGGACCTTCGAGGCTAGACTGGTGGCTATCCCCGAAGTCGGCCGATGGACTATCGCGAGATAGACCTCGTTGAGCATCAGCGTCTCGTTCGCGAGCCGGTGGTAATATTTGTTATTCAATCCATCGGCGAAGAAACAATCCGATGGTGGCTGATCGTTAAACGCGCCCGCGCTGATCCCGGCGCGGTGACGAATCAGGTGCGTCCAAAGAGCCACATTTGGGCTGGCAATATTGCGCCACAGTACATTCAGCCGTTCATGCCAATTGTTGAGTTCATCGTCATCGCTGCTTTCGAAGCTCGCGCCTCCGAGCCGAAACGCCTGGATGTAGTCCCCATAGGCCGTCCTTACCACTGAGCGCGCCACGTGTGCCGTATACGGGATACGGTCTTCGGCGGTCATCTCGCGGTGTAAGGCGGCCGCGTGCCTTAGTTTTGCCATGATTACGGGTGCCGAGCGCGTCGCCCGCGAGGGTCGGGCAGATTGATGACCAGAGGCGAGTAGCTGCTGGCTTTCCAGAGGCGCAGATTTGCCAGCAACGCCGGCAATCGCGTTCGACCCCAGAGGAGGACAAGATCGAAGAATCGCGCATCCCGAGCACACAGGAGCATGCACACACCGTGAATCGGCGCGCACAGCAGCAACGTAAGCAAGTTCTTCGTCAGAAGAAAGGCCTCCATTGTGAATACCATGTTGAATAGCAACGCCGAATACGTCACGCCCCATCGCATGGGCGGCCGGGTCGCGCCAACAAAAAGGGGATCGCCGGTGAGTCCTGAGTTGAGATTGCTCACGCGCGGCTCCTAGACGCCGAACATCCCGCGTACCCACGTGACAATCTGCGGCGCGCCAAAGCCGATGGCTATTCCCAAGATCGCGCCGATGCACCACCCCCATGACATGCGATTTGCCATGGCCATGCCGCCGAGCACCATGACGAGAATGATGGCTACGGGGGTCAACCACGCCAGGATGTTGGTTTGTAACGAACTCGCTCCAGTCAAAAAGGGGGAGGCTTGCGCCAAGGCCATTTCGGGTGCGCATGCCACGAGCACAATGAGCAACGAGGCGGCCGCGATGCGCATACTGCCGAGGCGACGTGGAAGGGGGTGGTGCATGGCGGAATTCCTTTTCCGGTAAAGCAAAACTTTGCGGGGAGGGTCGCTAAATCAGATTTCTGTTTCCAGCGCTTCGATCTCATTGTCCCCGCGCCGGGCCGCCAACTCTTCGCGTTTGGCTTTGCCGGGTGCGCCGAATCGAAAATTCTGAATCACGAATGAGTACTCATACCGCTTCTCGCCGTCCTTGTCGGTCCAATTGTTAGATCGCATCTGCGCTTGAACGACGAGTTGATCGCCGACGCGCGCATTTTTCGCGATCGCTTCCCCCAGAGACTCGAAGGCGACGAAATATACGCTGGTCACGACCTCGCGCGCATTGCCGTCCTCATCCTTGCCCGCATAATCGTTTCCCACGAGACAAATTCGCGTATGGGTCTTATTGCCCTTCATAGCGAGTTCCGGATCCTTTGCAAGATTGCCGACGGCGGTAACGGTGAAGCTATTCATGTCTACTCCTCAAGGTTGTGTTGCGCGACGCGCTTTGAATCGCGTGGCCTAGTTTGTTAGGAGCGGAGACAAACTAAAATTTGATTAAGTGCCGCCTTTGCAAAGATAAACAAAGCGGCATAGGCTACGCACCGCGAGTGCAATGTGCCAAAATCCGTCGGCATCGAAATAAAAGGGATGAATATGAAACTGCACGCTAGGCCCGCTGCGAAAACATCCGCTGCCGTTTGCGCCGCGACATTGACCTTGAGTCTTGTCGCGCAATCTCATGCGGAAGATAGCGGCGCATCGAAACACTACACGCTGCCTGCGACCCCGGAAAATGTGCAATGGGGCTGGTACGACATCAACGAGAAGCCCAAGCTCACCATCAAGTCCGGGGATACCGTCTCCATCGAGACCCTTCCTCATGCCCTCGGTCAGATCAAGCCCGGCGTTCCTATGGATGAGATTGTCAAGCTGCGCAAAGACAATCCGGGCGGCGGTCCGCACTCCATCACCGGACCCGTTTATGTCGAAGGTGCGGAGCCCGGCGACACTCTGGAAATCCACATTATTAAAATCGTCCCCAAACCGGACGGCTACAATTTCAACATTCCCGGCAAGGAGTTTCCCACCGTCGGTGAATTGGCGCCCGAATTCCCGGAAGGATTTGTTCGCTACTACAAATTGGATCTGGCGAAGATGCAGACTCAATTCAAACCCGGGATTGTCATAGACCTAGTGCCCTTTCCAGGAACATTTGCAGTCGGCGTCGATCCCAATGAACCAGCCGCCAAGGCGGGTCCGCCGATCAAAGACGCCAAAGGCCGCACCAGCACGCTGCGCCCTTGGAAGAATGGCTCCAACATGGATGTCAACGAGCTGCAGGCCGGCTCCACGCTGTATCTGCCGGTTTTTCAAAAAGGCGGTTTGATATGGACCGGGGATTCGCATTGCCGCCAAGGCAACGGTGAGGTGAATCTCACTGCGCTCGAATGCTCTTACAAGGAAATCGAAATCAAGCCCATCGTGCGCAAGGGCGTGAAAACCGAATGGCCTTGGGCCGAGAACAAGACCAATTGGGTGTTCATGGGTTTCGACGAGGACTTGAACCAGGCGATGAAAATCGCCGTTGATCAGACGGTCAATTGGTTGGCCACACAAACTCTGGTACCGATGAGCCGCGAGGAAGCCTATGCCTTAACCTCCATCGTCGGCGATTGCCGCGTGTCGCAGGTGGTCGATCTTCGCAAAGGTGTGCACTGCCTGATTCCGAAATCGGTGTTCGTCAATTACAAGCCGGCGGCACGCTAGCAAGAGCGCCCTACTCGTCCGCGAGCTGTACCACCATTTTGCCCGTATTAACCCCGGTGAACAGGCCGATCAAGGCAGCCGGCGCTTGTTCAATGCCCTGTAAAATCGTGGTGCGGTACTGGATTCGACCTGCCTTGATCCATTGTTTCATGTCTGCGAGGAATTGGGCCCTTTTGGATTCGAATTCATAGAACACGAAACCTCTCATCGTCACGCGGTTGTAAATCATATTGGAAAGCGTGGTCACAGGCTCGGAGACCGCGCCAAAGTTGTTGTAGGCCGAGATCATTCCGCAAACGGCAATACGCCCTAACGCATTCATGCGCGGCAGGGCGGCGTTGAGGTGCTCGCCACCGACGTTCTCGAAGTACACATCAATCCCCTTCGGCGCCGCCGCTTTGAGAGAGGCGCGTAGCTCCCCCGTCTTATAGTTGATAGCGGCGTCGAGACCCAAATCGTTCTTGAGCCAACGGCATTTCTCGTCTGAACCGGCGCTGCCGATCACGTAGCAGCCTTTGATCTTGGCGATCTGCGCTGCGACGCTGCCGACGGCGCCGGCAGCCGCGGAAACGAACACGTTCTCGCCATCCTTGAGAGCACCGATCACCAAGAGTCCGCCGTAGGCGGTGAGGCCCGTCAATCCAAGAATGCTCATGTAGGCGACCAATGGCATCCCGTCCGGCTCCAACTTGGATAGGCCCTTGCCATCCGCGCTGAAGTATTCCCGGAAGCCACTCATCGATTCCACAATATCGCCGTTCCTGAAAAGCGGGTTGCGGGACTTGAGCACGCGACCGATGGCACCGCCCATCATCGCTTCATTCAGGGCCGTAGGTCCCGCAAGCCTTGGACGCATTGCAGGATCGACCGACATATAAATGTTTTGCACCAAGACCTGGCCTTCCTCCGGATCGGTGACCTCCGTCTCCACGACCCGAAACTGCGCAGGATTAGGCAATCCTTGCGGGCGTTCAATGAGATGCACTTCTTTACTTCGCATGGTAATCCTTAGACGGTAACGAGACGCTTTGCCAATGCATGTTTCCAGTGACCCGACTTGAATCGCCAGATGAGCAGCGTTCCTTTGAGCAGGTAGTCTCCGATGATGGAGCCGTACACCCAGATCACGGGCAAATGGAAGAATGCGAATGTTGCCGCCAGCGCGCAGCGCATGCCGATCAGCCCGAGAAAGGATGTCATGAGCGGGAACCGGGTATCGCCTGCACCGCGCAGTGAGCCGCCGATGGCCATGTCCACGCCCAGCAGCGGCAGCATCGCAGCCATGATGTATGTGAACTCCGTGGTGTGAAGCACGCCGATTTCATCGGATCCGAGAAAGAAATGCGCCAGCGCTGGAGCATTGAGCACCGTGAGCAGGCCTATGACCGACATGGCAGCCACCGCCATGCTGCAGGCATGCCATCCGCTGCGGGCGGCGC
Source organism: Steroidobacteraceae bacterium (assembly GCA_036401515.1). Taxonomy (GTDB): domain Bacteria; phylum Pseudomonadota; class Gammaproteobacteria; order Steroidobacterales; family Steroidobacteraceae; genus Bog-1198. The sequence continues at coordinate 6,777 of DASWUU010000170.1, forward strand.
CTTCTGTATCCCCCGCCCCCAAATGCTGCCCGACCAATGTCGCGCCGGCAATGGAGAAGCCGCTGCCGACCACCATGGCCGCGTTCAGCATGTTGACTCCAACATTGTAGGCAGCAAAGGCCTCGGTGCCGTAGTAGCGGCCGATGAGCGACATGAACAAAAAAAAGCCGAACTGCAGGACCAGCTGCTCGAGCGCCACGGGGTACCCGATATGCAGCAAACGCCAATAGCGTGCTTTTTGAAAGATGTCAGTGGGATAAAACTTGATGCTCAATTTCTGGCGCATCCACAAAGTCACCAGAACGGCGCCACAGATCACGAAGGACAAGCCGGACGCGAACGGCGCTCCTGCCGGCCCCATGCGCGGCGCACCGAATTTGCCCAGAATGAAAGCATACAGGAGCGGTAGATTCACCAAGTTGACCGCCAGGCCGAAGAGCAACGGAGTCCAGGCGTTGCCGGCGGCGCGCAACGCGCTTGATAAAATAATATCGATCGCGAATCCGATCATGAAGGCCGAGAGCCAAAAGATGTTGCGCGATGCCAGCTGCGCGGTGTATTCGTCCAAACCGAATATTTGCGCAATTTGCCGCGAAAAGGCCATGCCGAGGACCATGACGAAAAAACCCACCAACGCACCCAGCATGATCGAGGACGAGGTAATGCGGCTAGCCTCTTCCGGCTGGCCGGCGCCCCAGGACCGCGCCACCAGCGCTGTGGTGCCGACGCCGATCGCCATCAGCAATACCTGCAGCGCAAAGAACACGCGCTGACCCACGCCCACTGCAGCGACCGCGGGCGCACCCATTCCACCCACGAATTTCGTCTGGACCATGGCCACCATCGAAAACATGAGATTTGCCATGATCGAGGGCGCCGCCAATTGCCAAATGGTCGGGCGCTTATAGGTCGCAGTTTGCATTCAAATTTTCAGGGCGACAGGCTTTTTGACCCATAGGTTGAGCACCAGGTAGTACAGAACGCCGATGACAATCCAACACAGCCCGAGTATTTTTGCGGCGCGATCCATTTCGTACAAGACATAGACGATGACGATCAAGCCGATGAGCGGAAACACCAGATGCCGCAACCACTGTGTGCTGCGCCGGCGGATCAAATAATGATTGATGACCGACAGGTGCAGCAACACGAAACCCGTCAGAGCCCCGAAATTCACAATGAGGGTCAAGACATCGATGCGGTTCGCAAACAGCAGTCCAAACAGGAGCGACACCGCTGCCACCATCAACGTGCTCACGTAAGGTGTTTTATAGCGAGGATGCACCCGAGCCAAGATCGCCGGCAGCTTGCCGTCGCGCGCCATCGCAAAAAGAATGCGCGACACCGCGGCTTGTGCGGCCATGGCATTGGCAATGGCCGTGGCAATGACGACCGCAATGATGGTCACCAGCCGCAGCCACGCACCGCCGACTCGCTCGGTAATTTCATAGAACGCCGTCTCGGGCGAGCTGAAGTGCATGCCGGTGCTCAAATCCGTGGCGATCCAGGTTTGCAGCATGAAAAGCGCGCCTACGAGGAGCAAAGACCAAACCGTGGCACGGCCTACCGCTTGCGTGCCGGCGCGATTCTCTTCCGACAGCGTCGAGATGCCGTCGAAGCCGAGAAAGGACAACACGGCTATCGATGTTGCACCGGCAACCGTCGCGAAGGAGAAGCTGTGTGCATCATAGATCGGCCTGATAGTCAGTCTGCCTTCGCCCAGCCCGTTATACAGCGCGATGAGTCCGAGTCCGACGAACAACGCCAGGACCACCAGTTCCATGACCAACATGTAACGGTTGACGCGCGCCGTAAATTGAATGCCGAGCAAATTCACCACGGCGTTGAAGCACACAAATACGGTCAGCCACACCCAAGGCGGGACTGCCGGCAGCACTGGGCGCAGAGCCACCGCACTCAACAGATACAAAAGCGACGGAATCAGTATGTAATCCAGCAGAATCAGCCAGCCGGCGAAGAAGCCGGCGACTTCATGCAATCCGCGCTGCGCGTAGGTATACACCGAGCCCGCGAGCGGAAACGCATGCGACATCGCGGCGTAGCTCAAGGCGGTGAAGAACATCCCCACCAGACCGACGAGGTAGGCGAGTGCCACCATTCCCTTGGCGTCGTTGTAGACGAAGCCGTACACCGAATAAGGTGCAAT
>DASWUU010000171.1:0-3870 GCA_036401515.1 Steroidobacteraceae bacterium
AGCAAGCCGTGCTCGCCTCCGGCGGCAATTTCCAGCGCTCGCTTGCCGGCATACTGGCCACGAACTTCGGCCAGGTCCGGCATCGGTCTCGTCGATACATTCCCGGCGGCTGGATCGACCGAGGCGAACGGCAGTGCGTACAGCGATCCCTTCGCTTTTAGCGCGGCGACCACTTCCGAGAGGTGATTGAGCAACCGAAGCTTCGCGCCGATGACGAGACTGGCTTCCAACGCATTCGCCGCGGGCAAAATCATTTCGCTTCCGTGTTTTGCGCCGGCAATCAGCGCCGGTAGAAGCTTGCGTGTTTCGCGCAGCGCGCCGCCGAGCGACAGTTCGCCGTAAAATTCACGATCCTTGAGCGATCCCGCCAGAATCTTGCGGTCCGCCGCCAGGATGCCGACGGCAATCGGCAGATCGAAGCGGCCGCCTTCCTTGGGCAAATCCGCGGGGGACAAGTTGACGGTGATGCGCCGTTGGGGAAAATCATAACCGGCGGTCACGAGCGCGGCGCGGACTCGCTCCTTGCTTTCTCGGACCACCGCTTCGGGAAGACCGACCAGATTGAATGCGGGTAAGCCGTTAGCCAGATGAACTTCGACACGAACCGTGGGTGCATCGAGTCCGGCCGGCGCGCGGCTGAAGACCGTACTCACATCCTTGTGAGTGTCCATGCGCGGGCCTATGGCGCCGCGAGCTTCGCTTCGAGTTCCTTGAGCCGCGCCTCCAGCGCCGTTAATTTCGCTTGGCTGCGTTCCAAAATCGCGGCCTGCACATCGAACTCTTGCCGCGTGACCAAATCAAGCTTGGCGAGTTGCGCCTGCAATACGGCTTTGAAATTACTCTCAAGATCCCGTCCGAAGGCACGCACCGACTCCGGCACGGAATCGGCCAGCCTTTTGGCCAAATCGTCCAGGCCATTGGGATTGATAAAGCTCATCGATACCTCCGATCCGTAGGGTCGCACCGCGACCGCACTGGGTTAACGCATGGATGGCGCGCTTTTGCGCCAGATGGGTGCGCCGGCTCCTGCCACCGCTCGTAACCCATTGATTCGCCGCGCTGGGGCGCTGGCATGAAAGCTGCAATCCTTAAGATCAATATACGCGGAAGTGATATCGGAGGCGGTTTGAATTAGCGGTGAAAGCGGGGATAAATGCATGAAGCTGATCACCGCGGTCATCAAACCGTTCAAACTGGACGAGCTTCGGCAAGCGGTTGCGGATATCGGCATTCAAGGCGTTACGGTCACTGAAGTACTTGGGTTTGGGCATCACATAGGGCGCACGGAAATATATCGAGGAGCAGAGTATCGGAACGATTTTCTGCCCAAAGCGAAGATTGAACTTGCGGTAGACGATTCGATCGCCGAGCAGGTAATGGAAGCGGTATGCAACGTGGCTCGAACAGGAAATGCTGGAGATGGAAAAGTGTGGATTTTTGAATTGGAACAGGCGTTGCGGGTACGAACCGGTGAAACCGGCCCGGATGCCATTTGAGATTGGCCTCGCTCCGCGCGAGCGAGGCCATAATTTCTGACGATTTAGGAGCATCTCGCGCCGGCAAGCCAGCCAACTCCCCCGTCGGTGCGATATCCCGGCGGCGCGGGTTCCTTAGGGGACCCGCGCCGTTTTTTATATACACGCGCCCGACGCAAGACGCTTTAGCGTTTATACATCAGGCGCTTGCAATACTCCATGCTGCAGCGCGGCAATTTTCTTTCCAATTTCCACGTTAAACTGCGCCCTACTCAAATCCGGAGCTTCGCTCGCATGAAAATGGTCATCGCCATCATCAAACCGTTCAAGCTTGACGATGTGCGCGCCGCCCTGGCGGAAGTGGGTGTGCAGGGCATTACCGTGACAGAGGTCAAAGGCTTTGGGCGCCAAAAGGGCCACACTGAGCTCTATCGGGGGGCGGAATACATCGTTGATTTTCTGCCCAAAGTGAAGCTCGAACTGGCCGTCGATGATGACCAGGTCGATCGGGTTGTAGAAGCCATCATTGAGACGGCGCGAACGGGTAAAATCGGCGATGGCAAGATTTTTGTTTCCGATCTTGGCCAAGCCGTTCGCATTCGCACCGGCGAGGCAGGCTCGCGGGCCCTTTAATCTACCCGTGTAGAAATTGAGCGAGGACTGGACGATGAAACGCCTTTTGTTATTCGCCGCGCTGCTCGCCTGGTCAGGCCTCGCTTCTGCAGTGGTCTATAAGTGGGTGGACGCGCAAGGCAAGCTGCAGTACGGAGATCGTCCGCCCGACGGCGTGCATGCAGAAAAAGTCGAACTTCTCGGCACGCATGCGGCCTCCACGCGCACCGCGCCGGCCGCACCGGTTGCGAGCACCGCTCCAGCGCCCGCCTACAAAGGCCCCGGAGTGAAAGCGGCGACTGGGGAAGCGGAGGAAAAGAAAGCGGTGGATCAAGATGTCGCGCAAACTCGCGACAAACAATGTGCCGAGGCTCAGGATCGCTACAAGAAGCTGATTGAAGGTCGGCGGCTATACAAGGCCGGTCCCGATGGCGAGCGCCAATTCATGACCTCGGAAGAAATCGACACCGAGCGCCTGAACGCCAAGCGCGACATCGATACCATCTGCAACAGCACGACTTGATCCGCGCATAAGACGCTGACTGCTCGGGAGCTCACTGCTCGGGCGCTGACTGGCCGGCCTGACTGATCCGCCGTGTCTTTTTTCTGCTTCCGCACGCTCTTTGCCGTGGAAGGCGCAAAGCCTTAGGCTACGTGTCTTTCGAATTTGACTAAGGATCATGCACATGCAAACGGGCTTTGTCGGATTGGGTGCCATGGGCGCACACATGGCACGCAACCTCCACCGCGCGGGATTACTCACGGGGGTCTGGAATCGGACCCCGGAAAAGGCCAAGGCGATGGCGGAGGAGCTCCAAGTGATCCACTTCGCGAGCTTGGCGGAACTGGCCGGAAACTGCGAAGCCGTGGTTATTTGCGTGTCCGCAGACAATGATTTGCGCGAGGTCGTTGCCGGCTTGGAACCGGGCTTGAGTCCGAACATGATCGTCATGGATTGCTCCACCGTGGGAAAAGGCACGGTCCGCGAAATCCATGCGCAGCTTTCCCACATCGGTGTGGGTTTTCTGGATTGCCCGGTCAGCGGCGGCGTCGAGGGCGCGCGAACGGCGACGCTGGCCATCATGTGCGGCGGCGATGAAGAAGTGTTCAACCGTGCCCAGCCTATTTTGGAAAAACTCGGCAAGGCCGTTGCGTACATGGGTGGAAGCGGTACAGGTCAAGCGACCAAAGCCACCAACCAAATCATGTGTGCGGGCATCATCCAAGCGGTGGGCGAGGCCATGGCGTTCGCGCACGAGGAAGGGGTGGACCTTAAAAAAGTGATCGAGGTGCTGGGCAAGGGGGCGGGCTCGAGCTGGTACTTCGTCAATCGAGCGCCCTTCATGGCAAACAACGCCTTCCCAGCGGGGTTCCGCGTCCGCTTGCACGATAAGGACTTGCGCATTTGCCGCGACATGGCGGCCAAGCATGGCGGCGTACTGCCGGTGGTCGAGTCGACGATCGATCAATACGAAGAATTGATCGCGCAAGGGTACGGCGATGAGGACATCTCGGCCATCTATCGGCTGAAGACCAAACTCTTTCCCGAAAAGCCCGAATCCAAGTGACGGTACTGCGCATCGCGACTCGCAAGAGCCGGCTGGCGCTGTGGCAGGCGGAACACGTGGCGGCGCTGTTGCGCGAATCTCATCCAGGCATCGAAATTGAATTGGTGCCGCTGGTGACTCAGGGCGATCGGATCCAGGATCGGACTCTGGCGGCCATCGGCGGCAAGGGTTTGTTCATTAAAGAACTCGAGGTGGCGATCGAGGAGCTGCGTGCC
>DASWUU010000172.1:0-5418 GCA_036401515.1 Steroidobacteraceae bacterium
CGCGCGAAGGTTTCAAATCAGCCGAGCACTTAAAGCGCTACACCACGCTCGGCATGGCCACCGACCAGGGCAAGACTTCGGCGCTCAACGGCCATGCCATCCTCGCCGCGCTCACGCAGCGTGCCACCGCGGATTTGGGCACCATCATGTCTCGACCGCCGTATACACCGGTTGCGATCGGTGCTTTCGGCGGTGCCGCCCAAGGCAAGGACTTCAGGCCGTATCGGCTGCCGCCCAGTCACGCCTGGGCGCAGCAACGCGGTGCGACGTTCGTTGAGACCGGCGAGTGGCTGCGCGCGCAATGGTTTGCGCTGCCCGGCGAGACCGGCTGGCAGGTCAGCGTCATGCGCGAGGTCAGAACGGTGCGCAGCACTGTGGGCATGTGCGACGTATCAACGTTGGGAAAAATCGATGTGCAGGGCGCCGATGCTGCCGCGTTCCTCGACCGAATTTATGCGAACCTCATATCTACGCTGCCCGTCGGACGGGTTCGCTACGGCCTCATGCTGCGGGAGGACGGCATTGTCATGGACGATGGCACCGCGGCGCGCCTCGGGCCGGATCATTACATCGTCTCGACCACGACGGCGAATGCCGCCAGAGTCATGCGGCATCTGGAACATGCACTCCAAGTGCGCTGGCCCGGGCTCGACGTGCAAGTTGCGGCCGTCACCGAGCAATGGGCCCAATACGCCATTGCGGGGCCGCGCTCGCGCTCGCTGCTGCAGCGCCTTCTCGGCACGGCGCTCGACGTGTCCAACGAAGCCTTTCCCTATCTCGCCTGCGCAGAGTTTTCCTGGCAGGGCAGACCCGCGAGGCTGTTCCGCATATCCTTCTCGGGCGAGCTGGCCTATGAGTTGGCCCTGCCGGCGTTGCAGGGGGAGGCCACCGTGCGGGCCATCATGGCGGCCGGGGAGGAGTTCGCAATCGCGCCTTACGGCACGGAAGCGTTGAGCGTGATGCGCATCGAGAAAGGGCATGTCGCAGGAAATGAACTCAACGGCACCACCACCGCGGCGGATTTGGGGCTCGGCAAGCTGTTGTCGAAGAAAAAAGACTTTGTCGGCCGCCTGCTCGCCGCCAGGCCGGGACTGAATGAGCCTGATCGGCCCGTGCTCGTCGGCATCGCTCCGGTGAATGGCGCGACACGGCTGTACGCCGGCGCGCATTTCCTGAACGTGCGCGACCCAGCGACGCTCGAAAACGATCAAGGGTTCTTGAGCTCAGTGGCCTACTCGCCCTCACTGGGTAGTTGGATCGGATTGGGATTCTTGAGCAGAGGCGCGGCGCGACACGGCGAACGAATCCGATGCCACGATCCCATTCGTAGCGGCGATGCGGAGGTTATGGTGACGAGTCCCTGTTTTTACGACCCCGATGGGGAACGGCTCAAGAGCTGATGCCGTCCTTAACCAACCATCACGGTCCCCGCGCGCCCGCCCAGCCTGGCGTCATCGCTGAATGGCGCCGGGGACTCGGCATCGCACGGGTCGTGGTCCGCAAGAGCAAGGCCGCGGAACTCGCGCAACAGTTTCAGGATCGTTTCGGCATCGCGTTGCCCGGTGCGCCGCGAAGAGTGCAGGCCGGTGACATGGCCGCGCTCGGCGTGGGGCCGGAATCATGGCTGGTGACGGCTGAAAAGCGCGGCAATGACCTCGCCGCCGCGCTCAAGCCGCTGATCGGATCGGCTGCTGCGATTTGCGATCAAAGCGACGCCTACCTCGTGCTCAGGTTAACGGGCGCGAAACTTCGAAGCGCCTTGGGCAAGCTCGTTCCCCTGGATGTGCATGCACGCGCTTTTAAGGCAGGCGATGTTGCGCACACGATCGCCTCCCATATGGGCATTCTCCTCTGGCGCCTGGAGGATGAGGACGAGGCGGGCCGGTTGCCGGTTTTTGAAATAGCCGTCGCCGGCAGTTCATCGGCCAGTTTGCATCATGCCCTGTCGCTGAGTGCCGCCGAGTTTGGGTGGGAGTCGACGTGGAACGGGTAGTTATTCGCGTCTCGTTGCTGGTGGGATTGTTGCTCGTCACCGAGGCGGTGTCACAGCAGGCTGGTGCCGCCGGCGAGTTCGACCCGGCCGGCGCGAGTATCGAGCAACTGCATGCGGCACTGATCTCGGGCAGCATCAGCGATGAGCAATTGGTGCGCTATTACTTGGATCGCGTGCAGCGCTTCGACAAGGGCGATCCTCGCATCAACGCGATGCTCAGCCTTAATCCCGATGCCATCGAGCAGGCGCGAAAGGCGGACAAGGCGCTCAAAATGAAGCGGAACATGTCCGTGCTGTTCGGCATTCCGTTCGTGGTCAAAGATAACTTCGACAGCGTCGGTGTGCCCACGACCGCAGGATCTGCGGTGCTGGCGCATTCGATGCCGCGAACGAATGCCTTCGTGGTGCAAAAGCTGCTCGAGCAGGGGGCGATTCTCATCGGCAAAGCCAACATGTCGGAACTGGCGTCCTCCTATGGACGCCTCGGTTACAGTTCCGCGGGCGGCCTGACCGTCAACCCCTACGATACTTCCCGCGATGTCTCCGGTTCGAGCAGCGGCTCGGCTGCCGCGATCGCCGCCGACTTCGCGGCCTTCGCCTTGGGCACGGACACGTCGGGCTCGATTCGCGGACCCGCCAACGTCGCAGGTCTTGTCGGGTTGCGCCCGACGCTCGGCCTGATCAGCCGCAGCGGCGTCGTCCCGCTGTCGTTGACCTTCGACACGGTCGGGATTCTCGCGCGCACCGCGACGGACGTTGCGGTCGTGCTCGATGCCATTGCCGCAGCGGACGCAGCGGATGCGGCAACACAGGCACGGCCTTCCTCTCAGCCGCATTACGTGGATGCCGCTGTGGCCCAAAACTTGCGCGGCGCGCGCTTGGGGGTGGTAGGAAATTTTCGGGGCGCCAATGCCGAGATCGACGCGGCAGAACAAGGCATGCTCGAGACGCTGAGCGCGGAGGGCGCCGTGTTGGTACCGGTCACTCTGCCGGAGACGTACGAGCATCTGTGGGCTTTGGTGATGAGTCCCGTGGGACAGGCTGAGTTTCGGCCTCAATTCGAACGCTACTTGCGAACCTTGTCGGCGGGGCAACCGAGAACCCTGGCTGAATTTATCGATGCCAGTGCCTCGAACACCGACAGCGGCCGCTCGCCGATCAATCCGGCACTGCTTAAGGCCTTGCGCGACGCGCAAGTCACCGAGCTCACCGATTCGCCCACGTATATCCATCTCTTGACGCAAGTCATTCCATCGTTGCGCGCTGAATTGCAGGCACTGATGACCACCCGGGATTTGCGGGCGTTGGTATTTTCTACGATGAGCTGCCCGGCGACGCCGCGTTTCGATCGCGCGGATTCAAGCTACGTCTGCCATAGCGACGACAGTTACAAGGCGAGCTACATCGCGGCGGTCGCCGGGTTCCCGGAAGTGACCGTTCCCGCGGCTCGGCTGTCGAAGAATTTGCCCGCGGGGTATTCGTTCCTGGGGGTGCCCTTCAGCGAGGGGCGGTTGCTCAGTTTGGCAAATGATTTCCAACGTGCCCGCGGCCGACAGGCGGGACCTGCGCTGCGCTAGGCGCTGATTTGACCTCCGTTTCGATGCTAGGATCGCCGTCACGTACCTCCAAGGAATACCGCCATGGCCTCAGCTTCCACCGGAAACGGGGAATTCTCGTTGAGCTCTACGGTCATCGTCGTTGGGGCGGGCCAGGCCGGCGCACAATCCGTGGATACCTTGCGTCGCGAGGGTTTTGCGGGCCGCATCATCCTGGTCGGAGACGAAAAGCAGCTTCCTTATCAGCGACCGCCTCTGTCAAAAAAGTTTCTGTCCGGAGAGTTGGCCGAAGAACGCCTGTTTTTTCGTCACCAGGCCTTTTACGAGGAACATAGGATCGACTTGAAGCTCGCAGTGCGGGCGATAAAGCTTGATCCGATGGAACACCGACTCACTCTGGCGAGCGGGGAGGAGCTCGCTTATGACCGGCTAATGCTGTGTCTAGGCGCTTCGTCGCGACACCTGACATGCCCTGGCGGGGACCTCAAAGGGGTATTTTATCTTCGCGATATCAGCGATGTCGGGAACATCCAGCCGCACCTCAAGCCGGGCGCCCGCGTTCTCATCATCGGCGGCGGCTACATAGGCCTCGAATCGGCCGCCACGGCACGGCAGTTGGGATGCGCCGTGACAGTGCTGGAGATGGCCGACCGTGTGATGAATCGCGTGGTCGCCTCTAATGTGTCCGAATATTTCGAGCACGAGCATCGCCTTCAGGGAGTGAAAATCGTTTGCAACGCCCGGATCTTGCGCCTGGAGGGCGAGGATCGCGTGCAGCGCGTGGTGTGCGCGGATGGATCGTCCTATGAAGTCGATGTACTCATCGCGGGAGTCGGTGCGGTGCCGAATGTTAAACTCGCCAGCGAGGCGGGGCTGCATTGCGATAATGGCATTATGGTGGATGAGTATTGCCGGACCAGCGATCCTGATATTTACGCGGCCGGCGATTGCACGAGCCACCCCTCGATACGATTTGAAATGCGCGTGCGCCTCGAGTCGGTCGACAACGCCGTCGAGCAAGCCAAAACCGCAGTTCTTAACATGCTTCAGCGGCCCACCATTCACGATCGCGTGCCTTGGTTCTGGTCGGATCAGTTCGACAACAAGTTACTCATCGTGGGATTGTCTTCTGGCCACGATCAACAGGTGACACGAGGAGACCCCGCATCTCGTAGTTTCAGCGTTTGCTACCTGAAGGGCGGCGAATTGCTCGCCCTAGAGGCCGTCAATCACATGAAGGATTACATGGCCGCTCGCAAGTTGATCGCGGCGCGTGCGCGGCCTTCAATCGAACGGCTCGCTGATCCCGGAATTGCGCTCAAAGATGTCTAGGCGATGAAGAGGCCGTAGCAAGTGAACGAGAGGGCGGGGGTGCGCGCAATAATATGCAGCCGCAACCGGTCTCACTGGATATCTCTAAGAATTCAAGGAATGATATGAAAAGCGTGATTGACTGGTTGATCGATTGGCCCGAACGGGTTTCCCGCCACATCGCGTGGGTTGCGCCGCTGTTCGCGCGCATTGTCGTTGGGTGGGTCTTCATGTGGAGTGGCTGGGGCAAGCTCAATAACCTGCCGGCGATTGTCGATAATTTTGCGGGCTGGAATATTCCTGCTCCTCACATTCTCGCGCCTTTCGTGTCGGGCGTGGAGTTCTTCGGAGGCATCTTCCTGTTGCTAGGCCTCATGACAAGGATCTCCGCCGGCGCCTTGGGTATCACCATGATCGTCGCGATCATTTCCGCCAAGTTGGATCAGGTTGACTCCCTCGAGACGCTGCTGGGGTTTGATGAGACCGAGTACCTCGCTCTATTCCTATGGCTTGCAATAGCCGGTGCTGGGGCGGTCTCGCTCGATGGGCTCCTGAAGC
>DASWUU010000173.1:0-1603 GCA_036401515.1 Steroidobacteraceae bacterium
CAAAATGCCGCGTCCTCTTTGGGCGCGTCAAACGGTTGCGAGGAATAGCAGGCATGGAAGTACTGCGTGAGCGCTACCCGTTCGTCCTTAATGGCCAGCGTGGTGGGATGCGAGTTCGTGATCAAGAGCAGTCGCTTGCCGCTCAGGCGCAGTTTTCGCAGAAAATTTTCAGCACCGGGAAGAAACCCGACGCGCAGCAACGCCTCGCGTTTGAGCATGGGGATGTCGAGGCCCAGCTCTCGTGACCAGTATTCGATGCAATACCACTGCAGGGTGTGCGCCACATTGTTGAACTTGGGCGCCAATAGCGCCTGCGCGCGAGGCAAGTCAAGCCCGTGGAGTGCAGCATACCGGGCAGGAACGAGCTCGAGCCAAAACCAGTTGTCAAAGCGCAAATCGAGCAAGGTGCCGTCCATGTCGAGCAGTACGGTGTCGACACGATCCCAGTCGACCGCGGAGTCAGTTTGCATATGCGTATGATACCAAGCGTGGAAGATCTTCCCGCCTTAGCCGAATCGTTGATGCCTACCATCGAACAGGCCGGCGCCGCCATCATGCGAATTTATGACGCGGGATTCAGCGTGCAGCGCAAGGATGACGACTCGCCGCTCACCGCGGCGGATTTGGAGTCGCAACGCGTCATCATCGAAGGACTCGAGCGCCTCACCCCCGGCATACCGATTCTGTCGGAGGAATCGGCAGCGGCGCCCTGGGCGAAGCGCCAAACCTGGCGCGAGCTGTGGGTGGTCGACCCGCTGGACGGAACGCGCGAGTTCGTCAAACGCAACGGAGAATTCACCATCAATGTCGCGCTGGTCGCGGAACACGAGCCGCTCCTCGGCATCGTCGCCGCACCGGCTCGAGGAATTTTTTATTGGGGCATCCCTAAGTACGGCGCCTTTTGCCGGCCGCAGGGCGAGGCAACCCGCCGCATTGAGACCAGCGCACCGCAAAGGCCGCTGCGCGTGATTGGAAGCCGCTCGCATTTAAGCGCGCAAACCGCCGAGTATCTGTCGCGCCTAGGGCCGCACGTGATGGAGGCCATTGGCAGCTCGCTGAAATTTTGTCTGCTGGCCGAAGGCAAAGCCGATTTGTATCCGCGCTTCGGGCCCACATCGGAATGGGATACGGCGGCGGGCCAAGCGGTGCTGGAAGCGGCCGGCGGCCATGTCACCCGCATGGATGGACATCGCCTGCGCTATAACTGCCGCGAGAGCCTCATCAACGGTGATTTCGTGGCCTTCGCCTATGCGAGCGTGCTGCCGGCCTAGGCATTCCCGACCGGCTCGCACAATTCGAGCGTGGCGTCCAACAAGGTTGGAATATCGAACACCACCTGGTCTTCGGCCATCGTCAGCCTTGCAACGCCGGCCGCGCCGATCAATGCCGCCGGCACATGGATTTGATCGTGGCGTTGCGGGCTGGTCCACGTGCTGACCCGCGCATCGCCAAAAGCGCGGTTAAGTGCGCTCCAACGCAGCTGCGCGGCACGCGCCAACGGTGTATCGCCGCCCCATTTGCGCCGGGCTATCGTAGTGGATGCATCGCCGGCACGCGCGGTCGGGCTTGTCATGAGATCGTGCACGTAGCGCACCATCTCGTT
>DASWUU010000174.1:0-8848 GCA_036401515.1 Steroidobacteraceae bacterium
GCGGGTATACTTATCCGCATGAAGGTTGCGGCGTTGCTAGTGATTGTTCGCCTCGCCGGAGGCGTGCTTGCCTGCGGGCAAAAAGGGCCGCTGGTCATGCCCGATGCGCAAAAACACAAGCGCACGATTCCCACACCGCCGCGTGCGCCCGCGAAGTCCGCAACGCAGCCGACGCCTGCAACATCACCACCGGCGGGATCGCCCCCGCCGACCAGCCCGGCGCCTCCGGCTTCCCCGATCCCATCACCAAGCACGCCTACGCCGACCGACTCGAGCTCACATCCCTAACCCCCTAAGGTTATGGCTTCCATGAGTGCACGCAAACTAATTCTCGTCGATGGCTCGGGCTATTTGTACCGGGCGTTCCATGCCCTGCCGCCCCTGACGAACTCGCGCGGCGAGCCCACCGGCGCGGTGTTGGGCGTGCTCAACATGTTGAACAAGATGATCAAAGAGGAAGCACCGGACCGCATTGCTGTGGTGTTCGATGCCCCCGGGCGCACGTTCAGAGACGACCTGTTCGATCAGTACAAAGCGCATCGCGTCCCCATGCCGGATGACCTGCTCGCGCAAGTGCGGCCTCTCTACGACACGGTCGCGGCGATGGGCGTACCGCTACTGCGAGTACCGGGCGTCGAAGCAGACGATGTGATCGGTACATTGGCGAAACAAGCGGCCGACGCGGGCTTCAAAGTGATGATTTCCACCGGCGACAAGGACATGGCGCAATTGGTGGGACCGAACGTGGAATTGCTGAACACCATGAGCAACACCCGCCTCGACCGCATCGGCGTGAAGGCGAAATTCGATGTCTTCCCGGAACAAATCGTCGACTACTTAGCGCTGGTCGGCGACACCTCGGACAACATTCCCGGCGTGACCAGCGTGGGACCGAAGACTGCGGCGAAGTGGTTGAATCAATATCACACTCTCGATGCATTGATCGCGCATGCCGCCGACATCACCGGCAAAGTCGGCGAGAATCTGCGCAATGAAATGCCCATGCTGGAGCTCTCGCGCAAGCTGGCGACCATCGACGCGACCTTGCAGCTGGAAGTCATTCCCGAGCAGCTGACGCCGGGCGCACCGGACGTGCCTCGCTTGCGCGAGCTGTATTCTCGGCTGGAATTGCGTGCGCTGCTCAAGTCGCTTGGTCCGGAAGCGCCGGCTGCATCCGCGCAAGACAGCACCGAAATCGACATCGTGATTGCGGAATCGAACGGCGCTCAAGGCCGGGAGATCACGGCGGCGGTTGCCGTCATCAATGCGCCCGCGCCGCGCGAGTACCACAAGATCATGTCGGAGGAGTTGCTGAGTGAATGGCTGGAAAAGCTGAAGTCGGCGCCGCTCATTTCGTTCGATACCGAAACCGACAGCTTGGATTACATGAAAGCGCAGATTGTCGGCGTGGCATTTGCGGTTTCACCGCGCGAGGCGGCATACGTGCCGCTGGGACATGATTACCCAGGCGCGCCGCATCAGCTCGACCGCGACAAGGTGCTCGCTGGGTTGAAACCTATTCTCGAGGACCTGACCAAGGCGAAGCTGGGCCATCATCTTAAGTCCGATGCACACGCGCTCGCGAACCATGGCATCGCGCTCAACGGCCTGCGCTACGATTCGATGTTGGAGTCTTACGTGTTGAACAGCGTGGCGACGCGCCATGACATGGACGCGAGCGCCCAGAGATATCTGGGTGTGAAAACGATCCACTACGAAGACGTAACCGGCAAGGGCGCGAAGAGAATCAGCTTCAATCAAGTCGATGTCGACAGGGCAGCGGAATATTCAGCGGAGGATGCGGACGTGACGCTGCAGCTGCATCAGGCGATCTGGCCGCAGATCGAGGCGAATGCTTCGCTCAAAAGCGTGTACGAGCAGATCGAGCAACCCCTGGTGCCCGTGCTGTTTCGAATGGAGCGCGCGGGGGTGCTGGTGGACCGATCGCTCTTGCGGACGCAGAGCTCGGAGCTGGCAGCGCGGATGCTGGAGCTTCAGTCGCAGGCTCACCAGGAAGCGGGCGGTGTTTTCAACGTGGACTCCCCGAAGCAGTTGCAGGAAATCTTGTTCGGCAAGCTGGGCATCCCGGTGATGCGCAAGACGCCCACCGGTCAGCCCTCGACCGCCGAGGATGTGCTCGAGGAACTCGCGGCCACGTATCCGCTGCCCAAATTGATTTTGGAATATCGGGGTTTGGCGAAGCTCAAATCCACCTATACCGACAATCTGCCGCTGCAAATCAATCCCACGACCGGCCGCATTCACACTTCTTATCATCAGGCCGTGGCCGCCACGGGGAGACTGTCCTCTCAGGATCCGAATCTGCAGAACATCCCCATACGCACGCACGAGGGGCGGCGCATTCGCCAAGCATTCATCGCAGCACCCGGCAATTCGCTCGTGGCCGCGGACTATTCGCAGATCGAGCTGCGCATCATGGCGCATCTGTCCGGCGATGCGTCCTTGCTGCGCGCCTTCGCCGAGGATCGCGATGTCCACCAGGCGACCGCGGCGGAAGTCTTTGGCATCGCGCCCGCTGCGGTCAGCGCCGATCAGCGGCGCTCCGCGAAAGCAATCAATTTCGGCCTCATGTACGGCATGTCGGCATTCGGGTTGGCGCGCCAATTAGGCATCCCGCGGGGCGAGGCCCAAAAATACATGGACCTCTATTTCGAGCGCTATCCCGGTGTCAGGCGTTACATGGAAGAAACGCGCCGCAAAGCCCGCGAAACCGGCTATGTGGAAACGGTATTCGGTCGGAGACTTTATCTGCCGGAAATTCAGTCGCGCAATGCCGCGTTGCGCCAGTATGCCGAGCGCAGCGCCATCAATGCGCCCATGCAGGGTACGGCCGCCGACATCATCAAGCGCGCCATGATCGAGGTGGACGCATGGCTTATAAGTTCTCGAGTTGCCGCGCGACTGATCATGCAAGTGCATGATGAACTGGTGCTGGAGGTGGCGGACACGGCGATCGATTCGCTCGTAGGACAAATCCGGACGCACATGGTCCGCGCTGCGGACTTATCGGTGCCGTTGAAAGTAGATGTAGGGGTTGGCCGCAATTGGGATGAAGCACATTAGCGCGTAGCGCTCAACTAAAAAGTGGTGCAACATTAGATTGCGGCGGGAATCAGGGAATCATTCGAATTATTACAGGCGTAATAGCAGGCCTAACAAAAGCACCCTAAAAGGACTGGAACTTTCGCGGACCACCCCCATCTAACCTAATGAGCGTTAACGACGCTCCTCGCTCTTCTCCCTGAGCGAGCTAGACCCGGTTTGTCATCCCCATGCCGGGTTGGTCTGCCCCGATGGTCGCCACAAGCGTCCACCGGGGCTTTTTTATGCCTGATCGAGCCATCCTTGCATGACCTGGCGCGCCTCTTCCATCCCTTGTTTGTTGTGCGCTGAAAAGAGTTGCGCGGACACCGCAGCATCGGCGCCCGCAGCGAGTGTTTCTCGCAATACGCGCAGTGAATCCTGGCGATTGAGTTTGTCTGCTTTTGTCAACAATACATGCGCGAAGCGGTTTCTGGCGAGCACCCATTCGAGCATCGCCACATCTTGTGCCCCCAATCCTCGTCGGCTGTCGACGATCAGCATTAGTCCCACCAACGATTCGCGCACATTGAAATAGTGCTCGATGAGTTCCAGCCAATGCATACGCACGCGCTCGGGTACCTTAGCGAACCCGTACCCAGGGAGGTCCACCAACCGCTGCTCGGGCGCCAATTCAAAAAAATTAATGAGCTGGGTCCGCCCCGGCGTTCGGCTCACGCGGGCCAGCCCCGCCCGTTGCGTGATGCTGTTGATGGCGGTTGACTTGCCCGAATTCGAGCGCCCCGCGAACGCAATTTCCCTGCCCACATCCGGGGCGAGTTGATGCGGCTCGGCCGCGCTGGTCATGAATTTCACGTGGGAATAGCTAGTCATGGCCGCCGGCGGACGCAAATTATTGACTCTAGTGTACAATTTAGGGTTGCCATCGGGTCACAATAAACGGGGTATTAAGGCGTCATGAAGCGGCTTTCGATTCTCGCGGCAACAATTTTCGGCGTTCTCGTGGCGGCCTCCGCACTGCCCGCGCCCAGCGTGGAAGCCGGTGCCGCCAAGGCCACCACCTGCCAAGCCTGTCATGGGGCCAACGGCAACAGTACCAATCCGGAATGGCCTAGCCTTGCTGGAATCGGCGCGGATTACATCGCCGAGCAGCTCAACAACTTCAAGACGTCCAAACGCGTTAGTCCTGTGATGATGCCGATGGCGGCGAATTTAACTCCGGATGACATGGCGGATTTGGGCATGTATTTCGACAGCTTGACCAATACGGGGCTGGAAGCTGACCCCTCTTTCTGGGAGGCCGGTGAAAAACTTTATCGCGGCGGCGATCAAACCCGTGGAATCCCGGCCTGCATGGCCTGCCACGGGCCCACGGGCCGCGGCAACGAGCCGGCAAAATTCCCCGCGCTGCGTGGTCAGCAGGCGGGCTACGTGGTGAAGCAGCTGAACGACTACGCCTCAGGTACCCGCACCACGGGTCCTAACGGCATCATGCAGACCATCGCCAAGCGCTTGTCACCCGACGATATTCGAAATCTTGCTTCCTATGCGCAGGGGATACGCTGATGCGCCTGCCCCCATGGTCTTTGTCGATGGGGCTTAGCGTTGTCTTGGCCCTGACTGCTTGCGGTCGACAAGAGCCATCAGGGCTCGCACCGCAAAAGGCGCCTGCTCCGGCAACGGACCCTGCCGTGAAGAGCACGGCACCGGCCGTACCCGGCAAAACGGTGGCGGATGCGGGCAAGCCGCAGACCATGACTCGCCTCAACGAGGACGGTTCCGAGACGGTGGAGGAAACGCCGGGCGATACCGGCGCGCGCAATCCCTTGCTCGCGGCCGTGGCCTCCACGGTCGCGGCCGCGACCGCGACCGCATCGGCGGCCACCCCTGCCGGCTCGTCGTGGCAAGAAGGCGTCAATTACACGCGAATAGTCCCGGCGCAGCCCACTAATGTTCCGGTCGGACAAGTGGAAGTCCTTGAGTTCTTTTGGTACGCCTGCCCGCATTGCTTCGCGCTCGAGCCGACGGTCGCGGCTTGGCTCAAATCCAAGCCCTCCTATGTGAATTTTACCCGGGTGCCGGTGCTGTGGAACGAGGGCCATCGATCCCTCGCGCGTCTTTTTTATACGCTCGATAGCATGGGCAAGCTGAACGATGTCCACAGCGAGATCTTCAAAGAGATTCAGGTCAACGGCAATCCGTTGATCGGTCCCGACCCCAACAGCGCTGCGGCAGCGGAGCGGGTGCAGCTTGCTTTTATCAAGAAGCTCGGCATTTCGGAGACCGACTTCGAGAAGGAGTATCACGGCTTCAATGTGGAAACGGCCCTGCAGAGAGCCGATCAGTTGGTGCAGCGGTATCGCATTACCTCCGTGCCCATGTTCGTCGTGAACGGCAAATACCTTACCGACGTGACCATGGCAGGCAGTCCGGAGAAGTTGATGTCCTTACTCGGCGATTTGACCGCACAAGAACACAAACACTAGCCGATGCTCACCCACACCGGGGGCTGTCATTGCGGTCGCGTCCGCTTCGAAGTCATCGCACCGGCGAATATCGATGTCCTCGATTGCGATTGCTCCATTTGCAGCAAATTCGGCTTCTTGCATTTGATCGTACCTGCCGAGCGCTTCAAGCTGCTATGCGGCAGCGATGCGCTCGCGACCTACACGTTCAATACCGGGGTTGCGAAGCATTTCTTTTGCGCAACCTGCGGTGTCAAGTCGTTCTACATTCCCCGCTCACATCCCAACGGTTTCAGTATCAACGCACGATGCCTCGATGGCGGCACCGTCCAGTCGATGACGGTGAGCCCATTCAACGGACGCGACTGGGAACAGGGCCGGGCTGCCTTGCGCGAAACCACCTAAAATACGGCGTTTTACACAATCGTCTGCATATTGAGACAGCGCCCAAAACTCGCGGCGCGTTATGTTGTCATGCGCTAAATCAATCCCAAGTTAGGCACTAATATGTGACGCGCATCCCTGCTGCTTGATCAAGCGTTGGAGGATGCTCGCGGGGCATTTCTGTTGCGATGAGGGATCATAAGCCATGTCAGCAGTTGCCTTAGGTGAGGGAACGCTCGATGCCCAGCGAGAAGCGCGCTGCAATGCGGCCCGCCACGGCTTGCTGTTGACCTTGATGCTTTGCGTGGTTCGCGCGACCGCGGCGCTCGCGGGCGATCAGCCGCCACCGACCGATCATGCCTTCACGCACGAAGCGCCGATGTTTCCGCACGCTGAAGCCGGCGCTGAGTCGAGCTTCTCGGCGCCGTTCGCTTCGCTAAAACCCTCGAGCGAGCCTCAAGAGTTTTCGGCCACCGAGTTTCGACCGAGAAAACCTAACGTGCTGGAGCTGGAATCAGGCCGCGGCCGTAGCTCGCTGCTTGATGCGCCCATGCTCAAAAGCACGACGATCTGGCAACAGATGGGGGAATTCAAGTCGCAGGATCGCGTGCGCCTATTGACCTTGTGGCAAACCCGAGGCAGCTCATTATCCTTGCAGGCCGGCAAGCACGGGGCGCCGTCGCTGCAGTGGAGCACGCCATGGGTGCACCGCGCAGGCGCTTCGCGCGGCCTGTTCGATCGCCTGCTGCCTGAACCGCAGCACGCTTCCAGCGGCAATGCGCGCGCCAGCGCGCCGCACGCCACGATGTCGTCGACGAGATCGTCCTTGGATATCGGGCCGGCGGCGATCGAAAAGCGTTAAGGCTAGGGCTTCGGGGCGTAGCGGCCAAAGAAACTGTCCTGCTTCCATTGCGGACGACTGGGATCGTTGGCTACCTCGATAACGAGTGCCCGAATGAATTCTTCGTAGCCGGCAGCCGTCGCTAGGTCGACCGGCTGATTGGTGTCGTCAGAGGGTGCATGGTAGCGCTCGGTGCGCCAGGCCTTGATGGTCGCGGCTTCGGCTGATCCGGGTGCCGCGCCCACGTCGATCATCAGAGATGGGATGCCGTGGCGAACAAAATTATATTGGTCGCTGCGAATGAAGACATTGAGCAATGGCAGCGGATCGGGTTGCATCTGCAGCTTTAAATGAGTACCCACCTGCGTGGCGCGGTCACCCAGGTCCGACTCGGCGAGCCCGTAGACCGTGAGAACCTTGAGCGGCACGATGGGCAAGAACATGTCGGTATTAATGTCGGCAATCATCGATTTCGCCGTCACCGTGGGATGCTCGGCGAAATATTTTGACCCCAATAATCCCTTCTCCTCGCCCGTGACCCATACGAAAAGCAGCGAGCGCTTAAGCGTCGTATGCGTTTCTTTCAATGAGCGGGCGATATCCAGCAACAACGAGCTTCCCGATCCATTGTCCATGGCGCCGTTATAGATGCGATCGCCGTTGATGGGCTCGCCGATGCCGATGTGATCGATATGCGCGGACAGCACCACGTATTCATCCTTGAGCTTCGGGTCCGTGCCTAAGATGCGGGCGACGATATTGGCCGAGGTGACGTCCTGCGAGTGGGTCACCGTGGTGGCGCTTATGGACATCTTCAAAGGAAAATGCGGCAGGGGCTTACGATCCTTACCCAACGCGGCCAACTCGGCGAAGTTATGTCCGGTCCCTTGCAAGAGCAAGTCTGCATAGGCTGGATTAAAAGTCACCGCCATCTTCGCTCCGGCGGTCTCGTCGAATTCCGGGCCCACCAGGTCCATGCTGGGATGATTGCGGTTCAAAGACATCCGCGACCACGGGAGGTCCATGGAGGCGGGGTTTGGAATTTGAATGACGCCAATCGCCCCTGCGGCTTTCAGCGCCGTCCATCGCTCGGCGCGCGATTGGTGATGGGCGCTCAATGCAGACGGGATGTCCGCAGGCGAACCGGTGAGAATCACTGCTACTTTGTTGGTGAGATCGAGACCGGCGAAATCGTTGTAGCTCTTTTCCGGAATGTTGAGACCGTAACCCACAAACACGAGGGGTGCCTCAACCTTCGGCGCCGACGGGTATCGCGTGCTGAAAAACGCGTGGCTTCCGAGCGTGAGCTTTTGTGCATGCCCATCCAGCACCAGTGAGAGTTGAGAGCTCGGTTCATCGAACTCCAGCGTTCGCAGTTTGACGCTCTGGTAAAAGCCGTCCGAGCCCGCCGGTTCCACGCCCAGCACCTTGAGCTTGCTAACGATATATTCTTGCGCTTGCCGTTCGCCTATGCTGCCCGTGTCACGGCCTTCGTACTTGTCGTCAGAAATCTCCTTGACCGTGTCCCACCAACTCTGGCCGTCGAAATGTTCCGCGCCATAAGCTGAACACACGATTAGAATCAAGGACGACGCCAGGCATTTTCGCAACATGAAGGGGCCTCTGCTTTTTTTGATGCGAGATAGCTTATACCGCGATGATGAGGGACGAAAGGCGTGCCTCATAGATGACGCCATCGGGTAACCGGGCTTCTATGTCGAAGGCCGGCTGAAATCGTGCCGTTATTGGTTGCGAAGATGAACGCCGCGGGATTTTTCGCGGCGGGATTATTGACGGGCGCAATTTGAAAGTCCGTACTGCCATTGAATATCTGCCCGGTTGGTCTCGAGGGACTGTTGACACCCATGGCATTGGGAATAGTGACGACTAACGGTGATTGCGCCGGCACCCGAATACAGAGTGGACGTGCCCGTGCCGTTATTGCTCACCCACCACGGGCTTGCTGCGCGCCGCGCAACATTCCCCACACATTCTGCAGATGTGCATCGATCGTGACGCTCGTTCCATCGGCATTAGCTGCTTGCGGAATATCCGACACCAAATTTGTTTGCACATATTTCTGCGCAAATGCGGC
>DASWUU010000175.1:0-5626 GCA_036401515.1 Steroidobacteraceae bacterium
CCGATTGCGCAAACGCCAGCGTTGAGGCGAGGCAGAGACTCATCAGTAGACTTAGCGAAGATCTGATCAAGAATCACCTCACGGAAGGGATCGCATGATGCGGGGGCGGTATGATAAGCGACGCATGAAACCTGGCGGGAACGGCGCCTACAAGCAGCATGTAAGTATCTGTTCTTAGAGGATATTATCCTGTCTTATGGAGTTCCATAGCGTTCCATAGTGTGCTTAAATGGTACTGTGTTTATATCCAGTCAGCGGAGCAGTCCATGAGGAAGCAACCATCGATCGATTTAGGCAAATGCTCGCTTGAGGAGCTGGAAAATCAGATCACGGAACTTGCGGGACATCTGAACGCCGCTAACTATCGCCTGCTCATGCTGGTGGCGGAATTCGATCGCCGCAAGGGCTGGTGGGACGGGAGGCTTCACTCCTGCGCGCAGTGGCTGAACTTCAAGATTGGACTCCATCTGGGCGCGGCTCGCGAAAAAGTCCGTGTGGCGCACGCGCTGGGGAAATTGCCGAAGATTTCAGCATCGATGGCACGCGGCGAACTCAGCTATTCGAAGGCCAGGGCGTTGACGCGAATCGCTTGTCCGGAAAACGAGGACTCTTTGCTGATGATTGCGCTTCACGGGACCGCGCACCACGTCGAAAGGCTGGCGCAGCACTATCGCCGAGCCGAGCACGCCGAAGAACTCGCGCGAGAGACCCGGCAAGAAGAAAAATGCAGTCTGACCTACTGGTACGACAACGATGGCAGCCTGATTTTTCGAGGGCGTATGCCGGCCCTGGCGGGCGCGGCATTCGTCAAGGCAATGGATGCGGCGATGGAAGCGGTCCCTGCGACCGAACCAATTTCGCCGACCAAGCATCCGTTTGATTGGGACGGCTCGGACGATGCCGACGTTGCCTTGCGCCCTTACGGTGCGCGGCGTGCGGATGCGCTGGCTTTAATTTCCGAAACGTTCTTGAAGCGCGGGCCCGCGACACCGAACACCGCCGACCGATACCAAGTCGTCATCCATGTCGATGCAGCAACCTTGAAGAACACTCAAGATGGCCGTTGCGAAGTCGAGCACGGGCCTACTGTTCCCGTTGAGACGGCGCGCCGCCTATCGTGCGATTCCAGCTTGGTGCGCGTCGTCGAGAATGACAAGGGCGAGCCGCTGGATGTGGGCCGCAAAACGCGGAGTATTCCGCCCGCGCTGCGCCGTGCCTTGAATGCACGGGATAGCGGCTGCCGGTTTCCGGGTTGCACCTATGACCGCTACATCGACGCGCATCACATCAAGCACTGGGCGGACGGTGGAGAGACAAAACTCTCTAATTTGATCACCCTGTGCCGCGCGCATCACCGCATGGTTCACAGGGGCGAGATCGTCATCAAGACCTGCGATGACGGCGGCTGGCGCTTCCTCAGCAACGATGGACGTGCTTACAAGGAAGCGTTCCGGAGCGATGCGCCCGCCTACGCGTGGGATAGCGTGCACGAAGTTCATGAAAGCCAGAACATCCGCATCGATCCCTCAACCGCAGTGACGCGCTGGTGCGGCGAAAAAATGGATTACGATTTGGCGGTGTTCGCGCTTTTCAGTCATCGAGACGTTCTGCGAGACCGCCTGCAAAACGTTTCCGCGGAAACGTCGGAGCCATAAATGCTCGAGATCTATACAGTCGGCCATTCGAATCACCCCATTGAAAAGTTCGTGCGCCTGCTGACGGGGAACGGCATCACGGCCATCGCCGATGTGCGGTCTCGCCCGTTCAGCCGGCGCCATCCGCAGTTCAACAAGGACAGACTTGCCGCGACTCTCGCCGAGCACGGTATCGCCTACCTGTTTCTCGGCAAGGAATTAGGCGCCCGGTCCGACGATCCTTCCCATTACGAAGGCGGCAAAGTGCAGTACTCGCGCTTGGCGGCCACGCCCATGTTCAAGCACGGGATCGAACGGGCGCAGGAGGCGGCGAAAGAATATCGCCTGGCGCTGATGTGCGCCGAAAAGGAACCGTTGGATTGCCACCGCACGCTTCTCGTTGCGAGGGCCCTGGAGGCGAGCGGCGCGTCCATTCTGCATATCCTGTCCGACAGCAGTATTGAACCTCAGCCTCAAACTATGTCGCGGCTGGTCGGCATGGTTCGACTATCTAAAGACGACCTATTTCAAGACCACGCCGCGCTGGTCGATGCCGCTTGCAAGCTGCGGGAAGACAAGATCGCCTACGTCAAGGAGTAGGCGGCATCACATAGAGTTTCACGCCCGAGGGATGCGCGGGTTCGTGATAAACCGTGTTTTTCGCAGACTTCATTAGGCGATTCATGCCGAGGGGTTCGCCGGTGTTCGGGTTCACGTCGAATCGCGGGAAGTTGCTGCTCGAAATATCAAGCCGTAGTCGATGCCCTTTCTTGACCACGTCGGCAGTGTCGAACGGACGAATGACAAGCTGATAGATTTTCTCTGGCACCAGCAGCCGGCGCGTATGCGACTTGCCGCGGTAACTGGCGCGCACGATGCCGTCGGTGAGATTCATATCGAACCCGCTGGGGAAATCGGCACTCGGCGGATAAACATCGATCAATTTGGCCGTGAAATCCGTATCGGTCGCGCTCGAGGAAGCCTGCAGGGTGACCTCCACGGGCCCTGCGAGCACCAAATCTCGCTCCAGTGCCTCAGTCTCGAACACGAGCACATCGGATCGGGAACTGAGCGGCAAATACGGAGCGCGTGATCCCGGCATATCGGGCCGCTCGCGCTGATCGAAAGCGCCGTCCTTCAATCGCGCCGATACGCCGCCGCCAATGGTGGGTACGGGATGCGAGGGATCGAACTGAATGGCCGTCGATGGCGGCTCCGAAGCCGTGGGTGCCTGCGCCCTTAGCGATCCATCGCCGTGCAAATAGAAAATGACGGCGCGCGATTCGGCAGGCGGCCACTCCTTCGATTCGCGCCACTCACCGCCGTGATACAGGCGCCCGGCGGAGTCTTTATGACCGTCACCCGTACCCATCAAAAAGTATTTTACCGGCGCCTGCTCCGACGTCGCGGTAGGCATGGCCTTCAAATGGGAGTCGAACCATCGCAGGTGAAAATCGGTGTCGAAATCGGTGATGGCGGCATCCCTGCCAAAGTCCACATCACCCGCGTAAGTTGCCTTGTTCCCATGATGCGTCCAGGGACCAATCACGAGTCGCATGGGGGACTTCTTCAGCTCCGAAAGCTTGCGCCAGTTCTCGATCGTACCGCGCAAATAAATGTCATACCACCCGCCGACGTGCATCATAGGTACGTCCGCGGTCTGCGCGTAGTATTTCTCCCATTGCATGCCGATCGTTTCCCAATGCGGGCCGTAGTCCGAGTGCGTCGCCTCGTCCAGATAATAATGTTCAAAGTTAGGCGCGCTCGCTAGCGGACTCAATCCCTTGCGTATCGGCAGTGCCGCATACCACGCGGCCACGTTCTCTTTGGAAAACATCGCTTTCGCAACGGGGTCCCTCGCATCTTCCATTGCCTGCGACCAAGCCCACGTCAATTGACGGCCCATCTCGAACGCGCCATCGTATCGCACGCTATGGTCCCAAGCGTTGGACATTCCTCCCATGTTCAGCAGCAGCGCGCGCAAGTGCGGAGGCGCAAGCTTCGAGGCGTCCGCCTGCGTGTGGGCGGCGTATGAAGTCCCATACATGCCCACCTTACCGTCGCTGAATGGCCTGCTTGCGGCCCACTCGATGGTGTCGTATCCGTCATAGGCATCGAAGTCGTAGTATTTTTCGAATACGCCTTGCGAGTGATGACGTCCACGGATGTCTTGAACCATCACGACGTACCCGTGCTTCGCTAGAGTCTCAGCGATTGAAACGGTGGCTGCCTCCGACTTGTCGTACGGCGTACGATGCAGAAGCACCGGCAGCCGTTCCGAGACCGGTACGGTTCCTGTGCCGGGGCGATAAATATCCGTGGCCAACTTGACCCCATCGCGCATCGCCACCATGACATCTTGCGCGGAGAGCACTTCGGGATAAAGCGATTGGGGTGCCGGGGATTGCGCCGCTGATAGGGAAACGGCGATTAACAGCGCCGCGCCGGCGAGAAACTGTGAAATCCTAAGCATCGTGCCGCGATGATACGGGAGTGCCGGATTGACCTGCGAAAATTACGGGAGTAGAAGGGTTATCATGTCCAGATTCCCCTTATTCGCGGCCGTACTTCTAATGGCTGTCCCGATCATCGGATCAGCCTCCAGCGGCGGGGGCAACACTAGCGCGGCGGCCGCGCCCTCCTCTGGAGGTTCCGGCGGTGGCGGCGGCGGCCACAGTGGCAGCAGCGGTGGCGGCGGCGGTCACGGTGGCGGACTAGGCGGTCACGGTGGCGCGGGACTTGCTGGGCACGCCGCTGTCGGCGCACTGGGCGGGCATGGCGCGGGCGTCGGCGCGCGTGGCGCCACTCTCGGTAATCACGCCGGTTCGCATGTCGTTACCTCGCGTAGTACGGCCATCACACACTCCACAGCCAAGACAACGGGTATGGAGCATCATCATCATCATCACCATCCGCTCTTTCGTGAACCTCGCTACCGGGCTATAACGTTGCCTACTGACTGCTATCCCGAGAGAATCGATGACAAAGTCGATAACAAACACTGGATCGGTTGCTTCAGTACCGGCCCAAGCAAAACTCGCCCCGGCGCTCACGGATAAAAGTCGCCCGACATAGTTTGCCTAGAGCCATGAACTTCACTGGGGCGGCAACTCTACTTGCCGCCGTCCTTGGGTTTGCGTCACTGCATGTGTATGCGGGCGATCCGACCGCAAACCCCCTCGAACCGCAGTCACCCGACGCGCTTAGCGCACGCCTGGACTACGCGGATTCACTCGCAAAGGCCGAGGACGGCGATTGCCAAAGCCGGTTGGACAACGCACAGCGTCAGCTGGAGATCGTTCGATCAAGCCCAACAGTCGAAGTCGCGTTGCCAACGGGCCTGGCGCGCGTCGCGTCTGTCGAGTATCAAATTCATTTCGCGCGCGCTTCGTGCGGCGGGAGCGGCGCGTCGGTGCGCGAGCGGGAACTGCGCGCTGCGCTCGAGGCCGCGCGGCGTGCCGTAGATCTATATCGCGATGCCTTCGATGCCGTATCGATGGCCACCATGCAATTCAACACCGGGGTGGTGCATTTCACTTTGGGAGACGAGCCTGCGGCCATCGCCGCACTACAAAAAACGATCGAGATGGACCGCGAATACGGTTTCGAAGACGACGCTAGCGACAACTATCAGCTGCTCCTTCAATGGCGCCACGAGGAGGCCGGGCCGGATCAAGTTGACGCATTGATGAAGGATTTTCCGCAGCGCTCCACGACACTGGCCTTCGGCTGGTCGAGCGGCGAGGCCACGGCGTCGCTCGAAAGCGATTACGCTCAGGTCGCCGGCGGTGAAGTTTTGCGCATGCGAAACACGAGAACCGCGCAGCGGCAGATTCGCAAGGGCTTAGATAGCCCCGGCGGCCACCCCAAACTCCTCCACCTGTGGCCGGGTCAAAATCCCCCACCTGGCAGTGGCGGGACGCGGGATGATTACGCGGTTTGATGTGCCTTGGCAAGACGTTCAGCGGATTCTTTGAGGCGCCAACTCTTGC
>DASWUU010000176.1:0-14183 GCA_036401515.1 Steroidobacteraceae bacterium
CAATCCATCAATCTGCGCGGCAAAGGTTTGGACCCGCCGATGAGCTTCCTCCGCCGTCGCCCGCTCCAGATTCGCCAGCTGTGGGGTGGCATGGATGAGGGCAAGATCCTGGCGAGAAGTACGCAGTGCTACAGGCCGTTCATCGAACAGGGCAGTGGTCGCCACCTCAACCCTGAACTCGCGCAGGGTATGGGACAAGTTGCGTTGGCTATCAAGGTCAATCGCCAACACCCGGGCGCGCCGTTTATCAACTAGGTAAAACGCCAATAGGCTGCATAGCGTGGTCTTGCCGACGCCTCCCTTCTGATTCGCGATTGAAATGACTTGCATGACGACACCGCGGCAACTTAACCTTTGAGCGAGTACCCCGCGCTTAAAGTGTCTTTGGAGGGTACGCCGTTCCTGTGATGATCGTCAATATGGCGCCCTCTATCAAAGGTCGTTTTTTCGACCTCTAGCATACATCCAAATTATGACAACAACTGACACTGTGATGGCAATGCCTAGTGAGGCGACAGGGAAAGTGCTTTCGAGGCAATATGGTTTAAAGGATTCACTTGAAGGCCCTTCACATAGGGCTTGACCAGATGTTTGGAGACGAAATGATAGAGCGGGATTATCGGGTAATCCGCCAGCATCAGGCGCTCGGCCGCCTGCAGTTTCTCGCGCCGCACTTGCGCATCAGGCGTATGGGCCGCCTCATCCAGTAAGGCATCAAAGGCCGGGTTTGCGTAACTCTCATCGTTGTTGATGGAAGTCTTCCGTAATGCGTCCAAAAAATTGCCCGCATCATCGTAGTCCGCCGCCCAGGAGAGGCGTGCGATTTGCCACTGCGACTTATCATGCCGCGTTTCGAGAAAAACCCGGTATTCCTGATCCTCGAGCTTAGTATCGATACCGAGCACTTCTTTCCACATCGCGGCAATCACGATGGCGGTGTCGCGGATGCCGGGATTCGTGTTGTAAAGCACGCGCAAGCGCAGCGGCGAGCGGGAGGAATAGCCTGCTTGGGCATAGAGCTTTTGCGCCTGAGCGATGCGTTCGGTGTCGCTTAAAGCCTGCCAGTCCCACGCTTGCGGGGTGTAGTTCCAAGTGCCTGGCGCGACCAATCCATAAGCGCCACTCTGGCCGCCCCCCAGTTGCTGCACCAGCCGGTGGCGATCGATTGCCATGGCGAGGGCCTGACGCAGTTGGGCATTGTGGGCAAAGGGCGCCGCCGTGAGGTTCAAGCCGTAGTAAGCAGTGGCAAGATAGGGTGCAATTTTAAGCTCTTGCGCATGTTCGCGGCGCAGTGTCGGAAGTTCATTCGCCGGTACATTGTCGGTCATCTCGAGCCCGCCGGCGCGGTAGCGGCGCAGCTGCGCCGAATCATCGGAAACGACTTGGTACTCGACGCGTGCAATGTGGACATTGTCGCGGTCCCAGTAATAGGGATTTCGCGTAAGAGTCACCGTGGTACCGGGTAGCCAGCGGCTAAGCACGTACGCACCGTTGGAGATGAAGCCTTTCGGATCATGACTTCGGGCGCTCGCATCGGAATACACAGGATAGGCAGGCGCGTGCGCCAGAAGCCCCGGAAAATACGGCGCGGGCTGCTCGAGCGTCACCTCCAGCATAGTGTCGCTTAAGGCGCGGGCGCCCAAGCTCGTGATCGGTGCCTTTCCGGCAACGATGTCAGCGGCGCCTGCAATGACGTGAAGCAGATCTGCTTCGGGTGAGCCGCGCTTCGGATCTAGCGCGCGCTGCCACGCGAGAACGAAGTCATGTGCCGTGACCGGCTTGCCATTAGACCATCGCGCATCGGTGCGCAGGTGAAAGGTGTAGCGGGTGCCGGTGGCATCGACATCCCACGAGGTCGCGACGCCGGGAAGGATCGTGCCGGTGGGGGATTCGGCGGTGAGACCTTCGTAGAGATCGCGGATGACTTCATGGGAAAAGGTGTCGGCTACCGCCGCTGGATCCAGCGTTGCGGGCTCGCCGCTTAAGCCCCGCCTCAAAATCGAAGAATCGTTCTGGATCGATGAATCCCCGCAGCTTAAGAGGCTCACCATCAGCCCTGCCGCCATCACCTTGCCAAAGGTACGCGCGGTTCGCATACGGACCGTCGCCTACTTATTCGAAAAGGTATAGACCGTGGTGCCCAGCAGGACTTGCGAGCCCTTGCCCTTCTTGCCTTTGCGCGCAAAGTCCTTCTCGAAGCCTTGAACGAAATTCGCGATGCTTTCATGCAAAGTGGCCCGCGCACTCGCGATGCTTTCCTCAGGAATGCTCACAATGTCGCTGGTGGCAACCATGTTGAGGGAACCCGCGGCGCGCTCGGCATTGACGATCGACTGCAGCAGCGCGCTGCCGACGATGCGCATCTGCTCGCCGATAAAGGCGATCGAAGATTCGTTCAATTCCGTGGGCAGCGCTCGCGCCGCACGGCGAATGCGCACGATCTCATCGGGCAGCACTTGCACCAATCCGCGACGGCGCAAGTCCTTCAACACATTGGCGTGCCGTTTACCGGGCAGCGCCTCGGCGACCAAGTCCTCGAAGCTCGGTCCCACATGCTGCTTGTCGATGGGCAGGTTTAACGGCCCGCCGCTGGTGGTCATGAACGTAGGATTGGACTTCCACAGATCGAGCACCCGATCGCTCTTGGAGTGCTGCGCCGATTTCTTGCGCATCCTAAGCTGCGCGCTCTTGGCACCGCTGGAGCGGATGTTTTGCACTTCACCGCGATTTAAGCCCGCGGCCAAACCCACTTCTTCGTGGCTCGGCTCTTTGCCGGTCTTGACGTTGCGCGGCAGTGTCGCGGCCAGTCGCTTGACGAACTCCACGCGCAGCATGGTTTCCAGTTCCGCGGTATGCACGCCCAGCAACACACAAATGTCGATGATCGGATCGAACGCCGCGCTCAACAACTGAGCGCGCTCAAAGCGATTTTCAGGTCCTGCCAACGAGTGGCTCCTCTAGGCCGTCAGAGGTCGGGCGACAGACTTTATGTCAATGGCTATGATCTCGCAGAGTTGGCTTAAGTTGCAATGTACCTTAAGTTGCGCCCGCTTCTTGAAATAACTCGCTTAAAGTTAGAGACTCAAGAGGCGCTGCCGTAATCATGACGGCGTGCCGTGCGGTAAGGTAGCAATGGTTCGGACGAGTGTCCATGAGCAGCGGTTCATGAGGTCCCATCCTGCCGATTGAAATGGAAGTGATCCAGCTTCTCTCAACGTGGAGTCGTGGAGACGATGCAGCGGAAGTCCAAACTCAAGCTAAAGCGGATTCGCAAACCGCGGGTGCGCGCTCGTCTGCGGCCGGTGGAATCCGCGGTCATGACCGGACTTTCCCAAGAACTCTATAATGTGATCACGGATGCGGTGGTGGCGTTGGGCGTGTCTCCCGCGATCCAAAAACAAGCGCTTGAGCTCGCGATGCGCGAGAGAACTCGGCGCAGGCCCAGTGAGACCGTACTCAAAGTCCACAATGAGTTGGCGCTCCTTCTCGCCACATGGCGCAGGGACTCGCGCTTCGTGCAACCGGACGGTACGCCCAAGGCACTGCCGATCTTAGGCAAGGGCGCGACCCTCGAGAGTTTGGTCAAATTCTGCGTCCCGGACTTAGACGTAGCACAGGTGGTGGAGATTCTTTGCACCCACAGCGATGTGAGTAAATTGAAGGGTGACAAGGTCGCCTTGCTCGGCAATCCCGTCATGATTACGGAAAAGACGCCGGCCGCGGTGCTGGCCTGGTTGATCTGGCAAGTGCGCCACCTGGCAGAAACCGTGGTGTTCAATGCCAAAATCCCCGCGAGCGCGAGACTGGGCGGGCGGTTTGAACGCCAGGTCTACGGTAGGTTGCCCAAGAAGGAGTTCGAAGCCTGGGCGCACGCGGTTAGGAAGCGGCTTCAAGAAACCTCTGATCGGGTGGAGCAGGAACTGGAAGCGGCGGGGGGAGGGCGCGGCAGAGGCGATGAGAAATTGTGCGGGATCGGTCTTTATGTGTTCAGAGAAGATGGCGATCTGGGTTAGGGTGCGTGCGTGACGCCTATTTTCATGGCCGTCAGTATTGCTCGTATGATTTCATCGACTGGGGCTTCATGAATCGCCGCAATGCCTAATATCAAGCGTAAAAAGAAGGCGATCCGCTTCCGTAATACGGGCGACACGCCGCTCGCCCCGAGCTTGCAAGCGGGGGATCGCGCGGTACTGCTTGCCGTCGCGCGCGAATTCTTGCAGGTGGCCTCCGATGCCTTGAGCCAATTGGGCGTTTCACGCCAAGATCAGCAGCTCGCCTTTAGGCTCGCCACTAGGGGTAAGAAGCTTAACAACCGTCCCGCGAAGAGGGCGCTGGAGCGCTCCTATGCAGTTTCGGATTTGTTGACTCATTGGCAGCACGACAAGCGTTATACGGATCAGCACGGTGCGCCCAAAGTGTTGCCGGTCAATGGCAAGGGGGTGACTCTGGCGACGCTCGCGAAAAAGTTCGCCCCGGACATGCAGGTCAACGAAGTTCTCACCGCCATCGTTCGCCACGGCGAGGCCTTGCGATTGAAAGGGGACAAGGTCGCGCTACTCGGGACTACGCTCATCGTGCTGCCCAAAACGGCGGAGCTCACCCTCGCATCTATCACGGTAGGCACGCAGCGATTGATTCGCTCGATTCTACAAAACAACTTGCTTCCCGAAAATCAGAAGAACCTAGGTCTCGTGCAACGCTTCGTCGCCGACAAATTGGACGATGCTCAATTCGCGCGCTGGTCACGTGAAGTGCGCCCCGAGCTGCAAAAGTGCATCCAGAGCATCAATGCGCGCCTGCGGCTCGCGAAGAGTCGCAGTCCGAAGGCGAAGGATAGCGGCGTCGGTATCTTCGTTTACCGGGACGAATGATTCCTCGAAGTCTAGGCTAGTCAGCCGCTGCTGCGCAGCGCCTGCGTAGCGAACGCACTCAAATCGCATTTCATGACCGAACGGCGTTAAGCGGATCGCTCGCTTCGCACGCTATTATTTTTCTTGCATTTCGTTATTTCGTTCCGTACTCTTCGCAGAGGTCGTTTTTTCGACCTGTACGACAAGACAAAATAACGCACGGCCAAGCCGGGTCGTAGCTCGATCTGCGTAGGGGTAAGTGAGGGTTACGATGCAAGCCGATGAGATCGCTCGGATTCGATCAATCCCCCTGGCCGACGTATTGCAGGCCTTGGGGGCTAGGCGGGACCTTAAGGATCCGGCTCGTAATTGGCGCATCGCCGCGAGCCGCATCACCGTCACTGAATCTCGGTTTTACGATCACAACGCGGCCGGCGCGCTGCACCGGATGCGCTCCGGGCGCGCCGGTGGGGGTGGAGCAATCGATTTGGTGCAGTATCTGAAGGATGTCGGATTCCGCGACGCCCTGCGCGAGCTTCAGAATCTCCCGGCGCCCCCATCCAACCCAAGCAATCGAATTCGTGCTGCCGCCCCTGTGGATCAACGCCCTTCACCCACCCCGGCGCCGGATCGATTGGCCCGTGCTCAGTGGTATTTAACGGAAGTGCGGGCGATTCCCGCGCGCGTAGTGAACTCGGCGCTCCATGAGGGACAGGTCTTCGCTGACGCAAAGGGCAATGTGGTGTTTCGGCTCCGCGATGAGACGGGGCGCGAAGTGGGGTACGAGGTAAGAGGGACGCAACCGACGCCCTATCACTCAGTGCACGGGGATAAGGGGTTGTTTATCACCAAGGCCGGTGGCGCGCCATCCGCCGCCTTCGTCGAAAGTGGCATCGAGGCCTTGAGCTACCAGGCGCTCAAAGCTCAAGGACTGGTGATTTCGACTACGGGTAACGCGATCGATGCGCCAGCGCGCATGGCGCGTGCGCTCGAAGGTCGCGGTTACGAAATCCTCGCAGCCTTCAACGCGGACAAAGCCGGGGACCACATGAGCATTTCCTTGAGCGAAAGCCTTGGGCATCCGATTGGTCGCGACCGACCCGATGCGGCGCCCGGCAAAGACTGGAACGATCAACTGCAGCGTGCGCGGCATCCTCGGGCGCCCACCAGCTCAAATGAGCGAATTCTTGGAGAACCTACACCGGCAGCTGTCCTGGAGCGTTAAGACCCATGAGCACCAGGGAGCTACATTTCGCGGGATTTGGATTGCTGGCAGGTGCCTTGGCGCTGATTAGCCTCTGCGCGCGCGGCGCTGAAAGGCTTCCCTCCTTGCTGAGCGCTCCCGAGGAGCGCCAGGCACTCGAGAGTTTGCTGCACCAAGAGTTCGACGCTTCGGCCGCTGCCATGCGCGATCGGCTCGAGCGCGACACTCGAGGGGACTTTGTCGGGGCGGCGATGGCGGCGCATGTTCTGGAGGAGCACCGCGCGCGCTACTTAGACCTGAAACGCGAAATCGCGCGCCGCTTTAAGAATCAGGCATCGCCTCCCGAAGCAGCGCAGCGCGACCCTTTTGCCCCGAGCTTTGAGAATCGGGTCCTCGCTCCAGCTGCTAAGCGCGCGCCATCGACGCTGCGAAACACCTGGGATATGTACGCACGTCGAGTCCCTACCCAGCGGGGCGGCAACAACGATTTAGTCGTGCCACAAGGGGCGCGCGCACTGGCACCCGCTTTGATTCCATGGGGAATGTATGGGGCGGCCGTACACGCGAAGGCCGTGGCAGCGGCCATCTCCACGACATCCGAGTCTGCCACGCCGGTGAAACCGTATTTCGTCTATCGCAGTCCTTAGAGGCGAAGGCCTTTATGGACGCCAGGGATTTTACATTTACGGAAAGCTGTTCAGGGTCTTCTTCAAACTAGGAGCTAAGCAATGAAACTTAAGTTTTGCATCGATGCGGGTTCATCCTGCGAGCTTGAGCGAAGAAAGCAATGGCTGCTGGCAGCGGCCTGGATGGTCCTGCTCCTGGCGTTCTCAAGCCTAACGCCAGAACTAGCGTTTGCCGGAAGCCCGTTCAGCACCGGCGCGAGTGCCGCGAACACCAATATTCTCGCCATCTTGACGCCGATTGCGGTGATCGCCGTGATGGCCATCGGCGCCGCCGCCTGGTTCAACAAGATTTCTTGGGGCTGGGCGGCCGCGGGTATCGTTGGCATCTGTCTCGTGTTCGGCGCACAGCAGATCGTCACCTGGGTCCGCGGCATGTTTGGCGTTTGAAGCCATGAGCGACAGCGAAGCGGTAGGGATCACGGATGATCCCCTGTTTGCCGGGGTGACACGGCCAGCAATGGCGATGGGCGTGACGTATTCCGCCTTGCTCATCAACGGACTCACCACGGTCGAACTTTTCTTGCTCACCAAGAATTTACTGTGGCTGTTGGTGTGCCTGCCGATTCACGGCATTTTCTGGCTGGTGTGTAAGAACGATGCCCGATTCTTTGATTTGTTGTTCTTGTGGGGCCGTACGCGGGGGCCTGGATTGCTCGGCAATGTGCGCTTCTGGAAGGCTAACAGTTACAGCCCCTTGCGATTCGACTTGCCGAATCCCAAAGGTCGGCGCCGATGGCTTTGGGGCGAGCCGTTGAACCGCCAATAAATTGCATGAGGTAAAGGACTTTGTTGAAGAACGCTCATTTTGAACTGGCCCTGTTTAGCCTCGCGTGTTGCACATTGGCGATAGCAGGGGCCTTTGCGCTGTTGGCGTTCTTAAACGGGCGAAAGGTGAACAATCGTAAGGCGATGTTGCGCCGCTCGGCGATGAACCGCGAGATCTTCGGCGCGATGAACATTCCCTACACCTGCCATGTCCACGAGCAGGTGGTGAAGACCAAGGCGGGGGACTATGTGCAAGCTTTTCGCCTGGCCGGCGCGAGCTTCCAGAGCGCCGATGATGCGGACATCAACAATTGGCATGAACGCCTGAACATTCTCCTGCGCAACATTGCGAGCGATCAGGTGTCGGTGTGGACGCATGTGATTCGCCGTCGCGAGAATGTGTATCCGGGCGGCGAGTGTCCGGAGGGCTTTTCGCGCACCATGGATGAGCACTACCGGGCCCGTGTGACGGGCGAGACCCTGATGGTGAATGAGTTATACCTGTCGGTGGTGTTTCGTCCGCAAGCCGGCGCGCTCCAAGGTACGGCGCTTAAAGTACTGTCGCGCAGCAACAAGGACAACGAGGCGCAAGGATTGAACGATGCGCTCGAGACCTGCGCAAAACTACGTTCGCAGCTCCTAGCTTCGCTCGATCGCTATGAGCCGGAACTGCTCGGGATCTACGCGCGGGGAGGGCGGTTATATTCCTCGCTCCTCGAGTATTTCGGCCTGCTCCTGAATGGCGAATCGCGCGCCGTGCCGTTGCCGCGCGCCACTTTAAGCGATGTGCTGATGACGACGCGCCCCTTCTTTGGCGCCGAAGCCATGGAATATCGCACGCCGACGCAGACCCGCTTCGGCGCCTTCTTAGGGATCAAGGAATATCCGACGCCCACCTCGCCCGGCATGTTCAATCTCTTGCTCACCGCCCCGTATCCTTTCGTGCTGACGCAAAGTTTCACCTTCCTGCCCAAGTCCACCGCGCAGCGGGTGCTATCCGCCCAGTATGCCCGCCTGCGAAACGCCCAGGACCTGGCGGTCAGCCAAGCCGAGGAGTTGAAAGTGGCGCTCGATCAGCTCACCAGCAACGAGTTCGTGATGGGCGATCATCACTGCACCTTGCAAGTGCTCGCCGACCCCTTCGATGGCACCAAGGAAGGGGCGACCCGGGCGCGACTCAAAGGCTTGCTCGACAACATTTCGCATGCGCGTTCGGTGCTCGCGGAAACCGGCATGGTCGTGGCCCGTGAGGATTTGGCGCTAGAAGCGGGGTTCTGGGCGCAGCTGCCGGCCAATTTTTCCTTTCGGCCCCGTAAGGCGCCCATCACCAGCCGCAACATGGTCGGGATGTCGCCGTTTCACAATTTTCCCATCGGCCGGGCCACAGGCAACCATTGGGGCGATGCGCTCACCATGCTCATCACGAATGCACGATCACCGTACTATTTCTCGCTGCACGCGAGCGATCCGCGCGCGGCGGACGGGGGTAGCCGCAAAGACATCGGACACACCAGCATCATCGGACCCACCGGATCCGGGAAAACCGTGTTCATCGGCTTCTCGGTATGCATGTTAACCAAGACAGGCGCCACGCAAGTCCTATTCGACAAGGATCGGGGCCTGGAAATCCTGGTCAGGGCATTGGGCGGCCGCTATCTGCCCCTGAAGAATGGGGTACCCACGGGCATGAACCCGCTGCAGCTTGAGCCCACGCCTGGTAACGTCGAATTCTTGAAGGTCTGGCTACGCCGTCTGGTGGCGCGAACTGATAAGCCATTCTCGGTGCGGGAAGAGAGCGACTTGGATCTGGCGCTTCACGGGACTTTGAAGCTTCCTAAAGCTGCCAGGCGCCTGTCGCGACTCTTGGAGTTCTTGGATCCCACCGATCCCGAAGGCATGCATGCACGCCTTCGTAAGTGGTGCGCCGAGGAGCGGGGCGATTACGCCTGGGTGTTCGACAATCGCGACGATACGGTCGTGCCGCTCTTAGATCAGAACTCCTTGATTGGATTCGATGTCACGGATTTTCTCGACAATGCGCTGACCGGCGGCCCGGTGACGATGTATCTATTTCAGATCGTGAAGCGGCTGCTGGATGGTCGGCGACTCGTGGTGTGGATGGATGAGTTCTCGAAACTCCTATCCGATGCCTCCTTTGAAGGCTTTGCCAAGGACGGATTGAAGACCTGGCGAAAGCTCGAAGGCGTGGCCGCCTTCGCCACGCAAAGCCCAAGCGATGTCTTGGCGAGTCCGATCGCCCGCACGCTGGTGGAACAGACGCCGACGAAAATCTTCTTCCCGAACGATAAAGCCACCGAAGAGGACTACGTCGGCGGTTTCGGCCTTTCGCTGCAGGAATATCGGCTCTTGAAGGAAGGCCTTGAGCCGGGCTCGCGCATGTTCTTGCTCAAGCAAGGCCATCACAGCGTCGTGTGCGAGCTGAACTTAAAAGGCTTTGACTACGAATTGAATGTGATCTCCGGGCGTATCGCCAACATCGACATCATGAATCGGCTGATCGCGGAGGTGGGCCCTGATCCCGAACTCTGGTTGCCACGTTTTCGTGATGCCACGGTTAAGGGCGCAGTTCCTCGATACGTGCCAGATAAGAACCCGGAGAAGCTCGTTGCCGTCGGTTAATCTTTAAGGAGTAAGTCCATGTTGAATCAGCTACGCAAACGTTTGATGCCTGCACTACTGCTCTCGCTTTTTGGCGTCGGCATCTGCGCGCCGGCGCATGCTGGGATGCCTGTCATCGATGCTGCAAACCTAGCCCAAGCCATACAGCAGGTGATCTCATGGGGACAGCAGCTGCAAGGCATGGTGAGCCAATACCAGCAGCTGGTGTCCACATACGATTCCCTCACCGGCCCGCGCGGCATGCAGAGTCTAGTGCCCATCTCGGCCTTACAGCGCAACTACTTGCCGGTGAACTATTCGCAGCTGCAGGGCGTGATGAATGGCGTGAGCGCAAGCTACGGGCCCCTGGCCGCACAGGTGCAAACCACGGTGCAGAGCAATGCGGTCCTGACTCCGCAGCAAGTGTCCAACCTCTCGCCGCAGGCACAAGCGTATCTCACTCAATCGCGCCGGTCCGCAGCCACTCTGGCGATGCTGTCGCAACAAACCCAAGCCAATGCCAGCAGCAACTTCAGCTCGCTGCAGGGGCTCATTTCGGCATTGGGCAGCACGCAAGACACGAAGGCGAGCGCGGATCTGTCCGGCCGCATTCAATCCGAGCAGGTGATGACTCAGACCAATCAGATCAAGACCGATGCGCTGTATCAGACGGTACAGGCGCAGCAACTGCAGAACGCCCAGATGGTACGCGAGCTTTCCGTGCAGTCGCTTGGCCAGATGTCCGATCTGCCGGCTATCCAGTGGTGAACCCGTGTTTCATCAAAATGGCGGCGACGCTGGCAAGCGTGGCTGCCCTCTCGGCGGGATGTAGCAAACCCGCCGAACCACCGCCGACGGTGAGTTGGTATATGGAGCACCCGGATGAAATGAGGGCGAAAGTGGCCTGGTGTGCCGAGGACATGCAGCGTCAAACGTTAGGAGACTGCGCGAACGCCTTAGCCGCGAATGGACGAAAACAACTGGGGTCAATGAAAGACTTGCCGCCGATCGAATGGAATAGGCCGGATCCAAAGCACTAAGGTATCGGAACTGCTTATGTGGACATCGTTCTTCGCGTGGCTAACGGGGCAAATGAATACCTTCATTTCGTCGCAGGTTGGCAATGTGTCCAGCTTAATTGAGCCGGCGGTGATCACATTGGCGTCGGTGTACGTGATGATGTGGGGCTATCTGCAGCTCACCGGGAAGATCGAAGAGCCGCTCATCGAAGGAGGCCGTCGCATTCTCATCTTAGGCATCATTCTCGTGCTGGTGTTCAGGCTGTCCCAAAATATCGCACCACTTCTCGATATCTTCATCAACAGTCCTCAGATCTTAGCTCAAGGCATCGTGGGCGGGGGCGCCCCGACTGTGATGGGTGCCGCAGATACGATCTGGACCCAAGGATCTGAAGTCGGCGACGCGTTGTTATCGCGGGGAACGCTGTTCAGCGTAAACGGCATGTCACTCATCTGTTGTGGGATCATTTGTTATGTGTGCGTCGGGCTCGTGACGATTTACGTGGCTTTTTTGATGTGCCTGGCCTTGGTATCACTCGGGATTTTGCTGGCGGTCGGACCGATTTTTATCGCGATGCTGTTTTTCGATGCGACCAAGCGCTTCTTTGAGGCTTGGATCGCACAACTCGCAAACTACGCACTCGTCATCATACTCGTCGCGACCGTCGCGAATCTCTTGCTGCATGCGGTAACCGCACCCTTGTCGCACGCTTACGGCCAGGGTGCCACGGTCGAGGCGGTTGATGCGTTGCGCGTATCGGTATTCTGCGGATTCATCTTACTCGTGATGCGTCAAATCCTGCCCATGGCCGCGTCTCTCGCGAGCGGTGTGGCGCTCTCGAGCGGCAGCATCGTAAGCGGCATGATTCGCCGCGGCGTGGGATCGAGCGCGCGTTTTGGTCGCGGGGTCTTCGATGCCGCGAGCGGCTCTTACAGCCCTTCGAATGCGAGCCGACTGGACCCGTTGAGCAGAAAAATGGGCCAGCGCGTCGGGTATCACGCCGGTCAGACGGCGAAAGCGGCGTGGCGAAAGATCCGCCCGAATGAAATCAGTCCACGTTGAAAGAGATGAGGGGGTATACGTGATTCGTATTCTCACAGTGGCTTCAGTGGCGCTGTTGCTTGGCGCTTGCGCCACGCATCGTGCGCCGCCGATCTGCAAAGGACCCTATACCCCGATCAACCAGCCCTTGCCCGCTATGTCCCATGACCCGCAACGGTGACATAGACGCCTATTTGTCGGCCGCGCAAATCTGGGAACAGGACTTGGTGGCGCGAGCGGAATCCTCAAAACGTCGTGCTTATTGGGTCACCGGCGCTTTTGGCGCCTTAACGGGACTCTCGATGCTGGCCTTTGTGGCGATGCTGCCCTTGAAGACGGTGGAGCCCTTCGTCATCCGGGTCGACAACACCACGGGAATCACGGATGTCGTGCCCGTGTATGCCGGCAAGGGTGAGGTGTCCGAAGTTGTGACGCGCTATCTGCTGCACAACTACGTGGTGACGCGCGAGCGTTACTTCTATGCGATGGCCGAGCAGGATTACAACCTGGTCGGGGCCTTCAATAGTCCTGTGCTTAATTCCGCCTGGATGCAGGCCTGGGATCGCGCCAACGCTGACAGTCCCCTGGTTCGCTACAAGGATGGCACCACGATGCGCTCGCAGGTGCAGTCAATCAGCTTCATCAAGCGCGCCGACGGCTCGCAAGATTTGGCACAAGCCCGATTCCTGACGGCGACTAAACAAGGCGGCTCGGGCGCGGAGATGCTGCGCCATTGGATCGCGACCATTCAATACGACTATGTCGCACCCTCGAAGGATGAACAGCTGCGGGCCCTCAATCCCTTGGGGTTTCGGATTCTGGAATATCGGCGGGAGCCTGAAGTGCTCCCCGACGGCCCGCCGGCCGCGGGCTCGCAAGAGGCGGGAGCAAAGCCATGACGCATCGATGGCGAATCAACGGCGTGATTTTCGCGCTCGGTGTATTAAGTACGGTCGAGGCCTTTGCTGAACTGACGCCGTCGCGCGGCTTGGTCGATTCGCGCGTCCGGGTCGTGACCTACGATGCAGACCAGGTGATTAAGCTCAAGGGCTACGTGGGCTATCAAATCCATTTTCAATTTGCCGACGGGGAAAGCTTTGTCAACTTAGCAGCAGGAGATAATAAGGCGCTCGATGTGGGCTATGAAGCCAATCACTTGGTGCTCAAACCCTTAGCCGAGAAGGTGGACACAAATATCACGGTCATCACCAACCGGCACGTGTACCAGTTTGACTATAGCGCGAGTGCGGATCGCCCCGATCCCAGTCGCGCGGAGGTGATCTATTCCCTGCGGTTTATTTATCCGCAAGAAGAGGCGAAGCGGGCGGCCGATGCGCTCGAAGCGCAGCGCACGAACCGGCAATTGGCAAATGCAGCATCAAGCTCCCCGCGCGCCATTAATGCTAGCTACTGGGGCTGCGGAGCGCAGGCGATTCGGCCGGTCCAGGCCATCGACGATGGTGTGCAGACCCGATTGCGTTTCTCGGCGCATGCGGAATTCCCGACGATGTACGTCAAGAATGACGATGACACCGAGAGTCTGGTGAATTTTACCGTGGAAAATGATGAGGTCGTGATTCATCGAATCGCACGCGGGTTCGTCCTACGCCGCGGCAAATTAGTCGCCTGTCTGCAAAATCGCGCGTTCGATGGCGGCGGGGAGCGATTGCAGTCCGAAACGCTGGTCCCCGGCGTTGAGCGCATCACCAAGGGGGTCAAAAGCCCATGAGTGCCGATCCCGAAGCAGCCCCGGACTCCGGAGCCGCCGACCCGGTCCGTTCGGTCGGCGGGGCGAATGTGGCTGGCGAGCGCGACATCCCGTCCGTTAACAGCCAGCGATCCCTACAAAATCGCGTCAACAATCTCATGGCACTCATCGTCGTGGTGTTGGTGGGTGGCGGATTTCTTTACTTCTATTATTCGAATCTCTCGCACAAGCAGGCGAACGCCAAAGCCAAGGTGGTGGCGGAGCGCACAGCCAAATCCACGGGGGAGATG
>DASWUU010000177.1:0-8421 GCA_036401515.1 Steroidobacteraceae bacterium
CTGCGATGGGAAGGTAACGCAACGGCCCGTCCAACCACAGCACCAAATGTCCTACGCGATACTGTCGCGCGAACTGATCCACCTTCAGGGCCAGCTCGCCGTACAATTTTCTCGACAACGCGGCCGCGTCGTGGCGTTGCACAATGTCGTCTAGGAAGTGTCCGATGTCGCGCCGCAATTGCGGCCCATCGATGGCGCTGCGAAATTCCGCTTGATGACCTTTCACATTCACCAAAATACGCAAATGATCCTCGCTCAACAAGTACACCGCGAACGCCGCGTCGGGCCCAAAGGAATTCGCTAAATGCGCCAACGCCGGTGTATCGATGCTGCGCTGTCGCGGTGGCTCTATATTGTCCCGCACGACCCCGTTCAACATCGTCTCGATGCGCTGCGTGCGGTCGCCCTCAGTCGCATCGTGGTCGGCAAGCAGCTTGTGCAGGAGATCAGTTTCGGTCGTGCTGATCCGATCGCGCTCCTGGAGCATGCTCAGGCGCGCGATCTCCGCCGATGAAGATCCCGCATTGCCGACCGCCTCTGAATAGCGGTCGCGGAGTCCGAGTTCCTCGCGTGTGAAGTCAATGCCGCGCTCAGTCGGGGCAAGTGCGCCGCGAACGCCGAAATCGGAAAGCTCCTGCGTCTTCATCAGGCTGAGGACGGCGAGGCCTTCGTCGATGCGGCCGGACTCCAGCAGCCAATCGGCGACGCGCCGATAGGCCGCCACCTTGTCGCGCAAAAAACCTTGCTCGAAGTGCAGATCTTGTCCGACGAAATGGCTGCGCTCGCGCTGTATCTGTGCGAGCGCCTGCTTCCCGAAGAAGATCGCCTGCTCGGATTGGCCTTGCAGGCTCTGCACCTCAGCGAGCTGTAGGTAGGCCTGAGAGAGAAGATCGGGCGTGGCGGCGCTCTCCGCTGCCGCGACCGCGCGCACCGCGAAGCGGCGGGCTCCATCCATGTCGGCAAGCCGCAATGCGAGCCGGCTCTGATTGTCATCAATGGCAGCTCGCATGCCGGGCTCGATGTCATGTGCGGATGAGAGCTTCCGGGCGGCCTCGTCGCAATGAGGAGTGCCGTTTGACGCCTTCAACTCGAGCGTGCATAGCTCATTGACCGCGCCTAGGATCGAGGGATGTGATTCCGGCAGACGGTTGCGGAGCAGCCCAAGCGCCTGCTGTACTTCTTCTTGCGCGTTGCTGCCGCCGAGATCCGCCGGCGCGCGCGCGTGATCGAGAAGCAACTGGGCGCGATCGATGGACAACGTCGGATCGTCGCCGGCCGACTCGAGACCTGCAGCCAGCGAGTTCTCGCCGCCGGCCGCATCACCCAGACTCAACTGCAGGGCGCCTAGATCGCGGTAGTAGTCGACCAGCCACGGTCTTTCCATGTTGGCTTTCTCCGCGGCGACGATGGCACCGGCGCGCTCGAAGCGGTGCAAGGCCTCGGGCAAATTGCCGAGCTGATGCTCGGCGTCGCCTAGAGTTTGTAGCAACGGTACGAGTCGAGGTGCTACTGGGCCCAACGTGCTTTCAGCCACGGCCAGTGCGCGCTCGGCTTGTTCGCGCGCCTCGGCCGGGCGGCCGCGTTGGTCGAGCAGCGCGGCAAGCTGGTACAGGGCAGACACCCGATGCCGCTGCAGAGGTCCTTGCATACCTTCGGCGAGGCTCACCGCGTGCCGCAGGGCCTGCTCCGCCTGCTCGTACTCATCGAGACGCTCCAGGATTCGGCCGAGCAAGGCGTATGCAGGCACCAATTGCGCCGCGCCTCCTTTGAGCTGATTTTCGATGCGCAACTGCTGCTCGGCGTGGCGCCGCGCATCTTGGTAACGCTCTTGCCGGAAGGCGACATTGACGAGAACATTCTCGATGGCCGCACCGGCCTCGCTGGTCTCAGCACGGTTCTGCACCAAGATGCTGTGCGCCCGATCCAGATTCATTTGTGCGGATGAAAAATCGCGCAGCGAGATCTGCGCCAGCGCCAACCCCACCAACACCTTTTGCAGCTCTATCTTTTTCGCGCCCGGCGCGCGCTCCCTTACCTTGAGCGCCTCGACCCAAGCGGCCGCGGAATCCGCGAAGCGGCCTTGGCGCGTGTAGATCCAGGCATACGCCACATGAATGTCGCCTAGTGGCTCACCGTAACGGCCATAGTGGCGCTCGAATATCGGTCGGGCAAATTCGAGCGCGGGCAGGGCTTCATTGAATTTGTCCATATAGGCGATCATCGGGGTCGCGAGCGAGCCCACCCACCAAGCGAGTTCGACCGAATCCGCTCCCGTCTCGCGCTCGACCCGCGGGATGGTGGCACACAGCAACGCGAATGCTGCGCGCGGATCGGTTTCCATACCGCTCTCTACTCGCTTGCGCAACACCTTCAACGGCGTCGAGGTATCGTCGCGCGGCGGCGTCGCACAGGAAGGCGGTAAGGCGACCGCACGCGATAGGTTGGCCGCCAAACTGCAGCACAGTGCCAGCGCGGCGCAGGCCGGGAGGCGCCTCATCGGGTGTCCGCGGCGACGATCTCGATGACGAGCGCGCTGTCGTCAGGAATCGGAATATGGTGGCGTTCGAGTAGTTGACGGACCTCCGAAGGGACGGGCGTCGGCAATTCGGCGTCGACACCGACACGATCGAGGCGGTCGTATCCCGTCGCTTGTATGCCAACCTCTCGCAGTTCGCGGATCAACGTTCGTTTGAGTTCGGCGGGATTGCTAGACACCAGCCGC
This sequence comes from Steroidobacteraceae bacterium, assembly GCA_036401515.1. Taxonomy (GTDB): domain Bacteria; phylum Pseudomonadota; class Gammaproteobacteria; order Steroidobacterales; family Steroidobacteraceae; genus Bog-1198. The sequence goes on from DASWUU010000177.1 coordinate 2,723, forward strand.
ACCGTTCCGCCCTGCATGCTGCGGTAGGTTTCCGACGGCGGCAGCGAGAGTCGATACCAACCAACCAGCACACTCGCGATCAGCGCTATGGCCGCCAGGCCGCCGCCCAACCACAGCGTGGTTCGGCGCGCGCGCGGCTTGAACCGAGCGACGCCCGCCGGCGGCAGCAACCCAACCGCACGCGCGCGTCCGACCAACTCGGCTTCGCGAGAGGGATCCACCTCAGCCACCACATACGCGTCCTCTTGTAGTTGTGTATTGATCAGCCGGCGCAAAGCCCGCGCTTCCGCATCGGCTGGCCCTCCGGGGGAGCGGCCAGCGAGCACATCCAACCACCTGTCGTCTTCACTCATGACTTACTCATCCAACGCCAAACGATACCAATCGGCGAGATGCACACGCGCACGCTTGCGACACTGCGACACGAATTCCCGGGTGGCGCCTGGTGTGCGATCCAACAGCTGGGCGATATCCTCGATCGACAAGCCATCCTCCACTACCCACGCCAGCACATTGGCGTGCAGCGGGTGGGCTTGCTGAAATCGGGCCCAGCCTTGGTGAAACTGTTCCGCGCGCTCCCGCTGCCCCGCGATCTCGTCCGGGGTCGGATTGTGCTCCATCGAGGATCTCGCGATGCCCTGCGCGGCTTCCTCGGTCAGTCCCCGTTCATTCTCCATCGCGACCTCGCGCGTGGCGCGGCGCAAGCGCTCGATGGCGCCGTGACGCAGGATGGTTTTTATCCATGGGAGCAGCTCGGATTCGCCCCGGAAGGTCGCACAGCGCAGCCACACCTTGATGAAGGTTTCTTGCACCAAGTCGCTGGCCGCGTCGGGGTCACGCAACGTGCGCAAGCCGCCCTGATAGAGGATGGCAAAAAAAGCGCGGTCCAGATCCCGAAGAGCTTTTTCAATCGGGGCGCCGCCTTCACGGCAAGCACGCATGAATAGGGCTTTATCCACCGCTCTCCCTGCCGGCGCGACGCTGGAACGACTCTCGTATCCATAGAGTAATCGTTGCCCTCGGCCTGAGACAGTGATTTTCGCCCCCCACCTACCCTAGATGGGTGCCGCGACCCATTATGAGGCCGCTTATGCCCGCAGCGATCGCCGCGGGATGCGCCGGTTAGTACCTCCAGACTTATTCCACGTGCCCCACGCGAATCAACTGGGGACGCTAGAACGGCGGGTACGCGGCCCACTTACCGCCCTCTTTGTGGAATACCGAGCTCGGCACGTTGTTGAACATCTGAGCCATTGCATTCGTAGAATCCACCTGCATTTGGAAAAAGCAGTTATAGCCACGCGGAGTTGGAGCATCGCATCCCTGTTTCTTGAAATGCTTGATGGCGATCGGAGCGGCGTTCTTGGTGTCGCCGACCGGTTCATTCAATTGTTTTAACATGGCTTCTTTCATTTCCGATTCGGACGGCTCCCCGGCGGCGGCGGAACACGCTATTAAGGTCAACGCGGCGGCAGCGGCTAGGGCAACGCTACGCAGAGTGCGGGTGTGCGACATATACAGGTTCTCCGTTAGTGGGACAGTTGCAAGGTCTTGCTCACATCCGCCAGGATGGCAGAGGCTACCGGCTCGGTCAGACCGCCGGCTAAAGTCGTAGGAACGCCGCGGGCCTCGACGTCGATGCGCCACGAAATCGGTCCAAGCACCTTGACCGCCCAATTCATTCCGGCGACGGCGTTACTTTGACCGGTATTATTCACCATGCTGGGCACCACAATGACGCCTGCGGCTGCGTCCAGCACATGATTGCGCATGATGACCCGATGGATGTTCTCCGTCGCAATCGCGACGCCGCCTTTTTCGACTCCGGTTCGGCTTACCCTAAAGGTCGCCGGAGTTCGGTACAGAGTGGCCTGCTTGGAGTGCATCAATAAGTACATGGCGCCATAAACGAAGCCGGCGGCGATCAAGCCGTACAGAAAACCCATTGAAAGCGCGATCAGCACGAGCAACACGCCCGGAATGGCCACGAGAACGATGGGGTAGGGCACCTTGCCCGGCGTCGTGGTGAACTCAGTCGAATCGCCGACGGGTTTGCTGCTGTACTCGCTCATGGTCGCTCCTCTCCTCCGAAATGGTCGGTTCCATATAAAGACGCGATTCAAAGAGAAACGTCAGGCAGGCATTCACGGTGGGTCTCAAACGCGCTGACTGATAACCGTCGGAAGGCGGGCGCCGATGTGCTGCGGCACTTCGAGACTGCTGCGCTGAGATCGCATGGTAAGCGCGTGTAGGGCGGCTCGACGGAGCAGATCAACCAGCGACCGGCGTGATCTAGGAACTCGACACCGCGTCCCAACTCAGCCCAAGCCTCTGAAGAAACTTTCGCAAGCGATCCGAATCATTGACTGTGGCGTGGGTGCCGCCCGAACGGGCCCGGCCGCCGAAGAAAACACGGCGCTGACGCGCCAAGATGAAGAGGCCGCCAGGGTAGGTAGAAAATATCTTTTTTCGCGCTAGTATCTTTCGCTCCGAATAGTCCAAGGCGCGTAAAAGTCACGCCTTCTACTCGCCGTTGCTCTTGAAACGGCGCCGCGAGGCAACGAGCAGCGACGAGACTGCTTAGTCTCCGGCGCCTTAGCCGGGAGCGGAGACGAACCTGTTTAGCAACACTAGTGTGGCATTCTTGGTACGGGAGGGGTAGGCAATGATCAGCATTCAACGGTATTCGGGGCGCTTCAGTTTTTTGCTTTCAGGAGTCTTGAGTTTATCGGGAGTACAGGCAGATCCACCGAAGCTACCCCCGAGCGATGCCGCAAACAACATGCAGCACGACGGCCGGCACGATTTTGATTTTGAGTTAGGTACTTGGAATGCGCATGTGAAGACGCTACTGCATCGGCTTTCGCACGCCAGTGATTGGGACGAATTTTCGGGGACAGTCGTCACGCGAACATTACCCATGCTCGATGGTTGGAACGAGAGCGAAATGAAAGTTGATAGCGCGTCGTCCGGCAAGCACATTGAGCTGTTGGCTGTCCGTTTGTACAATCCCTCTACGCGTCAGTGGGCCATTTACGGATCAAGCATCAAGACAGGGGTCTTCGATCCACCGATAGTCGGTCAGTTCCAAGGAGGCCGTGGAGAGCTCTACGCGCAGGACTCGTGGGAGGGCCGGCCAATTTTTATCCGATTCATCTGGACAAGCCTCGATGCGAACCACACGCACCTGGAGCAGGCGTATTCGGACGACGGAGCGAAGACCTGGGAGACGAACTGGATTTACGACGGCGAGCGGAAGTCGAAATAGCCCGCCACAGGCGTATTTCAAGCAATTCGATGCAACACTCAGAGGCGAGTAAAAATCACGCCTTTTCGTCGTCTTAGCCGGCCCCACGACGAAGGGAGCGGAGACGAGATCGCCGCCGGAGAGTCCACTTTAGCGGCTATTTCAAGAGAATATGAAGACAGGTTACTCTTAAGGTCCGGATTTCCTCGATACAGGAGTTGCCATGCGTTTAAGTAGTGGGATGCTTGCGGTCACTTTTCTTGCGTTGTCAACATCTGCGCAAGCCAGCATCGTCGCTGGTCATGACTATCAGGTGCTGGCTACGCCACAGAGGCAGGATGTCAACGGAAAGGTCGAGGTCATCGAGTTCTTCTCGTGGGGCTGTCCGCATTGTTATGAGTTCTATCCAAAGCTGGCGCACTGGCTTACGACGCTTCCAAAAGATGCGGGCTTCAGGAGAGTGCCAGTCGGCCTCGGGCACCCGGAATGGGAGGCATTGGCCAAGGCGTTTTACGCGTTGCAGTCGACCGGCGACGTCGAGCGGCTGGACCCGCAGATCTTCGAGGACATTCATCGGAATCACGTATGGCTCTACGACGAGCCGAGCATCACGGCATGGGTCGGGAAGCACGGGGTGAATGTTACGAGATTCACGGAAGCCTATCGTTCGTTCGGTGTGGCCGCATCCGCGGGAACTGCCGAGCAGAAGGCCGAGAATTTCCGCCTGCCGGGAGTACCGACCTTGGCGGTCGCCGGCAAATACACAGTCACCGGCGACCATGCTGCAATGCTGAGTACGGTCGATCAGCTGATTTCCATGGAACGGGCGGCGACTAAAAAGAATCACAACTAGACTTGTGCGTCGTTTCTGCCGCGCGCGGCGGGAACGTACGGGAGGCGACCCGAAGTCACCACGCCTTTGGGTCGCCGATGCCGGCGAGGGCATGGAGCCCGAACGGCCCGGCCAACGTAGAATGTCTTCAGCGCGAAAGCAAGGCGTCCATATCGGCTTGCATCGAGCGTTTAAATTCATCCGACCAGGCTGCGTTCGGCTTCTGGGATAATTTGCTCTGCGGCCGGGGCGGTGGCGTCTTCACTTCGCGCGGGGATTTGCGCGGGGCAGTCTTCAATTTGAGTACGGTGCGGGAAGATGAGTTCGAAGGATTGGATTGATGCATAGAAAGAGTTATTGTTCCTTGAGAGTGATAGGTATAGGCACTGATTCCGTCACACGGCAATAATACTCGTTGCATGTGACGGTTATGTAAAAAAAGAGATCGTCGGCCCTTCTACCGGTGTTTCAGATGAAACAGATAATCCAGAGTGCCGCCTTTCTGATGCGGCCTAGACGGTGCCCGATGCCAACTTTTTTGTGTGAACGACCGTTTCGATAATATTCCCGATGTGCGCGATGGACTGACCCGCGAGGAGCGCGTCGTCCTGTACGTATTGCATGAGACACAGAAGGAATGGCGAGACCGCAACGTGCCCACGGCCATGTTGTGGGGGCGGGTATGTGAATATTTTTATATCAGTCCGGAAGAGCTTTCGTTGATGCTGGCTCGCTTGGGAGCAAGAAAGTAAAAGGAGAGACGCCGGAAGCCGGCTCGCGCGCCCGCGCCAAGATGGAGAAGCCTCCAATGTGGTGTGCGCGGTACCGGGGATCGATTCGATGCAACACTCAGAGACGTCTGAAAAGGACATGGCGATTCCGCGAGCCATCGAGTCCTAGGCCAACGCGTCGAACAGGCTGCCCAGCATTTGTTTTCTGTGCTGATCCGTGCACATTGCGGCAGTGAGGCCCGCAGGCGTTTTAAGCGCCGTGATCGCGCAGCCACTCGTGCGCCAGCTTCCACGCGTAGTCGGCGGCGATTTTATCGTAGTCCGGCCGGTAGTCGGCGTTGAAGCCGTGATTGACACCGGGGAACACGATGATTTCCGAGCCCGACGAGCCCTTCGCCAACTCGGCGCGCATTTGCTCGACGGCATCCGCCTTGATGTAAATGTCCAGGCCAGCGTACAGTCCGAGCACGGGTACGATGAGCGAACCCGCCACATCGAGCGGATCTTTGGGCTTGATTTCGTTTGTCATGCCTTTCAATCGGCCGTAGTACGCAACGCCCGCCCTCAGTTTCGGATTGTGGACCGCATACAGCCATACCGCGCGGCCGCCCCAACAAAAGCCGACGGCGCCGGCGCGCGCAGGATCCACATGCCCGCTCGATGCGGCAAATGCCAGTGCTGCGTCTAGGTCGGCCATGACCTGTGCGTCCGGCACGCGGGGCACGATCTTGGTCATGATCTCGTCGATGCCGCTCATGCCCGACACATCGCCCTGACGGGCGAACATCTCCGGTGCGATGGCGTAGTAACCTAGCTTGGCGAAGCGGCGGCAGACGTCCTTGAGGTGCTCGTGGACGCCGAATATCTCCTGCACGACGAGAACGACGGG
>DASWUU010000178.1:0-5156 GCA_036401515.1 Steroidobacteraceae bacterium
CGGACATTCTTGGCTGCCGTCATGCGTCGTTGCCACAATTGCGGCTGGGGCGATGCCGGCGTCCTATGGCGGTTGCTCATGGTCGCATCGGCGGACGAGCTTCGGCCCATCGTCGAGGGCACGCCGGCCCAGCCTTTCCTCGATCCCGATAACGCGCGCATGTTCGGATCGATACGCTCAGTGATGGGTTCTGCGATCGCCGCACTGGAGTATATCCAGCGGCAACGCGCGTCGCTTTTCTCCGTGCGCGACTGGGTGAAGTCTAGCGCTTACCCCAGCATGCTTTTTATTCCCTATAGAGCTGGTCAAATTGCGGCGCTGAGATCGATGATCGCAACCTGGATGCACCTGGCGATCTTCGAGGCAATGAGTGAATCGCAACATCGCGAGCAAAGGCTCTGGTTTGTGATTGATGAGCTGGACGCGCTCGGCGCAATTCACGGGCTAAAGGACGCGCTGGCACGGCTGCGCAAATTCGGATGCCGTTGCGTTCTCGGATTTCAGTCTGTTGCACAAGTCTCGGGTACGTATGGGCCGGCCGAGGCACAGACGATCGTGGAAAATTGCGGTAATACGCTCATTTTGCGCTGCTCGGGCAGCGAAAACGGCGGAACGTCGCAATTCGCTTCGCGCCTGATCGGCGACCGTGAAGTCCTAAGGCAACAAATATCCCGCGGCAGCGATCGCGAAAGCTCCTGGTCGAGCCGCGGCGGGCGCCGTTCACGCAGCATTACTCGACAGCATGTAACCGAAACGGCGGTCATGCCGTCCGAACTTGAACAGCTGCCGGATCTGTGCGGTTACCTCAAGCGAGCCTCGTCTGCGGTGTGGCTGAAGGTGGCATTCGCTAATTGTTACTCGCGACGTTCCTAGGGCCATGGCCGTCTACTTTCTCAATCTCAGGACTTTCGGACGCTCAAACGGCAGCAGCGCCGTGAGTGCGGCCGCATACCGCGCCGGCGAGCGCATACGCGACGAACGCAGCGGCAAGACCTACGATCACTCGGATCGCCAAGATGTGATGCATAAGGAAATCATACTGCCCAGCCAATTCGATGCCGATGACTTGGCTTGGGCCAAGGACCGCGCGAACTTATGGAACACCGCGGAGGCGGCCGAGACGCGCAAAAACGCGCGTGTGGCACGTGAATTTTTGGTCGCGCTGCCGGCCGAGCTGCCGCACGGAGATCGATTGGATCTGGTGAGAAGCTTTTCACACGAGCTGGTGGAGCGGTATCGATTCGCGGTCGATGTCGCCATTCATGCGCCGCGGAATTTTCCCGGCAGCGATCCGCGCAACTTTCACGCCCACATTCTCGCCACCACTCGCGAGGCCACTACCGAGGGTCTGGGGGCCAAAACCACGCTCGAATGGAACGATGCGAATCGTCATGAAGCCGGCTTGGGGCCGGCCATTAATGAGTTGTTGCACGTGCGTGAGCGCTGGGCGACGGCGACGAATGAGGCATTGCTGGCGGCGGACATTGCGGCGCGCATCGATCATCGCACGCTGCAAGCGCAGGGCATCGACCGCGAGCCCAAGCCGCAAATTCCCCGAGCGGCCTTCGAAATGGAGCGCCATGGATACCGAAGCGTAGTCGCCGAACGAATCCGCGAGGAATATCAATTCCGACTGGAGGCGCGCCTGCAACGATCCCAGACGGCGGTTTCTGCGGCGGAACCCGACAGCATCGATGCGATTCGCCGCCAAGCGCGAGACAACTGGCTGCGGATGAGGCAAGCGCGCGCCGAGGCGGGCCGCACCGAGGGCGTGCGCGCCGACGCGAAGGAGCGCGCACCGGATGACGATCTTGCGCGATGATCCGAGGGATTGACTATGCTTCCTGCTACGTTTACTCGCCCGCCGGTAGCGGCGCGATATGCGAGCGTTCCCGACTGTTATGCGCGCTATTGAAGGAAGGCAATGCGCACTTCATGTTCAAGTATGCGCTGCGCGTCCGCCAGCAGGCAGAAGATCGCGCAGAGCTCGCCGGCTTTTTCAGCCGCGCCGACGTGCTCGTGCCGGTACCCAGCAGCACGCCAAGCGCACGCGGTAGCTGGCCGGCCGCGCATTTGGCGAGTGCCCTGTTGCAGGCCGGAATAGGACATAGCTCATGGACCGGGTTGCACCGGGTGTGCGCAGTGCCGAAATCCGCGACAGCAGCCCCGGGAAAGCGCCCTAGCGTTACTCGGCACTACGAGTCCTTTCACGTTGAACCACCCTTTGATGACATCGCCAACGTGCTCCTCATCGACGATGTTGTAACCAAAGGCCGAACCCTCCTGGCTGCTGCTGCGCGTGTACGTGAAGCTATCCCTGGCGTGCACGTACGGGCGTTTGCGTTGCTTCGAACCCTAGGTTTGGCACCCTACATCGAGAATTTGCTCGATCCGTGCCGCGGGGAGATTCGATGGCGCTCCGGAGACGCACAGCGAATTCCTTGAGCGATGGCGCTGCGGTGTCGTCTATAATTGCCGGCGCTTGCGCATCGACGTCAAAACACCTCCCAGCAGTCGTCCGTTCCTAAACGCGACCCAGAGCACCATCGCAGAACGCCTTAAATTGGCTTGCGCTGCTGCCGACGGATTCTTAGGTGCCCACTGTATCCACGAGTTGTGGATGCGCGGAGCAATGTCCATTAATATTGAGTGCGCGCTCGAACAGCTTTGGGCCTGTGCCGCGCCATCCGTGCCGGAGTGGCTGCCGATGCGCTATATCGAGTGGTTGCCCGAGGCATATGAAATTGCGCTTAAATGTCGGGCAGCTGCCAAAGGGCGGTCGAACATTTACTTGGTGCTGTTGGATTTCAGGGACCGCGATGGTTCGTTCGGCGTGTATGTCGGCATGAGCAAGTATAGTCCTGCTCAGCGCTTCGACCAGCACAAGGCGGGTATCCGCGCGGCAGGCAGCGTATTGAAACGAGGACTCGAAGTGCTGACTGGACCGACCATGCATTTGCAATTCATCAAGCGCAGCGAGGCTGCGCGTATAGAGGCGCAGTTGGCGGAAGGCTTAAGTGCGGCCGGCTTAGCGGTGAAGGGTGGCCACTGACATGATTCTGATCGGTATGTTCGATTCGCCCTTCGTGCGGCGAGTCGCGGTAAGCATGAATCTGCTGGGTATGCCTTTCGAGCATCGCAATTGGTCCGTCGGCAAGGACTTCGAGCTGATTCGCCAGTTCAACCCCTTAGGCAGAGTGCCGGCGTTGGTTCAACCGGACGGTGATACTTTGATCGAATCCGCTGCAATTTTGGATTTCTTGGACGAGATGGCCGGTCCCGAGCACTCGCTCTTGCCGAGATCAGGCGAGCCGCGCCGAGAAGCGTTGCGTCTCATCGCAATGGCCGTCGGCGGAGCGGAAAAAGGTGTGCTGCAAGTGTATGAGAGTGCTTTTCGCCCTCCCGAGAAACGCTATCGGCCCTGGGTAGAACGATGTCATACACAAACGCATGCGGCGCTGGCCGAGCTCGATCGGTCGTGTCAAGTGCGCGGAGGCGAGTGGCTGATCGGAAATCGAATCACGCAGGCGGACATTACCGCGACCTGCGTCTACAGCTTCTTGAGCGAAGCGCTCGACATCAACCGGGACACGGTGATGTATCCGGCCTTGAGTGCGGTTGCTGAGCGCTGCGAATCGATGCCCGAGTTCAAATCGGTCAAGGCCGATTGGTTCGCGCCGAGCAGCCCTTGACACTGTACTCGGATAGGCCCCAAGGGTTTACAATGTTCGAATGCTCGTGGTTCACCATCTCAACAACTCCCGGTCGCAGCGGGTGTTGTGGTTGCTCGAGGAACTGGGGCTGCCCTATGAGGTGAAGCGCTACGAGCGCGACCCCAAGACGATGCTGGCGCCGCCGGCGCTGCTCGCGATTCACCCTTTGGGCAAATCCCCCGTGATTGTCGATTGCGATGTGACCGTGGCGGAATCGGGGGCAATCATCGAATACCTCGTGGAAAAATATGGCGGCGGACGCCTGATTCCTCCCGCAGGGTCTCCGGAGCGGCTGCGCTACGCCTATTGGCTGCACTTCGCCGAGGGGTCAGCCATGACGCCTCTGTTGTTCAAATTGGTGTTCGACAGGATTGCGTCCAATCCCGCGCCGTGGCCCGTCAGTGCGATTGCCCGCCGCATCGCTGCCACTGTCACCAAAAGCTTCATCGCACCCAATCTTACGCGCCAGTTGGACTATATCGAGGCCGAGCTTGGCACGCAGACTTGGTTTGCCGGGGCGCAATTGACAGCCGCGGATGTGCAGATGAGTTTTCCATTGGAGATTTCAGTTTCGAGGGCTGGACTGCATGCCAGCCGGCCGAATTCGATGGCTTTTTTGGAGCGTATCCACGCGCGCGACGCTTACAAGCGTGCGCTGGAGCGCGGCGGGAAGTACGACTACCAGTAATAAAATGTGAGGGGGAGTTGCTATGTGGAAGTCTATTAAGACGAGTGCCGCATTGGGAAGCGTATTGTCGCTTGCCTTGACAGCATGCAATCAATCGGCGCCGCCGCCGCCTAAACCCAAGGGTCCATCGGCGGCGAGCGCAGCTTGGCTCAAAGTCGCAAACCATTTCGTCGAAGACTATATGCAGGCGCAACCCTCGTTTGCCGCGCAATCCGGACGCCATGAATTCGACGGCCAGCTGCCGGACCTGAGCGCTCACGGGATCAAGCGCGAAATGGCCCGGCTGCACGATGAACGGGAGCAAATTTCCGCGGTCGATCCCAAGACTTTGGAACCGCGCGATCGCTTCGATCGCGAATACCTCCTGGCCGTTGTCGACAAGGATCTTTTTTGGATAGAAAAGTCCCGGTTTCCCTTTAGCAATCCGAGCTGGTATTTAGGGAGAATCGACCCGGAAATGTACCTGACTCGTAATTACGCTCCCCTCGACGTGCGTATGAAGGCCTACATCAAATACGCGCGCGCCATCCCGAGAATGGCCACCTCGATCAAAGAAAATCTCAAATCACCGCTGCCTAAAACCTACGTCGAATTAGGAATTGCACAATTCGGCGGACTTGCCGATTTTTACAGCAAGAACGTCGCGCCCGTCTTTGCACAGGTGTCTGACACGGACTTGCAAAAGCAACTCTCCGATGCGAACGCGAACGCAGCGGCGGCGATGAACAGTCTCAAAGACTACTTGGTGGCGGAGC
>DASWUU010000179.1:0-23374 GCA_036401515.1 Steroidobacteraceae bacterium
ACCGGAATGAGTCCGGCTTGCATTTCCAAACTCAGAGAATCGCCGCCCAACTTGAGCGCGCGGCAAACATACGCGCTGCCAAGCGTGGGGTGGCCCGCGAATGCCATCTCGTAGCTCGGCGTGAAAATGCGTACTCGCGCATTGGCGCGAGTGGACGGCAGAAGAAATGTGGTTTCCGACAGGTTGAATTGGCGGGCGAGTGCTTGCATTTGCTCGCTGCTGAAGTCCGCGCCGTTCTCAAACACGCACAGCGGGTTGCCGGTGAAGGGAGCTTGCCCTTCGGTAAACACATTGACGATTCGGAACGGGTGAGTTGCCATGGGGCAATTATCTCACCCGTCCGTTATTTTTCAGTGTCTATATACGACTACCAACGGTAGGGGCGCACGACCACCACGGGGGGAGCCGGAACCACCACGCCAACGCGCGGGCCGTAATATCCGCGGTAGCCGTACGGGCCGTAAGGGTACGGAGCCACGACGCAGCCACTCATCGCCAAAAGGCTCATAGGGATCAATAACTTAAATAACCTGTTCACGATATCCTCCAGAGGGATTTCTTGCTCTCGAGTAAGTCAACGCGAGAGCCGCAGATTCGATGACAGGATGAATGAGGCTTAAGGTTGCACCCTGAAAGGGCGTCCGGGGATCGATTGAATTAAAAATTCGTCATCGTAGGAGCCAGTTCTTAAGCCAGGGTGTGGAAAACTTTCTGCACGTCGTCGTCCTGCTCGAGCTTGTCGATCAACTCCAACACTTCCTTGGCTTGGCTCTCCGGCAATTCGATCGGCACGGAGCAGATGTATTCGTGCTCGGCGGAAAGCGGCGCTATGCCGCGCTGCTCCAAGGCTTCTTGCAACTTGCCGAAATCGTTGAAGGCGCCGCGGATCACGAGTTGGGGCTCGCCTTTGTCGCCCGTGCTATCGCCCATTTCTTCAAGACCGTAGTCGATCAAGTCCAGCTCGAGCTCATCCTGATCTTTGACCTTGGACGGATCCAACCGAAATACGCCCATTTTCTTGAACAGAAAGACGACGCTGCCGGTGGTGCCCAGATTCCCCGCGCCTTTCATGAATATATTGCGCAGGCTCGCGACGGTGCGAGTGGGATTGTCCGTGGCGGCTTCGACCAGCAGGGCAACGCCGTGGGGGGCGTAGCCTTCGTATAAAATCTCGGAATAGTTGGCCGCATCTTTGCCTGAAGCGCGCCGGATGGCAGCCTCAGTCTTGTCCTTGGGCATGTTGACGGCACGTGCGTTCTGCAACACACGGCGCAGCGTCGGGTTCGATGCGGGATCCGCCCCGCCGGCGTGGACCGCCATGGCAATGTCCTTCGCGACCCGGGTGAACTGCTTGGCCATGCGGTTCCAGCGGGCGAACATGGCATGTTTTCTGACTTCGAATATGCGTCCCATAGCGATATGGTAGCAATAAGCGGTCAAACCGCTAGACTTGCGCAATCCTTTGCAAGGCATTTCCTATGAGCGCAGTTCCGGCAGACTCGATTGAAAGTCCCGCGAGTTTCCGAGATCTTAAGCTCTCTGAGCCGGTCTTGAGCGCGTTGGCCGATGTCGGCTATGAGTCGCCGTCACCCATCCAAGCCCAGACCATCCCCGTGCTCTTGTCCGGCAAGGACATGTTGGGCCAGGCGCAAACCGGCACCGGCAAGACGGCCGCCTTCGCCCTTCCTGCGCTCACCCGACTCGATCTAACGCGTCACGAGCCGCAAGTTTTGGTGCTGGTTCCCACTCGCGAATTGGCCCTGCAAGTCTCCGAAGCGTTTCTGCGCTATGCGGCCCACCTGAAAGGATTTCATGTACTGCCCATTTACGGCGGCCAAAGCTACCAGCCGCAGCTCAATGCCCTGCGGCGCGGCGTGCATGTGGTAGTGGGCACACCGGGACGGGTCATCGATCACATGAACCGCGGCACACTGAAGCTCACGGGGCTGACGCTGCTGGTGCTCGATGAGGCCGACGAAATGCTGCGCATGGGCTTTATCGATGCGGTCGAAAGCATCCTGGAACAAACGCCCCCGCAGCGCCAAGTCGCGCTTTTCTCCGCGACGATTCCCGCGCCCATCCGGCGCATCGCGGCCAAGCACTTGCGCACGCCGGTGGAAGTTACCATCAAGAGCAAGACCAGCACCGCCACCAACATCCGGCAGCGATATTGGATGGTCAGCGGCATGCACAAGCTCGATGCCCTCACGCGGATTCTCGAGGCTGAACCATTCGACGGCATGCTGGTGTTTACCCGCACCAAGCAGGCCACAGTGGAACTGGCTGAAAAACTCGAGGCCCGTGGTTTCGCGGCCGCGCCGCTCAACGGCGATATTGCACAGCCGCTGCGCGAGCGTACCGTCGCGCGGCTCAAAGCGGGTCAGATCGACATCGTGGTAGCCACCGATGTGGCCGCCCGCGGACTCGATGTGGAACGCATCGGTCATGTCGTTAATTACGATGTTCCTTACGATACCGAATCCTATGTTCATCGAATCGGCCGCACCGGCAGAGCGGGACGCAAGGGCGAGGCCATCCTGTTCATCGCCCCGCGCGAGCGCAATATGTTGCGCGCCATCGAGCGGGCCACGCGGCAAGTCATTGAACCCATGAACCTGCCCAGTGTGGACGCCGTCAACGTCTTGCGAATTGCCAAATTCAAACAACGCGTCACCGAAACCATAGCCAAGGGCGATGCGAATATTTACAGGCCCGTGTTGGAGCAGCTGGAGACTGAGTCCGGCGTGCCGCTCATCGACATTGCCGCAGCTCTCGCAAGTCTCTCCCAAGGCAATACGCCGCTGCTGCTGGCGGGAAAGCCCGAAGTGCAGGCTCAGGCTCCGCCTGCGCATAGCTATCGCGAAGAGCGCGAGCGACCGCCGGAGCGAGTGCGCTCAACCGAGCGTGAGCGGCCTTCGGAGCGTGAGCGCCCCTCGGAGCGTGAGCGCCCCTCGGAACGGCCGCGCCGAGCGTCCCCAGGTCAAATGGAAACTTTCCGCATCGAGGTGGGGTCAGTACATGGGATCAAGCCCGGCAACATCGTTGGCGCTATCGCCAACGAGTCCGGCATTGAGGGCGTGCACATCGGACGCGTGGATATTCGCGAGGATCATAGCTACGTGGACTTGCCCGAAGGCATGCCCAAGAACATATTTAAGGAGTTGCAGAAAGTGCGAGTGGCGGGTCGAGAGCTGCGGATCAGCCGGATCAATGAGAAGCCGCCAAAGCCGCCCCGCGCAACGCTTGGCCGCCACCCTGCGCTAGGCGCCCGAGAAGGGAAACCTGCAAAGCCTAAAATAACGGCCCGCCGTCGTGCGAAAGATTAATCGTTCGTCAAATAGAGGAGTGAATCATGGGCAAGGGTATGGAACGAAAGAAAGAAGACAAGAAGAAGCCGACGAAGACATTGGAGGAGAAGCGGGCCGCTAAGCGAGAGAAAAAAGCCAACCGAGGCTAAGCTCGCGGCAAAGGTCAGACGACCCTCCCGCGCCGGCCTCCGTTGCGGAAGTCCCGGATATTGGCGGCCATTTCATCGATGCAGCGCTGGCGCGCTTCTCGCGCCGCCCAGGCGATGTGAGGCGTTACCAATAAATTCGGGATTTGGCTGTCGAAGAGCAGGTCATCAATCCCTGCACCCCCGAGCTTGCCTGCTTTGAGGGCAGCGGCGAGGGCCTCGCCGTCGACCAATGCGCCGCGCGCGGTGTTGATCAACAGTGCATCGGGCTTCATGAGGCCAAGCTCGCGGGCGCCGATGAGGCCTCGAGTCGAGTCGGTCAAAGGGCAGTGCAGGGAAACAATGTCGGCCTGCGCGAGCAGCTCATCGAGGTCCACTCGGCCGGGCTCCGGCGCTGCGCCGCGGCGGTTGGCAATCTGCACTTGCATTCCGAACGTTTCGGCGATGCGCGCGCTGCCTCGACCCAATTCTCCCCAGCCGACCACGCCAAAAGTCCGGCCTTGCAGCTCGCGGATGGGGTAGGACAAAGCGGCACCGGCATCCCTTGCCCAGGAACCATTCTTCGAGAGGGATGAAAATTCACCTATATGCTGAGTGAGGCTCAATATCAGCGCCCACACGTGCTGGACCACCGATGCAGTGCAATAAGCGCGCACGTTGCAAACGGCAATGCCGCGCTCCTGTGCCGCCATCAAGTCCACATTATTAGTACCCGTGCCGGCCAACGCGACCAATTTCAAATTGGCGGCGCCGAGCAGTAACTCGCGATTGAATGTGAGCTTGTTGATCAGCGCCACATCGGCATCCTGCAGCCGCTCCGCCGTTTTCGATTCGTCAGACTCGTGCAGGATGAGATTTTCGGCCGCCTCACCCAGGCGAGCGGTGCAGAGATCGCCGTTTGAAACGGTGTCGTAGTCCAAGAACACGGTTTTCAGGGGAGCTCCTTCGTGACGCGCTAGAATATGCGACCGTTATGAAATTTACCGCCGTCAAAATCCTCGTCGCCGCCAATGTTCTGGTGTTTCTGCTGCAGGGCCTCTCGAACGGTTGGATCGAGCAACATTTCGCGTTGTGGCCGCTGCAGCCTATCGAAGGCAACGTGTATTTTCAGGTCTGGCAAGTCATTACCTACGCCTTTTTGCATGATACCCACAACATCTCGCATATTTTGTTCAACATGCTCGGCCTGTGGATGTTCGGCGCGGAAATCGAGCGCTACGTCGGACCGCGCCGACTGCTCGTTTGCTACTTCGCCTCGGTGATTACCGCCGCACTCACGCAACTACTCATACCGAGTCTTTTCAATGCGCCGCCGGGCATAACGCTGGGTGCCTCAGGAGGCGTGTTCGGCTTGCTGCTGGCATACGCCGTGATGTTTCCCCATCGCAAAGTCGTCCCCTTGATTCCGCCGATTCCCATGCCGGCATGGCTGTTCGCGACCATTTACGCCTGCATCGAGCTTTTTTTGGGCGTAACGGGATCGATGTCCGGCATCGCGCACTTCGCCCACTTGGGCGGCATGATCGGCAGTGCGTTGGTGCTCGTACAATGGCGGGCAAGCGCTCGCAAGACTCGCTAGGCTTAAGGCATGCAACGTAAAGCTTTGGCGAAGTTCGTCTGTGTCGCGGCTCTGGCAGCAGCTGCGCTGCCCGCTCATGCCGAATGGATAACCCGCGTTACCGACGGCATCATGGGCACGCGCATCACGGTGGAGCTGTGGTCGGAGGACAAAGCCGGTGCCGAAGCCGCCATCGATGCCGTGCTCGATGAGATGCGCCACATCGATGAGTCGATGAGCACCTACAAGCCCACCAGCGAAGTGTCCCAGGTCAATGACAAGGCCGCCGATGGGCCGATGCCCATTTCAAAGGAACTGTTCAACCTGCTGGTCAAGGCGAAAGAATACTCGGTCATAACCGACGGCGCCTTCGACATCACCTATGCCAGCGTCGGCTATATGTACAATTTTCCCAAACATATCCGCCCGAACGAGGCGCAAATAGCCAAGGCGTTGCCGGCCGTGGATTATCGGCATGTCATCCTCGACGCGAAAAGCCAAACCGTGCAATTCACCCAGAAAGGCGTGCGCATCGATTTGGGCGGCATCGCCAAGGGCTATTCGGTGGACTGCGGCATCGATGTGTTGAAAGCGCACGGCATTACCCGCGCCTACGTTTCAGCCGGCGGTGACAGCCGAATCATCGGCGACCGCTTCGGCAAGCCCTGGATGGTGGGCATCCGCGATCCGCGCAAAGGAGAGGGCGAGGTGATTGCGAGCGTTCCTCTGGTGGATGCGGCGATCTCCACGTCGGGGGATTACGAGCGATTCTTCGATGAAGGCGGCGTGCGTTACCATCACATCATCGACCCGCACACCGGCCATTCCGCGAGCAAGGTGCGCAGCGCAACCATCATTGGGCCGTATGCGACCCGTACCGATGGCCTCTCGAAAACCGCCTTCGTGCTCGGGCCTGAAAAGGCCATGGAAATTTACAATCGCATCGATGACATCGACGCCATCATAGTGAAACTCGACGGCACCGTGATCTACTCGAAGGGCATGCAGCGCGGCAAGGCGACGCCGCCCCCGCCTAGCGGAACGCGATGATCTTGGCTTCCTCGCAGGCGTCGAGATAGCCGCTGACGAGGGCCAGCGCAATGGGGCCGAATTCCGCAGCCACCGCATCTCTGATTTCCGCCACCGACTTCTTGCCGTCGACAAAATTGACGATCTCATAGGCATAAAGCGCGCCGCGGTCCTGCACATTGAGCAGCCGGCTCGAATCGGCATTCAGCAACTGAATCTCGCGCACTCGATCCCTGCCCAACCGATCGACCAGCACATCGTCATTCTGAAAAGTTAGTGGACCGAACTCGCCGATGCGCCGCGGGATGCGCAGGGCCAAACGCCCGGTGCGCTCCGCCGGCGCTTGCGCGGCTGTGAGGCCCCTTTTCGCAGCGAGACGATCGATCCAGCCGTTCAAAGCCGCCGCGTGCGCTTTGATCGCGCCGATGAATGCGGCCAACTGGAGCGGATCGCATTGCGTAAAAGCCGCGAAACTTTGCAAGGTCGCCTGTTCGCGTTTGAGCATCTGAGCCATGAGGTTGCGGGCCTCGAACAATGCCTGACCGGGCGGCAGCGTCGAGTCTGCCAGCAGGCCCTGCGCGCGCTCGAAACCACGCGAAAGCCGCGTTTGAGCGCGCGCCGCGAAGAATGGCAGCACGTCCTCGGACTGCGCGGCACTTAGACTCGCGAAGCTATAACCTGCGGCCGCACCCAAGAGGGCAACGCGGCGCAGCTTGGTGGCATCGATTTGCTGCAAAGTGTCGTGATCAGTGTGAATATAAATATCCGGCCAGTCGCGCAAGTAGAGCGACGGTACGGCGATGGTTGATGAATCGTAGTCATCGTGATCGCTGCCCTCGGCGTACGGCGTCTCGTCGACGAAGAACGCATTGCGCGTGCCGCCGGCGCCGTCGCGATTTTCGATGACGGCTTCCTCTTCGCGACTGCCGTCCTCGGTGTAGACGGCCGCCGCATCACGGATGGTTTCGGCGAACAGATCGCCGATATCGGTGATGAAGCTGGGCAGCGACCAGGGGGTTTCGGTGACATGCAGCACCGATTTGTTTTTGAACAGATCGCCGCCGACCATGTCCATGTGGATATCGGCGCGCAGCGATCGTCTGATGTCGGGATGCTGGCTCAGGTAGGCCATGGTGCCTTCGACCTCCGGACCCCAGATGAAACGCAGGCTGCGCTTGGGGCGATTCAGAGTGCCATCGGCGATCAAGCGATTCAGGACGCGCGCCGATTCGAGAATGGTCACGCAGCCGCTGGCGTTATCATTGGCACCAGGCCGTTGGTGGTCGAGATGGCAGCTATAGACGATCTCGCCGGCAGCCGCATCGGTACCGCGAATCGTACCGCTCACCACCGTCCAGGCACCGGGCCCCACTTCCGCTTTTACGTGGGCCGCGAGTATAACGGCAGTGCCCTTGAGCATTTGCGCGCGTAGATCGGCTGCGGTGCCGCGCGACACCATAAAGGCGAAACCTGACGGCAGCGAAGCGTCTAAATGTCCCCAGCGCACGATGGTGGGATCGAGCCCGGACCAGGCAGTGGTCTGATTGGGCATGTCGCTGACAATGCCGGCCGCGCCATATTTCCCGACGGCCAAGCGCTGCACGCTCGCCAGCACGCCATCGGCGAGAACGATTTTACCGCGCACATCCTTGCCGGCATAGTCGCTCTCCGCGCTTCCCGCGCCGACGTCCACAAGCGGCGCTTCGACATCCGCGCTGTGACTGTAGTCGGCAAGCCGGATGGGATCGGTGGCCCAGCTCCCCAGCAACGTGTGCACCGGTTCGACCTGCCAGAGCCGAGCACTCTCGACGTTCCAGCCGACATGCGAGCGCATGAGCCCGTAGTGGATTTTTCCGTCGATTGGGAATTGCTCGGCGTGCGCATCCTCGAGCCCATATTCCTTGGCGCGTTCGAGAATGAACTTTGCGGCGGCATCGAATTCCGGTGTGGCAGGAATGCGGTGTAAGCGCGTCAAGGCGCGCAGATTTTCATACGCGGCCGTGCCGCCGGCCTCGTGACGCAAGGCCGACCATTGCGGCTGCGACAGGAAAGGAGCTTGTGCCCAAGCCGGAAACGATTGAAACGCGCACAAAGTTGCGAGGGCCGCCGCAAGGCGCAAACTTCGAGTCACAGTGTCCCCTTTTGTTATGCCATAAGGATACGCGAGTGCAGGGCTATACTGCCCCCTGATTGTGCAACCTTAAGCGAGGGCGAATTGGAAGCCGTGGCGATTTTCGTCGACGTTCAGAACATTTACTACACGACGCGCCAGCGCTACTCGCGGCATTTCGATTACAACAAATTTTGGGCGCAGGCGACGCGCAATCGAAAGGTTGTGAAAGCGATCGCGTTTGCCATTGACCGCGACGATGAGAAGCAGAAACAGTTCCAAAACATCCTCCGAGCCATCGGCTTTGAGGTGAGGCTGAAGCCTTTCATCCGGCGGATGGACGGATCCTCGAAAGGGGACTGGGATGTCGGCATCACCCTGGAGGTGCTCGAGTACGCCCCCCAGACCGACGTGGTGGTGCTGGCCACGGGCGACGGCGATTTCGACCTCCTGGTGCACAAGATCCGTGAACGGCATGCCGTGGCGGTCGAGGTCTACGGGGTGGCCGAGCTGTCGGCGGGAACCTTGATTCGCGCCGCCAATCGCTTCATACCCATCGAGGATGCCTTACTCTTGGGAATAAAATAGGACTGCCGTCGGTCTTAACATCATGGATGACAAACGCGCTCGCTTCGAGTCGCAAGTCTTGCCTCATCTCGACGCCGCGTATCGCTTGGCGCGCTGGCTATGCCATGCGCCGGGCGATGCCGACGACGTGGTGCAGGAGGCGATTTTGCGGGCATTTCGCGGCTTCGAAGCGCTGCGGGGCTCCGATGCAAAAGCATGGCTCTTGACCATCGTCCGAAATTGTCATTTCACCGCTGCCAAGCAGCAACAGCGGCGCGCCTCGGTGCCGCTGCCGGAGGAAACCGATGAGGCCGACGGGCACGCAATGATTTCGACGACGCCGAGTCCCGAGAGCGACTCGATTCGCTCGGACCAGCAGCAGGTGCTCGAGCGGCTGATGGCTTCCCTGCCCGAAGAGCACCGCACCGTGTTGATATTGCGGGAAATTGAGGAAATGGACTATGCGCAAATTGCCGCGGTCACCCAAGTGCCGATCGGCACTGTCATGTCCCGGCTGGCACGTTCGCGCGCCGCGCTAAAAAGCAAATGGCTGCAAGAAGTCGAAGGAGAACCGCGTGCAGTGCGCTGAAGCCTTAAGGGTACAGGCTTATTTCGACGGCGAGGTCGATGCGGTTTCCGCCGCCGAGATTGAAAGGCATGTGGAACATTGCGCCGAGTGCCGCGCGCTGCTTGAGGACTTGGAACAAGTGCGCGCGAGGCTGCGGCGGGGCGTGAGCTACGAGGGTGCTCCTGCAGCGCTGCGGGCGCAGGTTATGCACTCGCTCGACCTCGAAGCGGCCGGGGTGGGCAACATCATCGCTGCGCCGCCGGCGAGCTCCCGTCCGCTTGCGCGCGAGGCTCCCTTGCGCCGCGGACGCGGCTTTTGGAGCACCATCGCAGGCGGCATCGGCGGTGCCGCGCTGGCTGCCGCCGTGGCTGCGTTTTTAGTGATACCCCGCATGGACGGCCCGTTAAGCGACGAGATCGTGAGCGCTCATGTGCGATCCCTGATGCCAGCGCATTTGATTGACGTGGTGTCCACCGACAAGCATACGGTCAAGCCCTGGTTTGCAGGACATGCGGATGTTTCCCCCGTGGTCGCCGATTTTGAATCGAACGGGTTTAGGTTGATCGGCGGCCGGGCCGACTACATCGACCACCAGCGCTCTGCGGTGGTGGTCTATCAGCACGGCCCCCATGTCATCAATGTGTTCTCCTGGGCCGGGACCGATCGGTTGCCCAGCAATTCCACGCGTAGCGGCTATCACATGGCTTTCTGGAGCCAAGGCGATATCCACTATTGTGCGGTGTCCGATACCGGCTGGGATGAGCTGTTAGGACTGGTACGGCTGCTGCGCGAGGTACCCTAGGGCGACGAACCCGGCGGAACGAAAATGGCGACGCCATGGCCGGTTTTTTTGTACAGCCCCAACGATCCGCCCACCCCCACTCCCACGGAAGAATTGCGGGAATAGGAGTCCGATCCCACCCCGGAACCCAACGCCCCCGTTTGTCGATCCTCAAATCCCTCCAGGATGACGCCATTGGCGCCCAGCTTGGCCGCTTGCTCTTTAAGGCCCGCGACCACCTTGTCGACGGTTTTCTGCCCGCCCGTGGTAAAGGCGCTGTTCTTGGAGGCATTGAGGATGGCGATTTCTTCGAACGTTGCCGGCGGGTGCGAATAAATTCTCACCTCGGACGGTGAAATGGGCGGCCGCGCCGTTCCGGTCACCACGATGGAATCCGAAGCGCAGGCCCCGAGGCCCAATGCCGCCAGGCCGACAAATGCCAGCAGAGAACTCGCGGTTGACTTTTCTTTACCCATGGATTGCTCCCCGAAGTTTTTTGGTACTTCAACGTTACCTCTCCCGTCACTCCAACGCCATTCGCACGGAAACGCGATTTGCGCCCGACGTGGAATAAACCGACGGGCTGCGAAGTCTTTTCCTTGAACCGCAACCTCAGGAGTGCCCCATGTCGGATGATCAATCGAAGCTGTCGCGCCGCAATGCGTTGAAATGCATGGCGTATGGAGGGGCCGGGACCCTATTCGTGCTGTCGGGAGGCGTCTTCACGCCGTTGAGTTTAGCAATGGCGGGCGAGGATAAAGCCGGTACCGCCAAGCTCGGCAAGCCGTTGTTCGTCCAAATCAGCGACACGCACATCGGTTTCAACAAGGACGCGAATCCCGACGTCAATGGAACACTGACCCAGACCATCGATCTGGTCAACGCGATGCCGGAGCAGCCCGCACTCATTATTCACACCGGCGATATCACGCATCTATCGAAAGCGGCGGAATTCGATACCGCGCAGCAGATATTCTCGAAACTGCGCACCACCGAAATGCATACGGTACCCGGTGAGCACGACACCACCGATCCCACCGTCACGGAGTACTTCAATCGGTTCGGAAAAGCGTCCGACAACAAGGGTTACTACAGTTTCGATCATGCAGGCGTGCATTTCATTGGGCTGGTCAACGTATTGCAGTTCAAACCGGGCGGTCTCGGTACCTTAGGCGGCGATCAGCTGGCCTGGGTTGCCGCCGATCTTAAGGGCCGCTCGGCCAGCACCCCGATCGTGGTTTTTGCACATATGCCGCTGTGGAGCATCTACGAACCCTGGGGTTGGGGCACGGGGGACGCGGATCAGCTGATGAACCAATTGCGGCGCTTCGGTTCCGTGACCGTTCTCAACGGGCACATCCACCAGATCGTTCAGAAGACCGAAGGCAACGTGACTTTCCATACAGCCCGCTCGACGGCCTATCCGCAGCCGGTCTCGGGTGAAGGTCCCGGACCTGGGCCGCTCAAAGTGCCTGCCGATCAGCTCGGCAAGATGCTGGGAATCACAAGCGTTTCGTTGGTGATGCATCCCGCCTCGCTTGGGTTGAAAGACGCGACCCTGGCTTGAATGAAAACTCTCGCAATTTTAAGGATCAGAGGCATGAGGGGCAGTAAATTGAAGTCATCACGGACGGCGGCTTGGGGTACGGTGATGGCGCTGCTGTGGACGGTTGCACAGGCTGCGGACCCTACACAGATCGAGGTGAAGGATTTCATGTTCATGCCCACCACCTTGACCGTCAGCACCGGCGCGCAGGTCACTTGGGTGAATAAGGACGACGAGCCCCACACCGTGGTGAGCGACACGGGCACCTTTCGTTCCGGAGCGATGGATACCAACGACAGCTTCTCGTTCAAGTTCGACAAGCCGGGGACTTATCACTTCACCTGTTCGATCCATCCGCGCATGGTTGGCACGATTATTGTCAAGCCATGATCAAGCCAGCCCTGATCATCATTGCCGGCATCGCGGTTCTCGCCGCTGCGAGTGCGGCAATATTTGTCGAGTCCGGGCTCTATAACATCGGCGCCGATGAGCATCACTGGAACATAACCTTGAGGGTTATCGAGCAGTTGCGCGACCGCTCGATCGCGGCGCGCGCTCACTCGGTCGAGCCGTTGCTCGTGATCGACCCTAATGGGATCAAGGTCGGTGCGCGACGCTACGCTGCGCTCTGTGTCGGGTGCCACATTTGGCGCCCGGCATATTCAAGTCGGACATCCGGACAGGCCTCTATCCTCATCCGCCGAATCTTTCCCAAGAAGAGGTTCAGGATCCTAAGCGCGCTTTTTGGATCATCAAGCACGGCATCAAGATGACCGGCATGCCGGCATGGGGAAAAACGTTGGACGATGCGACCCTATGGGATGTCGTGGCCTTCGTACGAAAAATCCCCGGCATGAATGCGGAGGCCTATCAGCAGATGCTGGCGAACCCGTAAGGCGCCACGCCTCAGCCCTCTAGTCGCGGAAATTATTGAACTGCAAGGGCACACCGACCTCGCTCTTGCGCAGCAACGCAATGGCCTCCTGCAGATCGTCGCGCTTCTTGCCGATGATTCTCACCTTGTCGCCTTGAATCTGCGCCTGCACTTTTATTTTCGAATCCTTGATCAGGCGCGATACTTTTCTGCCGGCATCGGCATCGATGCCGTGCTTCAATATGACCAGCTGCTTGGCTCGGGCCAGATTCACTTCTGGATCCTTCACCTCCAGGCAGCCGACGTCGATTCCACGCTTGGCGATGCGCAACTTCAAGATGTCGAGCATTTGCTTGAGCTGAAAATCCGCCGGTGCGGTCATGGTGACGGTGGTCTCCTCGAGCTCGAAGGTGGCGTCTGTGCCCTTGAAATCGAACCGCTGCGTAAGTTCCCGCACTGCTTGGTCGACCGCATTGGTCAGTTCATGCGTATCGATTTCCGAGACAACGTCGAACGAAGGCATCTCTAAGTCTCCGCCAGCAATTGATCGAGGGTGCTTTTCACTTCCTTCCCGAATTCAAGATAGTGCTCACCGGTGGCGGGCCCCGAGAAGCCGGTGTGAATCTTGCGGACATGGCCTTTACGGTCGATGAAAATCGTCGTCGGAAACGCAACGAAGCTCTGCAACATCGGCAACTCCTTGGCCGCTTCGTCCTTGTCCGAAATGCCGGCGATCAGCGTCGTGTACTCGATGCCGTAGTGTTGGCGAAAACGTTGCGTCGCCTCGGCGGCGCGGGGGAAATCGCCGAAATGCTCGAACATCAGCGACACGACCTCCAATCCCTTGCCCCGATACTCCTTGTATAAAGGCGCGAGAAACGCCGCTTCATCGTGGCAATTCGGGCACCAGCTCCCCGCCAGCGCCACGATCAGCACTTTGCCGCGAAATTGGGCGTCTTTGGACGAGACGGTTTTGCCGGCGAGATCGGGAAATGCGAAATCGAACTGGTTGTTACCGGGACGCAGCGCCGTAATCCGATACGCATCCGGGAGCTTCGCAGCGGAGTCGCGCTTGGCGGTCCATTTCTCGTGGGACTTAAGGCCTGACCAAAAATCCCCGGCGAGCGTGCCGTCGGGAGCGATCTTGGCCCGGTACAAGAAGACGTGGGCGCCATCGAAGGTCGATAAATATAGCTCATCGCCGCGTACCTGCCCGGCGAGATACCGATGATCGCCGCTCGGCGTGAGGAACGTGCCGCTCACGACGTCGCGCGATTGCTTGAACTCCCCCACCGCCACTTCCGCCTCGCCGCTGTCGTCGGTGAAGTTCACCGCCCATCGGCCGGCCACCTCGGCGCTGTTCTTCGCCGGATTGGCAAAGAATCGATAGCGCTCCCCCAGCGTTGCATTCAGCGGCACATGCTGATTCTTGCCGCCGAGCTTCACCAAGAAGACCTCGCCCTTCAATTGATTGCCTGTCGCATCGGCCGTAAGAACATTTTCGTATCCCGGCATGCGTATTTCTAAATGAGAGCCAGAGACTTTCACCTCATGCAATGGCAGCCGTTCCTCGCCATTCAAAAGGTACCCGACGACCTGCGATCCTTCGCGCACCAACTGCAAACCGAACGGCAAATCCCCGCCGGGAGTCTGCAAAACGGCGCGATACGTGCCCATTTTGACGGCGGCAGGTGCGCCAGCCGCCGCGCCCAGGGCACTGGTGGGACTTTGCGCCAGGGTCCCATGCGAGGCGCTTAAGCCCAGCGCGGCGAGCAATATTCCCGCAGGTTTATGCCATGTGTTTTTCATAATCGCGGGTGGCTCCTTGCAGGCAATGGCTTAACGATACCCGCGCGCTTGCAAAGTGAATAGCTTGGCGTATTGCCCGTCGGCCGCCATCAGCGACTCGTGGCTGCCGCGCTCGACGATGCGGCCTTCCTCGAGCACCAGTATTTGATCGGTCATGCGCACCGTGGAAAAGCGGTGCGAAATGACAATGGCAATGCGGTTACGGGTCAGCTCGCGGAAATGCTCGAAAACCTCGGCTTCCGCGCCCGCGTCGATCGCTGCGGTAGGCTCGTCCAGCACTAGGATGTCGGCTTCACTGCGCATGAAGGCGCGGGCCAGCGCGATTTTCTGCCATTGGCCGCCCGACAGCTCGCGGCCGTCCTTGAACCACTTGCCGAGCTGGGTGTGATAGCCGGCAGGCAGCTGCTCGACGAACTCAGAGGCCAGGCCCTTGGAGGCGGCGCTCTGCCAGCGGGCCTCGTCATCGAAGGCGCGCGCATCGCCGGCGCCGATATTTTCGCCCACAATCAGCTGATAACGCGCGAAGTCCTGGAAAATGACGCCGATGCGCTGGCGCAGCGTATTTTCATCCCACTCCTTGAGATCGAGCCCGTCGAGCATGATTCTGCCGCGCGTGGGCTCGTACAGCCTCGTCAGCAATTTGATCAAAGTGGTTTTGCCGGAGCCGTTTTGTCCCACCAGCGCCAAGCTCTCGCCAGGGCGCACGTGCAGGTCGATGCCGGACAGCGCCGGCTGCGTCGCGCCGGGATAGACGAATTCAACGTTCTCGAAGCGAATGCCATCCTTCGGGTTAGGCCCGAGGAGCTTCTGCCCGGCGGCACTTCCGCGGCCCACCGGCTGCTCCAAGTACTCGAATAAATTGGAGAGGTACAAATTATCCTCGTAGAGTCCTCCTACGGCCGAGAGCGCGGCAGTCACCGCCGCTTGTCCCTGACGGAACAACATGAGGTACATGGTCATTTGACCCACCGTCATCGCGCCGAGCACTGTCTCGGCCGCGATCCACACATAGCCGCCGTACAACGCCGCAATGCCGAGCAAGCCCAATCCAAATCCCCACGCGTCGCGCCGCAACGTCAGATCGCGATCTTCTCGATACAGCCGCGAGAAGATGTCGCGATAGCGGTCGAGAAATCGCTGCCCCAGCCCAAACAGTTTGACCTCCTTCGCGTAGTCTTCCCGCGCCAGCACCGATTCCAGATACAGCTGCATGCGCGACTCGGGCGCGCGCCAGCGGAACAGCCGGAAGGCCTCGCCCGAGAATTTCGCTTCGGCCAGGAACGCCGGCAAGCCGGCCAAGAGCAGGAGCAGCACCGCCCACGGAGAAAACCGATACAGCAAGCCGCCGAAGGAAATCAGCGAGACGGCATTTTGGCCCAAAGCAAAAGTGCGCATCACCAGGCTCAAAGGCCGGCTGGATGCTTCGCGGCGAGCGCGCGACAGCTTGTCGTAGAACTCGGAATCCTCGAACTGCGTAAGATCGAGCGTCAATGCCTTTTCCAAAATCATGACATTGACGCGTTGGCCCAGTTGCGCACGAAGCAAAGACTGCGCCAGCGAAATGCCCCGCTGCGCCATCGAGGTGGCGGCCACCAGCAAGGCCTCCAGCGCAACATAGCGCACGACATCGGTCAGAAAGGTCGTGCCGGTGCGGCGATGCAAGTCCGCGGCGTGAATGACGGCATCGACGATTTGCGCGCCGACGTAGGCGACGCCTGCCGGCAGCACGCCCGCGATGAGCGTGAGCAACGCCAGTCCCACGCTCAATGCCTTGTTGGTGCTCCACACCAGCTTGAGCGCCCGGCTGCTATAGGCGAAAACGCCGGCGAGATCCAGGCGCCAACCGAGGTTGCGATTTGTGGAACTGGTAGCGGAACTGGGAATTGAATGAGCGCTGATGGAGGGTCCCCGCGGCTATAATGTCATATGCAATAGTCTGCTATGGCGGAGTAGTCGTGAAATTCAAGTCCTTGCTCGATCGGTGGAAGAAAGCGGCTGCGCCGGCGATGACGGCCAGGGAGTATGCCGTGCGCTTGAGGCTGGATGATGCCGCGAGGCTGGAGGCCCTCGCGACGCTCTTTCCAGGGCAGTCGATCGAGGAAATTGTGACCGATCTGCTCGGTGCGGCGCTGGATGAGATCGCGGCTGCCATGCCGTACGAGAAAGGACCTAAGGTCATTTCGCGCGACGATCAAGGAGATCCCGTGTACGAAGACATCGGCCTGACACCCCGATTCGTGGAATTGACCCGCAAATACAAGAAAAACCTGGAAACCGCAGCAAAAACCCTGGAAGTCGCCGCAAAAACCTAGCCCCTGAACATAAGGCAGTTGACGCTGCTCATTCGCTGCGGCGATACTTCACCGCATGTTGACCGCGCACATCCTTCTCAGCACTTGGTGGTGGCGTCTCTCTTAAGGAGTGGGCTGGTCGTTTAGCTTTTGATTTTGCGTTAATCCAGAACCCATCTCCGCTGATAAGTGGTGGTGGGTTTTTTTATTGCCCGTGGAAAGTGCGATGAAACCACCTTTTGACATTGCAGCCGACCTTGACACGCCTGTTTCGGCGTACTTGAAGCTTGCGCCTTTTCGGCCGCGATTCCTGCTGGAGAGCGTCGAGGGCGGCGAGCGGCTGGCACGCTATTCGTTCATCGGCTTCGGCGAGTGCCTGGAGGTGAAAATGGACGCCGCGGGTGCGGACATCGGCGGCGTGATGGGGCCGCGGCCGCAAAACCGCCAAGAGTTTCTGAATGTCTTGCGCGCCGGCTTGGCGCGTGCCCCCAAGCCCAGCCCGGAAATCCCCGGCGTTCCCCTGCTCGGCGGCTTAGTGGGATACACCGCCTACGATGCCGTGCGCTATTTTGAGCGCTTGCCGGGCCGCAGTCTCGATGAGACGGTAACACCCCATGCCCATTACGTCGCGCCGCAGTCGCTGCTGGTATTCGATCATCTGACTCGCGGCGTCGCGCTGTTGCACGATGGCAGCGAGCACGAGCGCCAAAGCCTGCGCCGCGAGGTCATTCGGGCGCTACGCGGCGCTGTACCCTTAGGGCTGGCGCCGGGCAAATTCTCGCTGGCCACCCCGTCGTTGACCGAAGAGCAACACGCCCAGCGCGTGAGACGCGCGCAGGAGTACATCGCTTCGGGCGATGTCTATCAGCTCGTTCTGGCATCGCGATTCGAAGGCCGCCATGCGCTCGCACCGTTCGAGGCGTACCGCGCATTGCGGCTCTTGAATCCCTCGCCCTATATGTTCTTCGCCGAATTAGGCGACATTACCGTGGTGGGCTCCTCCCCCGAAGCCCTGGTGAAATGCCACGGCGGACACGCGCAGCTGCGGCCCATCGCGGGATCCCGGCCGCGCGGCGCCGATGAGGCGCGCGACGCCGCGCTCGAGCGGGAGTTGCTCGCCGATCCGAAAGAAAATGCCGAGCATGTGATGCTCGTGGATCTGGCGCGCAACGACTTGGGCAGGGTCGCCGTGGCCGGTTCGGTATCGGTGGATCCCTATCGGGTGATCGAGCGCTACAGCCACATCATGCACATCGTCAGCGGCGTGAAAGGGCGTTTGGTCCCTTCCCAAGATGCATTCGACCTGTTTGCGGCTACGTTTCCCGCGGGGACGCTGGTCGGCGCTCCGAAGGTGCGCGCCATGGAATTGATCGATGAGCTCGAACCCGTCGGACGCCAGCTGTATGGCGGGACGGTCGGCTACTTCGGCCAGCGAGGCGATATGGATCAAGCCATCACGATCCGCACGCTGGTGTTTCGCGGCGATACTTACAGTTATCAGGCCGGGGGCGGTATCGTGGCCGACAGTTCCCCGCCAACTGAATATGCTGAGTTGATGGCGAAGAGCGCCGTGCTGCGGCGCGCGCTCGAACTCGCCGCCGAGGGGCTGTAGATGCAGGCCAGAATATTGCTCATCGATAACTACGATTCGTTCACGTACAACTTGGTGCAAGCATTCCTCGGGTTCGGAGCGCAAGTCGACGTGCATCGCAACGACGCTTTGAGCGTGCAGCAGGCGCTGTCGCAGAACCACACTCATCTGGTTATTTCCCCCG
Organism: Steroidobacteraceae bacterium; assembly: GCA_036401515.1. Taxonomy (GTDB): domain Bacteria; phylum Pseudomonadota; class Gammaproteobacteria; order Steroidobacterales; family Steroidobacteraceae; genus Bog-1198. The sequence continues at coordinate 18,363 of DASWUU010000179.1, forward strand.
GCCCCGGCACACCGCGCGCGGCAGGGATTTCCATGCAAATGATAGAAGCGTTCGCGGAACGCATTCCGATTTTCGGCGTGTGCCTCGGACATCAATCCCTGGTCGAAGTATTCGGCGGCAAGGTGGTGCGTGCGGCGCGGCTGATGCATGGCAAGGTCTCGGCCGTGCGCCATGATGGCAAGGGGTTGTATGCCGGCATGCGCCAAGACTTCGAGGCCGGACGGTATCATTCGCTGATTGCCGAGCCGGACAGCATCCCCTCCATTCTCGAAGTCACTTCGCGCACTCAAGAAGGCGAGATCATGGGGGTCCGCCACCGAACGTTGCCGATCGAAGGTGTCCAATTTCATCCCGAAAGCGTGCTCACGCCCGACGGCCCCCTGCTCATGAACAATTTCCTGAAAAGCTGATGGGTGCTGTCATGGGGAATCCACGCGACACCTTGGAGCATCTGCTCGAAAATCGCGATTTGAGCGAGGCGCAAGCCGCCTCACTGCTTCGCACGCTGACGGATACCGACCTCGCGCCGGCCATGGCGGGCGCCTTGCTGACGGCGCTGCGAATCAAAGGCATCACGGCCGACGAGGTGCGCGGCTTCGCCGGGGCCATGCGGGCGCTCGCGCGCAAGCCGGTGTTGCCTCCGGGGCTCGACGCCATCGACATCGTGGGTACGGGCGGCGACGGCTCCGGCAGCTTGAATTTGTCCACGGGCGCTGCGCTGCTCGCCGCTGCCTGCGGACTGCCCGTCGTCAAGCACGGCAATCGATCGATATCGAGCCGCAGCGGCAGCGCGGACCTGATCGAAGCCTTGGGGTTCATGCTGCCGCTGAATGAAAGTCGCGCCGCCGAGTGTTTCGTCGCCACCGGATTCACCTTTCTGTTCGCGCCCTACTTTCATCCCGCGATGAAGGCGCTCGCGCCGATTCGCACCGCGCTCGGCATACGCACGGTGTTCAATTTGCTGGGGCCCCTGACCAATCCGGCCGCGCCACGCTTCTTGCTGATCGGCGCCTACGATGCGCCCACGGCGGAACTGATGGCCGGCACGCTGGCCGGCATGCCCATCGAGCGCGCCTGGGTGCTGCACGGCGCCGGCGGATGGGACGAGGCCACACCCCTGGGATCCTTCGTTGCGTTCGACGTGCAGAAAGGGCAGATCACACGGCGCGAGATCAATCCCGAGGAGTTCGGCATGCCGCGTTGCGCTGCGCGCGATCTTAAGGGCGGAGATGCAAGGGCCAACCTAAAGGCCCTGATTGATGTCTTCGAAGGGCGGGATCAGGGCCCGCATCGCGATACCTTGGTATTGCAGTGTGGGATCGCGCTGCATATCGCCGGGCGCGCGCAATCCATCGCGGGGGGCATCGCACTGGCCCGCGCAGTCCTCGATAGCGGCAAAGCACAAGCGTGGCTGCAGAAGCTAAAAGTTTTTGCGATGCACTCCGCCGACTCGAAGGCGCCGTCATGAGCGGATTTCTCGATGAGATGGCGCGCGGGAGCGCGGCTCGTCTCGCGGAGGCGCTGGCGCGCGAGCCGCTCGCGGAACTTACGCAACGCGCCAAGGCGGCGCCGCGAAGTCCGCCGCTGCGCTTATCGGCCCAAGGATTCGATGTCATCGCCGAGCTCAAGTTGCGCTCGCCCGCGGCTGGGCGTTTGGGTGAAAAAAGCGACGACTGGCTTGGCCGCGTGGCGCAATACGGACTGGGCGGCGCCGCGGCCGTGTCGGTGCTGACCGAGCCGTCGCGCTTTGACGGGTCGCTCGAGCATTTGCGGCAGGCGGCACGCGTGCTCGCGCCGTTAGGGCTGCCGGCCATGCGCAAAGATTTCCTCATCGATCCTTATCAGGTGTTGGAGGCGCGGGCCGCAGGCGCGGGCGGCGTGCTCGTCATCGTGAGAATGCTCACGTCGAAGCAGATGCTTCCCTTGCTGGATGCGGCAGCCGAGCAGGGCATGTTCGTGCTGCTTGAAGCTTTCGACGCCGCCGACTTGTCAGCCGCGAAAGATGTGCTGGCGACGCGCGGCGCCGACAACATCCTGGTCGGGATTAATTGCCGCGACCTTGAGAGCCTGGAAGTCGTGCCGGAACGATTCGCGGCGCTCGCGCCGCAACTGCCGGGCGAGTGGCCCGCCGTGGCGGAGAGCGGCGTCAACTGCGCCGCCGATGCCGTGCAAATGAGGCGCTTAGGGTTTCGACTGGCATTGATCGGCAGCGCACTCATGAGCCGCAATGACCCAACGCCATTGCTGCGCGAAATATTGGCTGCGGCGCGGACAGTGCAAAGGTAAATGGCTACACTCCGCGCCATGTGGATCAAAATATGCGGCATTACCGGTGCCGATGCGGTCAGCGCGGCAGCGGATGCCAACGTCGACGCGATCGGCTTCGTATTTGCGCCGAGCCCGCGGCAGGTCACGCCCGGGCAGGCCGCGCAACTCGCCGCGCTCGCGCCGCCGGGGATACTGCGAATCGCCGTGGCGCAGCATCCCTTACAGATGAAAGTCGACGAGATCTGCCGAACCCTCAAACCGGATTATTTCCAAACCGACGTCGAGGATTTGCGCGAGCTTAAGATTCCCGCGCACATCAAGGTGCTTCCGGTGGTGCGATTCGGGCGAAAAACGCCGAATCCGTTGCCGGGACGCATGCTGTTCGAAGGTCCGTCCAGCGGCATCGGCGAGCTTGCCGATTGGGGCCGCGCGGCGGAACTCGCGCGACAGACCGAGCTCATTCTTGCCGGCGGCTTGTCGGCACAAAATGTCGCCGAAGCCATTCAGGCCGTACGGCCCTTTGGCGTCGATGTGAGCAGCGGCGTGGAGTCGGAGCCCGGGGTCAAGGATCCGGCGAAGATTCACGAGTTCGTGCGTGCCGCGCGCGCTGCCGCCGCACGCCTGGAGAGCGACTGATGGGATCGACGGCGCGCTCCGCTGCGGCGGCAACAGTTCCCGACATCAAGGGCCGCTATGGTGCGTTCGGCGGGCGTTATGTGCCGGAAACTTTGGTGCCCGCGCTCGATCGGCTGGAAGCCGGCATTAATCGCTATTTGCACCAGGCCGATTTTCAAGCCGAGTACATGCATGAGCTCAAGACCTGGGTTGGCCGTCCCACCGCCTTGTCGTACGCGCCCACGTTGAGCAAGCGCTGGGGTGCGGATGTTTACCTCAAGCGCGAGGATCTTGCACACACTGGTGCCCACAAAATCAACAACGCCGTGGGCCAAACGCTGCTCGCCAAGCGCTTGGGCGCCAAACGCATCATTGCCGAAACCGGCGCCGGCCAGCACGGGGTCGCGAGTGCCGCGGCGGCGGCGCGCCTCGGCATGCCCTGCGTGGTGTACATGGGAGCGGTCGATGTCGAGCGCCAAGCCCCCAATGTCGACCGGATGAAATTGCTGGGCGCAACGGTGGTGTCGGTGACGGGAGGCGATAAGACATTACGCGCGGCCATCGATGAGGCCTTGCGGGATTGGGTATCGGACCCCGATGGCACCTATTACTCGCTGGGATCGGCCGTGGGCCCGCACCCCTATCCTTATCTTGTGCGCGAATTGCAATCGGTCATCGGCCGCGAAGCCCGCGAGCAAATGATCGAAGCAACGGGCCGCTTGCCCGATGTCGCGGTCGCCTGCGTCGGCGGCGGCTCGAATGCCATCGGATTATTTCACCCCTTCTTGGCTGACACGGCCGTGCAATTGCTGGGAGTCGAGGCCGGCGGGCGCGGCGCCGGCTTGGGCGATAATGCCGCCTCGCTCACCTTCGGCACTCCCGGCGTGCTCCAGGGCAGTTACACGCTGATCCTGCAAGATGCCTTCGGCCAGGTGCGCGAGACCCACTCGGTGTCCGCCGGGCTCGATTATTCCGGTGTCGGTCCTGAGCATGCGTACCTCATGAAGACCGGACGGGTCGTTTACGAGTCGGCCACCGATTCGGAAACCCTGGACGCGCTCGCCGAGTGCGCCAGGTACGAGGGCATTCTTCCGGCGATCGAAAGTGCGCACGCATTCTTTGGCGCCCGGCGATTCGCGCAGAGAAATCCAGGGTCGCAAATTCTCATCGGCTGCTCGGGCCGCGGCGACAAGGACATGCCGATTTTGCAGCACACGCTGCTGAAAGAGCTGCGTTAATGGGCGCGCAGCCCAGCGAGCGCATATCTCAGACGATCGAAGCGGCCGCGGCGAAGGGCCGGCCGGCCCTGGTGGGGTACGTGACCGCGGGCTTCCCTAGCCGCCGTCAATTCAGAGATAACTTAAAGACAGTCGCCCGTATCTGCGACGTGGTCGAGATCGGTGTCCCATTCAGCGATCCGATGGCCGACGGCACCACCATCCAACGCGCCAGTTTCGCGGCACTCGCCGACGGCGTGACGCTGCCGTGGATTCTGGAAGAGCTTCGGTCCATCCAGCCGCGCCATGCGGCTCCCCTACTACTGATGAGCTATTTAAACCCGCTGCTGGCATTGGGTATCGAGAAACTTCCTCGCGCCGCAGCGCAAGCAGGCGTCGCCGGTTTCATCGTGCCCGACTTGCCCTTCGAGGAGAGCGGCGACTTGAATCGCGCGCTCGAGGCGGAAGGATTGGCGCTGGTGCAGATGGTGACGCCCGTGACCCCGCCGGAGCGTTTGGCCATGCTATGCCGCCATGCCCGGGGCTTTGTGTATGCGGTGACCATGACAGGCACCACCGGAAAATCTGCGGATGGTAAATTTGCCGATGTGCCCACCGAGGTGCTCGAGTACATGGATCGGGTGAAAAGTTTATCCAGCGTGCCCGTGTGCGCCGGATTCGGCATCCGTTCCGCGCGCCAAGTGGCGCGCCTCGCGCCGCATGTGGACGGTGTCGTAGTAGGTTCCGCATTGGTCGAAGTGATGGAGCGAGGCGAGGACATAGGCGCGTTTTTGAAGTCGTTGCGCTAGTCGTTAGCTAGGGAGTGATGTGAAGCGAGTGTTTCGGGCAGGATCGCTATTGCAAGTCGCGCATGCACGCAACGTGCTGACCGCGGCAGGTATCGAGAGCGAA
>DASWUU010000180.1:0-2400 GCA_036401515.1 Steroidobacteraceae bacterium
GCGGTGAGCCGGCGTTGATCTGGTCGGCGACGCCAAGCTCAGCGACGGTACAAACGGCGCGACTGAGTGCTGCACTCCAGAGGATCTTCGTTAGTTGTTCGGTTTCTGCTTGTGCCATTTTTCACGTCCTTTTCGGATTTCCAACACGACTAGAGAAGGCATCCGCCTAAGTGCGCCCAGCGCGTGGACAAGGGAAACACAGCCTTCGATCAACGATCTCTGGGCGGAACTCGATTAGGCGCGCCTTGGAAGGAACCGTCAATACGTACAATGACGTATTGACGCCCCTTTTGACCAACACATTGGGCTTTTTGCACGCCGCCGAGCGAGTCGTCTTGAAGGTCCGCTCGCGCATCCGGGCCGTTCGTCGTGCTGAGAGGATAAATCGACTTGGAGATCGCGTAAAACGACATTTCTTTACCGATCACTCTGGATGTTGCATCGTTCTGCCGAAACCGAGGGCGGATCAAGTCGCCGCCCCAACGTCTTTTAGGTCAACCGCTATGCGAACACAAAAGAGCATCCGTCAGCACAGGTTTGACCACGACACCGCCTTGGAGCGAGCGATCATGGTGTTCTGGCGACACGGCTATGATGGGGTTAAAATCGCCGACCTGACGAGGGCGATGGGCATCACAGCGTCTAGCCTGTACGCTGCGTTTGGCTCCAAAGAGCAATTGTACCGGACGGTGCTCCTCCGCTACCGGGAATACATGGCTCCGGCTGGCGAGCTGCGGGCCGAGGGCACCGCCTTCGACGCCGTGGCGGGTGCGCTCAGAAGTGCGGTTCGTTCGGTCACCCAGTCCGCGCGCCCGCACGGCTGCATGGTGTCCAGCGGATTGCTGGCCAATTCACCGGAGGCACAAGGTTTGGCTGACGAGCACAGGCGACTACGGAGAGCAATGTTGAGGCAGTATCGTGCACGAATCAGCAGAGGAGTCGTTGCGGGGGAACTCAAGGCAGGGACGAATGTGAACGTCCTCGCTCGCTATTATGTCACGGTGCTCCAGGGGCTTTCCGTCCAGGCGCGTGACGGTGCGTCCGCCAAAGAGCTGAAGTACGTCGTCGAATGCGCTCTCGCTGCTTGGCCGCGAGCAACCGCAGCGCGCTTGCCGATTCGGCAGAAACGGCCGTCCGAGCGGGCGGTCAAGTAAACGCCTCTCACGCTTTCATCGTTACGGCCATCTATCCCGCCCGGTGAGGGCCTTGCGCCCTTGGCCGATCACCGCCGATTCCTTGCCCGAACGCAGTTTTGCGCTTCGCACGTGCAACCCACACGGCAACGGCTCATCCCCGTACCGCGCCGCAAGGTCGCGTCCGCCCCTCGGGTATCCACACGGCGGATAATGCGTGCCGATGGCGACTTATTGAACGATTGTCGGTTTTATTCAAGATGTCATAGTTGATGCCGCCGGATATTCCAAATGGGGAGAACTGATAAATCGAGGATGGGACGGCCACGCGAGTTCGACCGCGAAGCGGCTCTGCGGACGGCTCTGGAATTGTTCTGGCAGCGTGGTTACGAGGGCACGTCGATTGCCGATCTGACCGCGGCGATAGGTATCGCTCCGGCGAGCCTCTACGCCGCATTTGGGAACAAGGAGCAGCTCTACCGCGAGGTGTTGGAAGCGTACCAGAGCCGTCCGGAAATCCTGGCGAGAAGCAACTTCGAGGAAAATCTCCCCGTGCACGAAATCATCGCCAAGATGCTGGACGCCTCCATCGTGGCGGTGACGGAGTTCAAGGGAACTCGCGGCTGCATGGTATCCACCGGGCTGTTGTTCTGCGCGCCCGCCAACAAGACGGTTGCCGCGATCACGGCAGAGATGCGCGCCAAGTGGCGCACGGCGCTCACGCGGCGGTTGCGGCGCGCGGTGGCGGCGGGCGAACTGCCCAAGACAACGAACGCGGACTGTCTGAGCCGCTACCTGCTTTCGGTCATGCAGGGCATCTCGGTGCAGGCCCGTGACGGTGCGACGGTCAGGCAGCTCAAGGACATTGCAGAGTTGGCGCTGCGCGTGATGCCCCCAGCCTGACTTTTGGTTGGGCATCTAGAATCGGCCCGCCTGCCAGGCGAAGCGCCTCGCGCTGAGATCGGGTCAGGTCGGTAGTCTAAGCCGTTCTCTTTTTAACGGCTTGCTCCAGCATAGGCAATTCCTTGCGAGATCATGCAGGTTCTATGATGTATAGCGATCGTTCAAGATACCCTGTGCGGTGGCGATTGTCAGAAATCGGTTGAGTTAGTGTCACCAAATACCAATCGACCTCCGCGGTGACACGCACATCTTTTGCAGATTTCGCTACACCTCCGAGCCCATGAGAAAAAATCGGGTCGTTACACGTCCGCATCGATTCGACGCCGCGAAATCGAAAATAGGCACTTGTTGATCGATTACTAAT
>DASWUU010000181.1:0-4206 GCA_036401515.1 Steroidobacteraceae bacterium
ACCGGGATCTCAACCGGCCCGGCAATGAGCCCGGTGGACTCCGTGTGTATGACCTGCGCGAGCACCGCGCCCGAGGCCAACGCGAAGCCGCTGGCCAGAGATCTTTTGATGAAGCCGCGCCGCGATTCTGAGTTGTCCATCGGTGCCTCCCGTGCGGCGTTTAGAGTTGTGCTTCCAGCATATTCCGACACAGCGGCTTTCCTACAAAGGGTGTGATCAAATTCCGAGCAAGCGCACGCCGCCCGGCGTTTCGATGTGTGCAACCAGGTATGGCGGACCCGGTGCCTTGAGTCCAGAAATAGTTAGGATATTGCTTAAATCGAGTCTCCGGAGCTCCTCGCAAAGTTGTTCAGGCTTTGGATGTAAGGCCTCGAGTTTCATCAAAGAGCAACCGAAATCGCGCATGTGTGACGCGGGGTGCACGGCTGATTGCCATTCGATCAATAAAGGAACGAGCCCACCGTATAGCAAGGCCCCGCCGGCCGGTATCGTGATTCGCCAGCGCAGTGAGCCACGAGTCATTGAGTCAACGTTCCCGAAAATCGGTGCGAGAGGATTCTTCATGAGGTCCACGCTTGAGGTACGCGCGACCCAGGTCGCAAGCCGCGGGCTGTTGTTGCCAGACAGACAATCCAACGCAAACCAGCGTGGTCGCTCTGGGCGAGGGGAGGCTGGATTGATCGCTATGACTTCGAGGTATGAAGAATTGCCGAGCCGCAGCACGAGGTTGTGCGTGCCCATCAGCGGGTGATCACCGCCTACATCAAGGGGCACGCCGAGCGCCTGAGTGACGAAGTCAGCACCCATGTCTAGCGTCGGTGCCGTAACTACTAAATGATCAAGTTCGGCATGCATTGTCCGACCACCCGAATCCTCGCCCCAATTCGGGCCCTCGTAGCGCCCGGGCCCATACTCGAATGCTTAACGACCATGTTCCTGTAAAGCCCTCACCATCGGGTTTTCAACTTTGGCAAAACCGGCTGGCACTTCCCAGGTGGAATCGGGAATGGCCGTGTGGCGCACCTCGGTTACTTCGCTGCTATTTGTCATTTTCACGACGCCGGCATCGACGGTGGAGGAACTTGCCACCGGAAAGCCACGGATGCTTTTCATCTTTTCAGCAAAATCCGCGCCCGACTTGGCCGTGGGTCCGAAGCCGCTCATGGATTTGCGCATTGACTCGTTGAACTCCGCGAGCGCCGCCCAGCTCTGCACCGGATACTTAAGATCGCTGGTGACGCATTCGGTTATGGTCATCATCTGCGCCATGCTGATGCTCCACTCCTCGCAGGCGAAGCCGGCCACTTTGCGTGACACGCCAGTTTTCTTGACTTCGGTCGACCCGGCCATGGACTGGCCCATGCCCTGCATCATTGCCATGGCCTGCTTCATTTTCGGATCGTTCATTTTCTCAACCATCTTCGCTTGCATGGTTTCCATATCTTGCTTGGTCACCTCGTAATAGGTTTTTTTCTTGTTGTCGATGTTCGTCATCACGCCCGTCTTCAGATTGATGATCATATCGGTGCTGCCCGCGTGTGAGGTGCGAATGTGATCATTCGAGATGTAGTTCGTTTCGATCCCGTCCGGCTTGCCGTTGGTGGTGACATTCGAAATGACGGTCAGATCGTCGGCAGCGTGGCCGCGTGTCGCGGCAGCGCAGGCCAGGATGCAAATACTCAGCGAGAGGATGTGCTTCATGATATCCCTTGGATGGTGATTTGATGTAGGGAGCGTCATTGCCGCGTTAGCTCGACACGTCGATCGCGGGCACGGCCGGGCAACGTCGCGTTGGTGTCCCGCCGGGATGCGGCGCCGTGGCCCGCGGTCGTCTCGCGTTTTTCGGAAATTCCGCGCGCCACGAGCGCCGTCCGTACAGCCGCAGCGCGCCGCGCGGAGAGTTCTTGATTCCGAGCGTCGCCGCCGATGTTGTCGGTGTGGCCTTCCACGTTCAGCACCCACTCGGGATGGCCGTTCATCACAGAAGCGATGGTGTCCAATAGCGCGTTCGAGGCCGGCTTGATGGTGGCGCTTTTGAAGTCGAAATGAATGCCATATGTGACGGCGTGCCGCTCGGCGCTCAGTTCGCTTTCCAGCGTCTTTGCCGCATCGGGTACCGGAAATTCGATGCGCACGATCTCGAGCTTCTCTTTGCCAATTGCGAAACGCAGCGTCAAAGCCTTCTTCGGATCATCCAGGATGTACCACTCCACCGGCACAGAGGCGCCTTCTTGCACGAAACTGCCTTTCACATGCCAGGCAGACAACGACACCAAGGAATCGTTGACGATCATCGGGTAGGGCACGGGCTTATGTTCCACCGCTTGGATGCTGCCGGCCGCTCTCAAGTAAGCGCCGGCGGCGCTCTTGTCTTCGTTGCCCGGCAGGGACTCCAAGAGTCCGCTCAGCAATCCGCCGAGCCCGCCTTGCCGGCCATCAAGCGTCACAGCGGCTTTTCCGCTGGACCGCAGGTCTGCAACCACAGCTGCAGACGTGCCCATGGCGGTGGTGCCCGAGAACTGTTGCTCGCCGCTCGAGAATAGGTACTTGTATGTTCGGGCTGAATTTAGGTCCGCTGCAAGCACGTCCCGATTGAAACTGACCGGCGTCGGCGTGCCGACGGCAGGATCGGGTAGATCCGCGCTGATGATCAGATGCGTCGTACCCTCCTCGTCAATCCCTTCAATCAGCAGTGTCGATTCATAGTCGCCTTGACGTTCGCTCGCGGCGCTGATGAGGGTTAGTCCTTCAACGAGCGGAACGGCGGCGGCCGAGGGCGTGGACGCCAGCGCGGCAGTGGCGGTGGCCGCAGCGGCGCCCGCCACAACCGCAGCGCAAAACATGGAGGCCAGCACTCTACTTGACCGTGAACTCTTGTTCACAGATTCGCCAATACCTTGGTGGCCAGCGCAACACCGATGGCACGCGCCCGGGTTTCATAGCTGCTGCCCTGCTTCTTGCTGGACGCATTGATCACGGCCATCGCGCCCTGCACATCATCCCGCTGTTTGAGGCCAACCATGAGTGGATCCGTCTTCTCGACTTGCTGCAGTTCTTTCAAGGCCTGCAATTGCTCCGCGGAACCCTGCTTGGCTTCTGCCACCTTGTCGTACGCCGCAACACCGGCCGCCAACTGCAGATTGGGCGGCGTGATCGTGATCACCAGGTCGCCGCGTCGCACGTACAGTACCGACATCGCACCGAAGAATGCTTCTTCACCCAGGTTCGGCACCTCCTCGGGCACGCCGCCGAGCATACCGGTGGCTTTACGCGCGCCGCTCATGGCGAGCTGCGCGTCATCCTCTCGTTCCACGCCGATGCTGACTTCGAGACCGACGACAGCGGTTTTGTAAGCCATGTCGGTGGCTGCGCCTTCCACCGAGGTCACCGTGTTTCCGAGTATGGCGCCCACTTCTTCTTTGGTGAGCAGCGGAGGTGCGGAATGCCGCCCGCTCAATGTACCCACTGTTTGCCCCGCACTCGCACTCGCAGTCGCAGCCGAGGCCGCACCGCTGGGCACCCTGCCGCACGCCGCCAGGCAACTGATGATCAGCAGGCCCAACACCGGCGCACCCGGCGCGAATATCGCGGCAGTCCTGGAAAACGATGTCTTGTGCATGTGGCGCCTCGCCCGATCGTAATGGCGATGCAAAAAGCATCGCTTAGGTAGTAATACGCGGTGCGGCGGAATTTACTGACATACCGCTTTGATGGCGACGCGGAGGGCAAGAAGCCCGCGGTTGCGCGGACCTCTCGCCTCTTACGAACGAAGTTAGTAACAGTCGTTGTGGCGCACCCCGGTGGGCGGCCCGGAGATGCAAGGGATGGCGCTCAAGTATTCATAGACTGCACGCATCTCGTGCTCCGTCATGCTTTGAAACGTGGGCCAGGGCATGACCAGGAGCAAATCTCCGTTAAATGGTTGCTGCGCGGGAAAACAGTTAGTCATCACCGTGACCGAGCAGTTGGGGTGAAGATGATCGAGATCCACACCCGTACGTAAGATCTCGCGAAACTCCGGCCATGTCCGGCCCCCGGCGGGCATTCCGGTTTTATCCGGGGTCAAGTTGCGTGAAACGATGTTCGGCGTTCCGGGAATCAGCTGGCCGAAGTCCTGGCCTCCGCTCAAGTACACGGCTTGGTTGACGACTTTGGGCTGATTGCCCTTGAAATAGGGATTTCCACCCGGCGCATAGGTTAATTGAG
>DASWUU010000182.1:0-18485 GCA_036401515.1 Steroidobacteraceae bacterium
AGTATCGGCGGTGTGCTGCGGCGCCAAAGAAGTCCATGCGGCATGAATACGCCGCCATCCCCGCGGTTTATTGTTAACCGCATACCGGTTTTTTACCCATAGTGCATGACAAGCCGGTTACAACGGAACAAAATAATGGCGGGGAAGCGGCGAAACTCGTTGCAAGCGCGCAAGGTTCGCAGCGATGATCGCGTATGAAAACGATCCATGAGCCTGCCCGCTCCCTTGATGTGATCCTGGAAACCGACGTGCTCGTCGTCGGCAGCGGTCCGGGCGGTCTTTCAGCCGCGTTGGCGGCGGCACGGGCCGGTGCGCAAACCGCCCTGATTGATCGCAACGGCTGCTTTGGCGGCAACATTACCCAGGTGGGCGTAGAAGGGTTTGCTTGGTATCGCCACGAGCACACCGTTGACTGCGAAGGCATCGGCATCGAGCTTGAAAAACGCGCCGCCGCCATGGGGGCCGCGATGCCGGAACCGCAGTCATTGAGTCATGCGCTCGATGCGGAGATGTTCAAATGGGTGGCGGATGTGCTGGTGCAAGAAGCCGCCATTACGCCCCTGCTGCATCGTCTGTGCGTCATGCCGATCGTGGAGCAAGGCGCCGTTGTCGGCGTAATCACCGAAAGTAAAGCCGGCCGCGAGGCCATCTTCGCGAAACGGGTAATCGATGCCACCGGCGACGCCGATATCGCAGCACGCGCCGGCGCCCCGGTCCATAAGCTGCCGAAAAAAGAAATGATGTCTGCCTCGGTCATGTTTTCGATGAGCGGCGTGAATAAGCGCCGCTTTATCGATGCCGTCAAGGCGGACCCACAGACCTATGCGGATTGGTCCGGCAACGGTGAGTGGGACTATGAGACCACGGGCAAAGAGGACAAGCTCTTCTCGCCGTTTCTGCGCAAACCGTTTCAACAGGCACTCGCCGCCGGTATCATCCCGCCGAACCTGCACACCGTCGCCGGCACCTGGGGCTCGGTGAGCGATCAGGGTGATCTGACCTACTTGAATCTGGTGCACTTGGCGGAAATCGACGGCACAGACCCGAACGATCTGACCCGAGGCGAGATGCGCGGCCGGCGCGAGGCCATCTATGCGCTGGAGGCGCTGCGCGGTTTCATGCCGGGATGCGAAGATGCCAAGCTGCGTAATTTCGGCATGACCTTAGGCATTCGCGATACCCGCAAAATCGATGCCCTATATAATCTCACCGGCCGCGATGTGCGCGAGCAGGCTCGCTTCGATGATGCCATCGGCATCTTCCCCGAATTCATTGACGGCTATGGCACGCTGATTTTGCCTACCACGGGCCGCTACTGGCACGTTCCTTATCGCGCCCTTGTTCCCAAGGGTGTCGGTCAGCTGCTGGTGGCCGGTCGATGCATCGGCGGGGACAAAATGTCCCATGCTTCAGCGCGCAACATGATGTGCTGCGCCGTCAGCGGGCAAGGCGCGGGTGTGGCGGCGGCCGTTTCCATACGCCTCGACCAGACGCTGGATAAGCTCGACATCAAGGCAGTGCATCAGGAACTCAGCCGGCAAGGCGCGCGCTTCCAGTGAGCCCAAGCGGCCCGGCTCTGCGGCTGCGCTGGTGGGTGCTGGCGCTCGCCGCGATTGCGGTATCGAGCAGTTATTACGAAGACGATGTTATCGGGCCCATCGCTGATTTGCTGCAGCGGCAACGCGGGTTCAGCCAGTCGCAGCTGGGTATGCTCAATGGGGTCATCAGCATCCCCAACGTAGCGCTTGCCCTGATTAGCGGGGTGCTCATTGACCGCTTGGGGCCCGCCCGCGTCGCGTTCTGGTCGGCGGCCATCGGCGTGGTGGGCGCTGCTCTAACTGCCTTTGGCGATCCGTACGAGCTCATGGTCGCTGGGCGCTTCATCTTCGGCATCAGCGAAGGCGCGCTCTTCATCGCGTTGATCGCGACCCTGGCGCGCTGGTTCCCGCGCAGCGGCATCGCTCTCGCGACGGCACTGTACTTAAGTCTCGCGCGCCTGGGATCCTATGCCGTCGATACCTCCACCGCGTGGGCGCACCCGCTCTACGAGCGCGGCTGGCAAGCTCCGCTCCTGCTTGGGACGGCAATGACGGTCGCCGGGCTGATCGCGGCAAGCACGTTGTATTGGATGGACCTGCATCGCCGCCCTGTCGTCACGGTCGTGGTCGAGAGGGTGAAATGGCGGCAGGGTCTGAACTTCGATTTGTCGTATTGGTACATTCTCGCGCTGCACGTGTTGTACGCGGCGGTTTTTTTTCCATTTCGAACCACCTACGCCATCGAATATTTCCAGCACGCGAAGGGTCTCACGCTGCAGCAGGCAGGGGTCGCGAATAGTTGGGTATTTTTCGCGGCGATCTTTGCCACGCCGTTTTTCGGCCTGCTCGCCGACCGATGGGGATCCCGCGCGCTGATGCTCGCCGTTGGTACGCTGCTCCTTCCGCTCACTTTTGTAGTGCTCGGACTTACACACTTGAACCTGTGGGTGTCGACCGTCCTGATGGGTATCAGTTTTTCGCTGGTGCCTGCGGTGATTTGGCCCGCCACGACCCTGCTTGTGGAACCGCGCCGGCTCGGCACGGCACTGGGACTCATCACGCTGATCCAGGCGCTTGGCATGGCAGCCTCCAATCTGGCTGCCGGCTCGCTTGCCGATTGGGCGCACGCGGGGGCTCAAAACCCCGCCGGATATCCCGTGATGTTGCAGTTCTTTTTCCTCTTGAGCATTGCGGCGCTAGTGGCCGCCGTGCTTCTATGGCGGCGCGAGACAGGACCGAAAGGACACGGGCTGGAGGCAGCGGGCAGCCGCGCGAATTAACCCCGCTGCGCGAATCGGCGCTGGATCTCGCCCACGAATCCGCGCCGGAAAATGAGCACGCACACGACAAAGATACCGCCGATGATGACCGAAACCCACGAGCCCACCAGTCCCGACAAATACTCTTGCAGCGTGACGACCAGGTTGGCGCCGATCACAGGCCCGAGAAACGTTCCGCTGCCGCCCAGCAAAGTCATCAAAATGACCTCTCCGGAAGTGCCTTGGCTGACATCCGACAGCGTGGCGAAACCCAACACCAGGGCCTTCAGAGAACCGGCCAAGCCTGCAAGGCTTGCCGACAAGACAAAGGCGATGAGTTTGTAGCGATCCACTTTGTATCCTAAGGAAATCGCGCGCGGTTCATTCGCTCGAATGGCCTTCAGAATCTGACCAAAGGGCGAATGCACGATGCGCCGGATGAATACAAATACGGCCACGAAGATCGCCAGCACGAAGTAGTACAGGGTCCGGTCCTTGCCCAGGTCGATCACGCCAAAGAGGCTGCCGCGAGAAATGCCTTGCAGTCCATTCTCGCCGCCGGTGAACTGCGCCTGCAAACAGATGAAGTACACCAATTGGGCCAAAGCCAGGGTGATCATGGCAAAATAAATACCCTGACGCCGGACTGCGATCGCGCCGATGACAAGGCCCAACAGCATCGACGCCGCGACCCCGCCCACGATGCCTGCCAGGGTGCCCCAGCCATGCGAAGTGATCAGCCAACCGGTGATATAGGCGGACGCGCCGAAATAAGCCGCGTGTCCGAAGGACAGCATTTTGGTATAGCCGAGCAGTAAATTAAACGCGCACGCAAACATGGCGAAGCACAGCAGCTTCATCAGGAACACCGGGTATAACCCGAGGAATGGCGCGATCAGAGCCAGCGCCATAAGAACGACGTAAACGGCGATTTGAGCGCGCATTAGGGTTCTTTGCCGAACAGCCCGGCGGGCCGCCAGATCAGCACCAGCGCCATGATGATGAAAACGACGATGTTTGAGGCTTCCGGGTAAACCACCTTGGTGAGCCCTTCAATCAGTCCAAGCACCAAGCCGCTGACGATGGCGCCCACAATCGAACCCATGCCACCTATAACCACCACCGCAAAAACCACAATCACCAGCGATGAGCCCATGAGAGGACTCACCTGAACCACGGGTGCCGCCAGCACGCCAGCCAGTGCCGCGAGTGCCACTCCCGCCCCGTAAGTGCACATCACCATTAACGGTACGTTGATGCCGAACGCTTGCACCAGCCGCGCGTTCTCTGTCGCGGCGCGGAGTCTCGATCCCAAGCGGGTCCGCTCGATCAAGAACCAGGTCAGTGCGCAAACCATTACCGACGCGAGCACCACCCAAGCGCGGTAGATCGGCAACACCATGAAGCCAAGATTAAGCCCCCCCTGCAGCAGGACCGGCACCGGATAGGACTTGCCGGACGCGCCAAACATGCTGCGCATGAGGCCCTCGGCAATCAAAGCAATGCCGAACGTCAGTAGCAAGCCGTAGACCGGCTCGACCTGATACAAATGACGCAACAGCAAGCGCTCGATGATGATGCCTAAAAGCCCTACCGCAAGCGGCGCGAGCAGCAGCGCCCACCAGTAATTGATGCCCAGCACTTGCAAGCCGATGTACGCCGCAAATGCGCCGAGCATATAGAAGGCGCCGTGCGCAAAGTTGACGACTCCCAGAAGCCCAAAGATGACGGCCAATCCTAAGCTTAGGAGCGCATAAAAAGAGCCGTTGACCAACCCGAGCATGAGCTGCCCGAGAATCGCCGGCAACGGTACACCGAATATGCTGGTCACTATTTCTTGATCATGGGACAAGTCGGATCGGGTTGCGAGCCATCCGCTTCTTCGCCCGACATGACCTTGATGACTTTGTAGTAATCCCACGGATACTTCGACTCCGCCGGTGTCTTCACCTGCATGACGTACATGGTGTGCACCATGAGGCCATCGGAGCGGATGTAGCCATCGCTGGCGAAGACATCGTTGATCTTGGTCTTCTTCATGTAGGCCATGATCTTGTCGGCATCGGTGCTCCCCACTGCCTTGACTGCATTCAGGTACTGCATTGTGGCCGAATAGTAAGCGGCTTGGTTCATGGTGGGCTCTCTGCTGACCTTCGCGTAGAAGCGCTTGGCAAACGCCCGTGTCTGGTCGTTGAGGTCCCAATACCAGCCGGTGGTCAGATACAAACCTTGCGCGGTTTGCAGCGTCAACGCGTGAATGTCGGTGAGAAAGGCCAACAGAGCGGCAGGTTTCATGGTCTTGGTAATACCAAATTCATTGGCTGCCTTGAGCGAATTTGAAAAATCCGTACCGGCGTTTGCAAGGCCCAGCACCTGGGCGCCCGAGGACTGCGCCTGCAGCAGGAACGAGGAATAATCGGTGGTGCCCAATGGGGCGCGCACCGCGCCTAATACTTTGCCTCCGTTTGCGAGCACCACGCGGGTCGCAGCTTCCTGCAGTTGAGTCCCGAAGGCGTAGTCTGCGGTGACGAAGAACCAGGTTTTGCCTCCCTGCTTGACGATGGCGCTCGCGGTGCCGTTGCCGAGCGCCGTCGTGTCGTACGCGTAATGAATGGTGTAGGGAGTGCAGTCAACTCCCGTCAGAGAGGCGCCGCCCGCCCCGATGGCGATAAAGGGCACTTTCTTGGCCGCCGCCACTTTCGACATGGCAATGCTCACGCCGGTATTCGAACCTCCGAGCACCATCGTCAAGCCGTTCTGATCCGCCCATTCGCGAAACTTGGAGGCTCCTATATCGGGCTTATTCTGATGGTCCACGCTCAGCAAGGTGATCTTCTTGCCGAGCACCGTGCCGCCGAATTCGGTGATTGCCATATTGATGGCTTCAATGCCGCCCTGCCCAATGACGTCTGCGTAAACGCCGGACATGTCGTCAATGTCTCCGATCACCACCTGATCGGCAGCGGCGGCGCTCGCTTGCGAGGATGCATAAAGCCCAAGAAGCGCTCCCAGCGCTATGAGTGTTGATTTGCGCGTCATTTCGTTATCCTTCTTCAGTGTTTGATTAAACGCCTAAAAATTCCTGCAACAATCCCATTTGCGAAGCAAGTTCGGACTGACCGAACTGTTTCACGATTCTGCCATGCTCCATCACATAGAACCGATCAGCCAGCGGCGCTGCAAATCGAAAGTTCTGCTCGACCAAGACCACGGTGATTCCTTTCTGCCGGAGAGAGCGGATCACATCGCCCAGCTTTCGCACGATTACCGGGGCTAAGCCTTCTGAAATCTCGTCCAGCAACAACAACCGCGCGCCGGTACGCAGAATTCGCGCCACCGCCAGCATCTGTTGCTCCCCGCCGGACAGGCGCGTGCCAGGACTCGCCGCCCGCTCCAGCAGATTCGGGAAAATATCGTAGATTTCCTTGAGTTGCATTCCTTGAGCCCCCTTCAGCGGCGGGGGCAACAGCAAGTTCTCCTCGGTCGACAGTGCCGCGAAAATGCCGCGCTCCTCGGGACAGTAGCCCACCCCCAAGCGGGCGATCTTATGCGACGCCAGCCGGATGGCTTGCACCCCCTCGATCAGCACGGAGCCGGTGCGCGAACCGACCAGCCCCATGATGGCTCGCAATGTGGTAGTACGCCCCGCGCCGTTGCGCCCCAACAGCGTCACGATTTCCCCTTCCTGCACACCGAATTCCACGCCATGCAAAATGTGCGATTCGCCGTACCACGCCTCCAGATTTGAAATCTGCAGCATGTCGCGGGCCATCAGGCGGCTCCGGAAAGTTCGCTGCTCGAGCTGCCCATGTAAGCTTCCACAACCTGGGGATTCTTGGACACCTCAACATAGGGACCGGCGGCGATAACACGTCCCCGCTGCAGCACCGAGATGGTATCGGCTATCTTGGATACCACGCTCATGTTGTGCTCCACCATCAGCACCGTGCGGTTCGCCGACACTTGTTTGATGAGCTGAGTAACATGGGACACATCCTCGTGACCCATGCCTTGCGTCGGTTCATCCAGCAGCATCAGGTCTGGCTCTAATGCCAGCGTCGTGGCCAATTCCAGCGCCCGCTTGCGTCCATAGGGGAGATCTTCCGCAAGTGTCCGGGCGCAGTTCGCGAGGTGCACCTCGCCCAACAACTGCATCGCCCGGCCGTCAAGCTTCGTCAGGCTTTTTTCCGAACGCCAGAAATGAAATGAGGTGCCCAATTTGCGCTGCAAGGCTACCCGTACGTTCTCCAAGGCAGTCAGATGCGGGAAGACGGCACAAATTTGAAAAGACCGGACGATGCCGTGTCTGGCGATATCCGCCGGTTTCTCGCGGGTGATGTCCTTGCCGCGATAAATGATATTGCCCGACGTGGGTTGTAAGAATTTCGTCAGCAGATTAAAGAAGGTCGTTTTACCGGCGCCGTTCGGTCCGATGAGCGCATGAATCTCGCCGCGTCGCACGCTCACCGACACCTGATCGACCGCAACGAACCCATTGAACTCCTTGACCAGACTCTGCGTCTCAAGGATGACCTCCGCTGCTAACGCCATCGCGCCCTACCCCTTGAAAGTCGTGGTCTGGGTGCGCCAGTACTGTGTACGCTTGGTTGATTATTCCCGCACCGAATAACTTCGACGGTAAACTGTTTTGAGCCCCAGTGTCGAGCGAAATAGCGCTGCTGACAGATCGGAGCTTACGGCGAGCCCCTCGAGCTACCCTTGCAACAGCGTATCTTCAGCAGCGTCACTTGGGAGGCGGGAGGCGGGGGACGGATTGGTTGCGCTTACCGGCGGATCGTGCCGGCTTCGCATGATCTTTATGGCTCAGGGTGGCGCGAGGCTCGTGCGAACTGCGAGGAGCGAACGATGAGGTGGGCGTTCCGCGGGCGTTGCTGAGAGAGGTAAAAAGCACTAACGTCGCGGTGAGCGCGATGCAGGAGAATGACTTCATATTCGCTCCTCATTCAGAGCCCTAGGGTCCTCCATCATGACGAATAAAAGCCCGCTGCCACATCGGCCGAATGATAATTTTAAGAATGTGCGACGCATCTCTCGAAATCCCCTCCCGCCAGGCGCCGTGTAGACTATGCGCCACCAAATAGGAGGCTCCGATGGATCGATGTGTTGCGGCAATTGCGATTTCTATGGTTTTGGCGGCAGCGATTCCGGCCGTAGCAGCGGCCGGCGGAGAGCCCGACTCTACGCCGGCGGATCCAATCAAAGTTCTCGTCGGCCACCTGGATCTTGAGAGATACAAGGCGACCATCAAAGGCCTGACGCAGTTCGGCGATCGGCGTCAGGGGACAGACCGCAATCGCGCCGCCGTCGATTGGATCGAGGCGCAGCTCAAGAGCTATGGGTGCTCAAACATCGCCCGGCTCAAATACAGTTTTTCGCCCGCCGACACGCAACGGCCAAGCGGTCCGGCTATTTCACAGAGCAGCGATGCGGCGGTCGGCGGCGGTCGGTACCGCGGGGTGCGCAGCCATACCGGCGTGAACGTCGACCCTCTGCTGCAGGCTGACGAAAAGCTGCGCAAGCTCAATTCGCAGCCGACCCAACCGGGGGCTCGTGAAGAAGTGTATTGCACGAAAGTGGGAAGCACACATCCCGATGAAATGTACATCGTCGGCGCTCACATGGACGGGCACGGCTGGGGCGAAGCGGCAAACGATGACGGGTCGGGGACCGCCTTAGTGATGGAGTTGGCGCGGATTCTGTCGGCACCCGGCGTTAGGACCGACCGATCAATCCGATTTGCGCTTTGGAACAATGAAGAAACCGGCTTGAACGGCGCTCGCGCCTACGTGGACCAACGCGCGGCACTACAGGGTAAGGAAGATCCAGCCGGGTCGGGTCGTTACCCGGAGCCCAAGTGGTTGGGCATGATCCAGCACGACATGATGCTTTTTGATCATGGCATGCCGCACCCCGATGGCACTATGTCGAAGCAACAGCGCCCTGAAGCTGACGTCAACATCGAATTTCAATCACTTGCCAAGGCCGCCGACGGCGCACAAAAACTGGCCTGGGCTTTTTATGCCGCGAACGAAGCGTACGCCACCGACTATCCGGCTGCCGTTGGGCCGCACATGACCAATACCGATAGCACACCGTTTATGGACCTCGTGCCTGCCATCAGCCTGCGGGAAAATGAGCGCGGAAGAGAAATCGGCGCGGGGTGGGATCCGCAGTGGCACCAGCCCTCCGATGTCTATGCAACTTATAATGATGCCGACTTTCGCTTAGGCTTGAATGCGGCGCAGACGACACTGGGCGCCATAGCTAGGCTGTCCGGGGCGACGATCAGCCGTTGAGTCCGTCCCCGGCTGATCATTGCGCCTTGGGGGCTCGCTTCATGTAGCGCTTGAAAGCTATCCATTCAAGACACCATTCGGCCCGCGCGACGCCTCTCCAGTCACCGGCAATGTCCGCTTTCGCCCGCATATCGAGCAAGTCAATGACTCTCGGATCATCGTCATCATTCACGATGCCCCGTGCGTCGTCTTGGCGTTCCGTCCTGGCTGCCATGATGGTGGCATACATAACCTAAGCCGCAGGGCGCGGTCTGTGCGTTGCCGAACAATGCGCTGAGGTCTTTGTGCTTGTTGGCCTCTTTTTGACTTTTTTCGGGTGTTGTGCAGCTGTCGTTGCGGGAATTGCCTAGCGGACCGGAGGTCGTTCGAAAAACTCGAGGTCTGCTTTACAAAACTTTACGTTGCCTGCAAAGACGGCTAACAAACGGCGCGCAGCATCTTCAGAGTGTTCTTCACTAATCTAGAGGCCACCATGAATACTCCCATCGAACCTAACTCCCCGAACCACCTTTCACAACGTTCCCTGTTCAACCGCATGACTTTCGCCGTCCTTGTCGCCGGCGCCACCTTGGTTGGCGGGGTCGCCGCGCTGGCGAATGGAGCGGGAGCGTGTGGCTGGCATCACGGCATGATGACAGGCACACACAGCGCCGCGGATGTGTCTGCGCATGTCGATCATATGCTGAAGCACTTGTATGTTGAGATCGACGCGACGGACGCGCAGAAAGCCCAAATCAACCCGTTGGTGAAGCAGGCCGTGAATGATTTACTGCCTTTGCATACACAACTGCAAGCCGCGCACGGGGAGCTCATCCAAGGGCTTACGCAGAATCCAATCGATCGCGCCGCGCTCGAAGCGGCACGCGTTGCACATCTCCAACTGGCCGATCAAGCTTCCAAACGCCTGGTACAACTCATCGCCGATGTCGGCGACGTCCTGACGCCGGCCCAGCGCAACGCGCTCGCGACGCACCTGAAAACAATGCACGGCAAGGCCAGTACTTAAGACTCTAGCATTGGCGGCTCGCTATCTTTAGAGTCGTCTGCGATGGCTGAGCTCGTTTTACTGGTTGAAGATGATCCTCGTCTCGCCGAGATGCTCATTGAGTATCTCGGCCAGGCGGGATTTAGCGTGAGTGTGGCTTCACGGGGAGCCTCTGCGCTCGAGCGACTGGCCGAGACCGAGTACGACGCCGTGGTACTTGATTTGATGTTGCCCGACATGGATGGACTGGATGTGTGCCGGCGGCTCCGAGCCAACAGCGACACGCCGGTACTGATGTTGACCGCTCGCGGCGATGCGGTCGATCGGATTGTGGGCTTGGAACTCGGCGCCGATGATTATTTGCCGAAACCCTTTGAGCCGCGTGAACTGGTTGCGCGTCTGCGAGCCATTGTGCGCCGGCGTGTGCGAGGCGTCGGGGAGAAGGCGATGCACTTCGGCCGCCTGGAGCTCGACACCGCAGCACGGGTCGTGCGCTTGAATGGGAGCCCATGCGATCTGACCGGCTACCAGTTCGATCTCCTCGTTGCGTTTGCCAAGAATCCCGGGCGCGTCCTGTCGCGTGAGGTGTTGATGGATTTGGTGAAAGGCGAGAGTTTTGAATCCTTTGATCGATCCATCGACGTACACGTCTCGCGAATCCGCGCCGTGATAGAGGATAATCCCAAGAAGCCGCGGCGTATCATCACTGTAAGGGCCGCCGGCTACGTGTTCGCCAAGGCGCAAGAGTAGTGCTGCGCCTTTATCTGCGTTTCTATCTCGCGCTGCTCGCCAGTCTGATGCTCTTTGTTCTGGCCGCCGCTCTATTGTGGCACCTGGCCGGGGGTCCCATGGAACAGGCCGGCATCACGCTGGGGCGTGTAGTACAGAACGTCCTTCCTCCTGCGGACGCCCCGCCTTCGGAACAGCAAGATGCTTTGCGTCGCTTGTCCGAGGGACTCAACAGTAACGTGACTTTGTTTGCCAAGGACGGCACCGTGATCGCATCCATAGGCCTTCCGCTGCCTCCGCCCACCGCTGCGCGCAACCACATGTTTGCCTTTTCCCATTGGCAAGGCGGCACGCTTTCAGGCGTGCATTTAACTGATGGCCGGCTGCTGATCGCCACTGTGCCGATAGGCTCCGCAAACCCACGTTCAATAATTCATGTCATTCTCGTCCTGGTGGCGACGGCAATCGGAGTCGCCGCTTTCCCAATCGTGCGGCAACTGACTCGACGACTTGAGCGGCTGCAGCGCGGCGTCGAATCGCTCGGCGCGGGTGACCTTGCGGCGCGAGTCGCCGTGGAAGGCCAGGATGAAGTGGCGCACCTTGCGGAAAGTTTCAACCGCGCGGCGGGTAAAATCGAGCAGCTGGTTCGCGCCAACCAAACCCTTTTGGCGAATGCATCGCACGAATTGCGCACGCCACTGGCGCGCATTCGCCTGGCGTTGGAGATGTTGAAGGACAGCGCCGATCCTAAAGTAAAGGCAGGCTTGCAGCGGGATATCGTTGAGTTGGATAGCTTGGTGGACGAGATATTGCTCGCCAGCAGACTCAACGCTGTTGAGCAGGTGCAGGTGAACGAGGATATCGATCTGCTTGCGCTCGCCGCGGAGGAATGCTCGCGCTACGACGAGGTTCAGTTGGAAGGCGAGCCGGTCAGATTGCGCGGCGACGCGCGAATGTTGCGGCGACTGCTGCGGAATCTGCTGGACAATGCCAAGCGCCACGGAGCGCCGCCCACCCAAGTGCGGCTACGGAACGATGGAAATACCATCGTCCTCACGGTATGGGACGGCGGTCCTGGCCCCGCACCGGCGGAGTTTGAACAGTTGTTCACCCCCTTTTATCGGCGCCGCGATGACAGCAACAGCACCGGCAATGGACTGGGACTTTCGCTGGTGCGGCAGATCGCGCGCCGCCATGGCGGTGAGGCGCTTTGCACGGCCATGGCTGACGGCCGCGGCTGCTTCGTCATCTCGCTGCCGGGCTAGCCGCAGATCCTTAGTTTTTCGCCACCGAGGATGCTGTCGGAGAGCCAACGATGAGGCGTCCTTTCATGACGCTGAAATGCCCCGGCGCCGAGCAAAAGTAGCTGTAGCTGGTTCCCGGTTCGAGCTTCGCGGTCGAGAAGCGAACGGTGCTGCTTTCTCCGCCGCCGATGATCTTGGTGGAAGCGAGGATGCGCGTATCGCCCGGCTTCTGAAAGCTGTTCGCGAGGCCGGCACTCAGCCCGGCGTTGGCGACTGCGGCTATATCGGCGCTCTTGGTCAGCACCCAATCGTGTCCCATCGCATTCGCGGCTAATTTGCCTATGTGATGGAGGGTCACTTCCACCGCAGTGCACTGCGGCTCGACCTGCAATGTCTGCTGTTCGAATCGCATGAGGTCAGTCGCGTTGATGTTGAGCTGACACGTATCCGCCATTGCAGCGCTCGGAGCCAGGAAAAGTACGGCGATGTTGATCCATTTCATGGCGAGATTCCCTTTTATAGTGCAAACCAAAAAAACCCGAACAAGGTATTGTTATCGGAGGCGGACCGGCCGAATCCATCGTAATTGGCGCCGCTCCCGTTGAAGCGTTCATAACCCGTGTATTGCAGGCCCACCCGCAGGTTCAGCCACGGACGGGCGAAGGACTCGAGCTTTCCAAAGGGTATGTACTCGAGCAGCAGGATGTACCCACGGCTGTCGGGCGAGCCGGTTATGCTTCCAGATACCGGAGCCGGTGAGTACAGGGCCATGTCCGTGCTGCCGCTAGTGTTGAATAACCCGATACTGGTGGCCCAGGTTTGTTGATATGAATAGGTCACATCGAGAGTCAGCGTGCTTAAATGGTTGGCATTGCGTGCCGAATTGCCGGCAGCAAAGCTGGCGTCGAGAGATTGCTTTTCATGTATGAGCGCGACGTTGGCGGCGAGCGCATGCGCCTCGTTCGTGAACTGATAGGTCGCGTCAAAGCCAAGATCGCTGAAGCGGTCGGTCGCCGGTTGAGTCGGATCTGGCCGCAACCTTGTGTCCAGACCGAACAGGCCGACAGAAATATACTGCGCGCCGAGATCCATCTGCCAAGCACCGCGCCAATACGGCGCCACACCGTCCATATTCGGGCTCGAATCGGCGCCAATGCCGGCTCTGCTCAGCCAGCTATGGGACAGGCCGCGATAGCCGCCGGCCTCTAGATAAACGTGATCATCAACCATGGCGTAAACGGTCGAGCCGAGCACGGTTTGAGCCAGGCCGCCGGAGATGATCGTCCCTGCCGCCGGCGTGGGCGCCAACGCGGATGTAATATAAGGAAAGCCCCAAGCTGGGGTAGAGTTCCACAGATCCTGAACTGTGGGGTTGTTGTTTACCGAGACCCCGAAGATTACGGCGTGGTCGCCCAGCGTGACCGAATGCGCATACCTTAGGTCGAGATTGTCCCAATGGGTGTGCCGATCCTCACCGCTGTAGGTCACCTGTACGAACGCGCCTACGCTCTTCGTGATCCGACCGCCGTAAAAACCGCTAACTTGATCGACCGACAAATTGTCGTTAGTGGCGAAGTGCGGAGCCGGTTGATCGACCTGGTCTTTCGAGGTGTGGGTAAAACCGCCCTGTACCATCAAGGCGAGCGGCGGAACAGCTGAACTGACGTCGCCCCACACATAACCGTTCAATTTGAATTGCCGTCCATATGCAGTGAGTGCGGGGCCGTAGGCCACGACGTGACACTGCGCACAAGGCATGCCGGTTTGCCGCGCAAAACTCGGCAGCGCTTGTACCGAGCCGCTGGATAACACCACGACAAGCGCAGCTAGATTTGCCGTCGTGGCACCAGCGCCTTTCATCGCACCTGTCGTCCATGTAAATCGTTTCGCAAGCTCATTTTCCTCGGTGCTATTTGATAGGGACGTTAGAGTTATCTTTCGAAGCTTGAAATACCGCAATGTCCTTATGACGCCATAGGGAAGACTGTAGCTAGGCGAGTGGATCGCAGTATTTTTGCGCGCGATAGCGCAACGCGACGCACATATATCTCTCGGTCGGCGGCCGTCGCTTTATTTCCTGAAACGATTAAACTTTTTGCGCTCAAAGGAGCACTCACGCCGCGGCACGTCCGACGCGATCGCTCGATTAGCACCCAGCCCAGGGAGTCGTTGGTATCATCGCGGGCGGACTTGCCAGCGTACTTTGCAACCGAGCCGCTGCCGGTGTCCTCGGCAATACGGAGCAAAAGGGGGTAGACAATGAAAAGTCTTTTTGCGAGCGCTGCCATCGCGTCGCTCGCGCTTGGTCCGTCGGCACCATTGGCAGGAGCGGAAAACCCATCCGCGCCGGCCGCCACTAATGTGCCTGGTGCCCCAAGTCCAAGCATTCATCCGGACAGAAGCATCACCTTTACGCTCAACGCCCCAGATGCCGGCAGCGTGCAAGTTGCGGGCGGCGACGGACTCGGAGTCGGACCATTTCCGATGACCAAAGGCGACGATGGGACCTGGAGCGTAACAACGCCACCGAGTGTTCCAGGGTTTCACTACTACTGGTTTGTCATCAACGGCGTTTCGGTCAACGATCCCTCGAGTTATACGTACTTCGGTTACGGCAAGGAGACCAGCGGAATCGAGGTGCCGGAGCTCGGCGCCGATTTCTATTCCATCGCCAATGTTGCGCATGGCGAGGTACGCGCTAAGTGGTATTTGTCGAAGGTCACCGGCGCGTGGCGCCGCGCGTTTGTCTATACACCCCCCGACTATGATAAACACCCGCATACACACTATCCCGTACTGATTCTGCAGCATGGATCGGGAGAGGATGAAACAGGCTGGACGCGGCAAGGCAAAGCCCAGTTCATACTCGACAATCTCATTGCCGCCGGCAAGGCGCGACCTATGATTGTGGTCATGGATCGTGGCTACGCGATCAGGCCGGGGACGCAGACGCCGATAGTCGGGTCGAATGCGTGGCTTCAAAATCTGCACCTGGCCTTCAGCGCTTTCGAAGACGTTGTCATTCACGATTTGATACCAACGATCGACGAATCCTATAGGACGATTCCCGACCGGGAGCATAGAGCCATGGCGGGTTTGTCGATGGGCGGCATGCAAACCCTTTTTATCACGCTTCAACATTTGGATAAGTTCGCCTACATAGGCTCGTTCAGCGGCCCAATCATTCCTCACCTCAACGCGAGTAACGTGACGGCAGGCGATCCTCAACAAGAACTATTCGATACCAAGACCGCCTACGGAGGAGTGTTTGCAGACCCGCAGGCGTTTAACAAGCGTGTGAAGCTGCTTTGGCTCGGCGTCGGGAGTGCGGAGCCGGATCAGTTCCGGTCCGGTATTGGAGGCGCCGTTCAAGGACTACGGGCTGCGGGCGTGCGATTGGAGTATTTTGAGTCGAGCGGGACGGCGCACGAGTGGCAAACATGGCGCCGCGATCTTAACGAATTCGCGCCACAACTTTTCCGATAACAAAGGAGCTTAAGCGTGAAGCGTCGAGACTTGCTTGCTGCAGCGACGGGGCTTGGTCTGACGGCCGGGGCCATGCTGGATGGCGCTGCAGTCGCGCCAACGGATTCGCGCGGCCGCGCACGCAATGTCTTGCTGATCATCGCGGATGATCAAGGCTACGACTTGAGCTGCTGCGGAGGAAGTGTCAAGACGCCCGTGTTAGACAGTTTGGCTGCCCAAGGCACTATATTCACACAGGGATATGCAACCGTATCTTCTTGTAGCTCAAGCCGAGCGACGTTGTACACGGGCCTATACTCGCATACCAACGGTATGTACGGACTCGCGCACGATGTGCACAATTTTTCTTTGCTGGACGATATCAGGACGTTGCCCTGGATGCTGCAACAATCGGGTTATCGTACGGCGCTGGTCGGCAAGAAACATGTTAAGCCGGATGCCCTGCTGCCTTACGATGCTTGGTTGGCTCCCGAAAAGCCCGGTATTCGCGACGTCGCTCACATGGCCCACGTTTCTGGGCAATGGATACGCGAGCAAGGAAGTCGGCCGTTCTTCCTCACCGTTGGCTATAGCGATCCGCATCGCGACGCGCTCAATTTCGGCAATTCGCGCATATGGCCCGCGGTCGAGCGCGAGACCTACTCGCCTTCAGAGGTATTGGTGCCCGGCCACTTGCCGGATCTTCCTGGCGTACGCGAAGATTTGGCCCAGTACTATGAATCAGTCAGCCGCCTCGACAGTGGAGTGGGAATACTGCTGCGCCAGTTGCGGGATGCGGGGCATGAGCGCGATACCCTTGTCATCTATCTTAGCGATAATGGCCGTCCGTTTCCGGGCGCAAAAGACAACCTCTATGAACCTGGTCTGCATCTGCCGCTGATCATACGATCACCCGAACAAAGCACACAGGGCGTGCACAACGGCGCGCTGGTGAGCTGGATCGACGTCGCGCCCACGATTCTAGATTGGACGCGAACCTCGACTCCACCAGGCTACCGCTACGCACCCCTCCCCGGCCGCTCATTGCTGCCGATTCTGGAGCAGACGGATGCTGCCGGATTTGATCGCATCCTTGCCACCCATTCGTTTCACGAGATCAACCAGTATTACCCGATGCGATCGATACGCACTCGGCAATACAGTTATTTCCTCAACCTCGAACCGTCGCTCGAGGTCCCGGTGGCGAGCGATGTACAGCTTTCGCCCTCGTGGAAGACACTCACCAGCACACCCGGGGCCAAGCTCGGGAAGCGCAGTTTAGAGGCATTCAGGCATCGTCCATCTGAAGAGCTTTACGATCTCACGGCAGATCCAGACGAGGTAGTCAACCTCGCAGCCGATCCGGCACACAGTGCCGTCTTGGGGAATTTGCGCCAGCAGGTGCGAGATTGGCGCGCCGCCACCCACGATCCGTGGCTTCCCGGCGTAACTGATCCATTCGGGCACGCACGATGAAATGCGGGACGGACAGGACGGCCCTCGCCGGGTGCGGGGCTTCCGTGATTTCTGACCCCTTGTGGTTCACAAAACCGACAGTAGGGTGAGTCATAGGATTACACGGTGCCGTTGTGGTTGCGCACACAATCGCTAACGTCCGTTCGATAACGCACAGACTGAGCGCGGATGCAATGCAAAGCGCACAGTGACTAAATAACTAACAACTAGCGATCACTTAGGAGTTTCAGCTATGCCCATCCCTGTATTCATGCGACTGCCCGCCCGCGCGGCCGCTCTTGGCGTCACCATCCTGGCGTTTGCGCTGGCTGGTCCGGCTGCCAGCCAAACCCCGGATACCCATATGAGTGCTGCGCACGCTGGGAAAGACTCTGCAAAAGATAGTGCCGAAGATGTCGAGGAACGAATCAAATCCATGCACCGTAATCTTGGGATCACCGCCGCCCAAGAACCGCTGTGGCAGCAAGTCGCCGATGTCATGCGCGAAAACCAGCGGGAAATGCAGGAGGCCGTCGATCGACGCCAGCAGGCCAAGACTATGACGGCTATCGATGATCTCAAGGCGTATGAGGGCATCGCTAAGGCCCACACCAAGTCACTTGAAAAACTCATCCCTGCGTTCGAAAAGCTTTACTCCAACTTGTCTTCCGAGCAGAAAGCTAAAGCCGATGAGATATTCGGCCACAACCGGCACCACGCGTGATTTGTGGGGCAAACAAAATTTCACATCACAAGGGAAATACTACATGACCAACATTAAACGCCGTCGGGTCATCGCGATAGCGGCCGCCACTGCCCTGTGCGCTCTCGGCAGCGTGGCCGCACAATCTGCGTTGGCAGACGAACACGACTCGCATGACCGTGGCCGCGACGTGCATCGCGATCACGGTGACCGCGATCACCGCTACGAACGAGGGCGGGATTACGGATACGACCATCGCTATTATTCCGACGGCCGGTATAGGGACGGCGGCTACGCCCCTCCGATCGTTTACGCTCCTCCCCGGCCAGAACCGGGCATCAACGTGCTGATTCCGCTCCACTTTCGATAATGCGGGCGCGGCCGACCTCTTGAGGGGTCGGCCGCGGTGGTATGTAGTGCCGGGCCCGCGCACCAATTGCGGCTGCGTGTAAGAAAATTCCTATGGCGCATTGGGTGAATTGCGACTGAATGGCGATCCAGATCGCAGTTAAGGTCGTTGTTTAGTTCTCTCACCGGCGGGGTAAATTGATGCTGAAGGAAGCACCGCCGGAGTCGCAAACTTATGCGGCTCAAGCAAAGTCCATGAGGGCACTGGCAGAGCGCGCAACATCGTCTGAGGTCAGGGAGCAGCTGCTACGGCTCGCCGACCTTTACGATAAGCTCGCGAAGGTAACTGGGGAGTTCGTCCTTCGTTCCTTGTCGGCCGCAGCATCCATAGCCACTTCGAGCGCCTCAGACCCGCCACTTCCCAACGAGTGTGTCGATGAGG
>DASWUU010000183.1:0-4323 GCA_036401515.1 Steroidobacteraceae bacterium
CGGCCGACAAAAATGACATTCATACGGATAATTCTTCCAGCGGCTTATGTCAGCTCGGAATCACGATTATGTTCCGAGCGCCTGGGTAGACTATGCAGATAACTGTCTTAAAACAAGGATTTCCGCACGGTTTCTCCACTCTCATTCGAGTGCCAAATCTCTGCTGCAATGCAAAATTCTAAGAGTCTCAGCGAGTTACTGGCAAGAGGTGGCAAGCGACTTTCACTGTTGAAAGAACGTGCAGCCGAGCGCTCTAAAATTTTGGACCAGGTTCATGCTGCACTCCCTTCTAGGTTGGCGAAGGCGGTGGTCAGTGCAGGCGTGGAGCAGGGCCGCCTGACGCTCGGTGTCGTCGGGGCCGTTTGGGCCTCGCGCTTGCGTTATTCCACGGACATCTTGAGGAAGCGCGTCTCCAAATCCGCGGGCCTTGAAATCCTCACGGTCAGAATCAGAGTGGTACCGCCGCCTGCCTAGGCGGCCCCGCTAGGCGCGCGCCGCGGCTGCGGCGACATACGAGATCGGGGCGTCCGCCATGCTTTCGAACGTGACTTCCTGCCATGCGCTTTGCCTCGCCATAAGCGCGCGCAACAGCTTGTTGTTCAAGGCATGGCCCGACTTGTAGCCGCTGAACTCGCCGATCAAGCTGTGTCCCAGCAGGTACAGATCGCCAATGGCATCGAGAATTTTGTGCTTTACGAATTCATCTTCGTAGCGCAGGCCATCTTCATTGAGCACGCGGTAATCGTCCAGCACGATGGCGTTATCCATATTGCCGCCGAGGGCGAGGTTGCGTGCGCGCAGGCTCTCCAAATCGCGCATGAAGCCGAAGGTGCGCGCGCGGCTGATTTCCCGCAAGAATGACGTGGTTGAGAAATCCATCGACGCCACTTGAGAGTGCTTCTTGAATGTCGGGTGATTGAATTCGATTTCGAAATTCACCTTGAATCCGTCGTACGGATCGAAGCGCGCCCATTTGTCGCCGTCTTCGACCTGGAGCTTTTCCAAGATGCGAATGAAACGCTTCGGCGCCCTTTGTTCCTCGATGCCTGCCGATTGCAATAGAAACACAAAGGGTCCCGCACTGCCGTCCATGATCGGGACTTCGCCCGCGCTCACTTCGACCAATGCATTGTCGATGCCCAATCCTGCGAGCGCGGACAGCAAGTGTTCCACGGTCGAGACTTTGACCTCGCCCCGATGCAACGTGGTGCCCATCGTGGTGTCGCCGACATTCTCGGCATGCGCACGAATGTCTACGGGCGATCCCAAATCGGTGCGGCGAAACACGATGCCGGTATCCGGCAAGGCGGGCCTTAAAGTCATGAGGACTTTCTTGCCGGTGTGCAGGCCGACCCCGGTGGCGCGGATCGAATTCTTCAGTGTTCGTTGATTCAACATTAAGTGAAACCGGACATATGTTATGTGCCAAAGGTACCACAGGGCGCGCCCTACCCTGAACTCGAAATCCGCGTTCTTTACACTTCTCGACCAAACCGGCGCCCTAGAAGGGTTCCCCTACAGGGGCGCCAAATTGGATTGTCGAACCGGCTCCGCTAGTCCGCTTGCCGCCGCAAAAAGGCTGGAATATCCAGCAAATCCTCGGAATCTACTTCGGCACGTAGTCCATCTCCCACCGCGCGCTGCCGCTGCACCGTTGGCTTGTCCAACATGGCGTAGTCAGTGGGCGCCATCGGGGATTTGTGGCGAATGACCCGCATGGTGAGCGGCGGTGCATGATGCGACACCGCGGCCGATTGTGGTGCCGCCCGCGCAACAGCAACCGGTTTGCCCAAGCCCGTGGCCACGACCGTCACGCGGATCTGGCTGGCCATCTCCGGATCGATCACCGTCCCGACCACCACGGTTGCATCATCCGAGGCGAACTGCTTGATGACATTGCCCACTTCTTGGAATTCGCCGATGGACAGGTCCATGCCGGCCGTGACATTGACCAGGATCCCTTGCGCGCCCGAGAGGTTGATGTCCTCGAGCAAGGGGCTGGAAATGGCCGCTTCGGCCGCTTCACGGGCCCGATCATCGCCCGAGGCGGTGCCCGAACCCATCATCGCCATGCCGGTTTCCGACATCACGGTGCGCACGTCCGCAAAGTCGACGTTGATGAGACCCGGGCGGGTGATGAGCTCCGCGATACCTTGCACGGCTCCTTGCAGCACGGTGTTCGCCGCCTTGAAGGCATCGAGGAGCGTGGTGGAGCTGCCGAGCACCGACAGCAGCTTTTGATTGGGAATCGTGATGAGGGAGTCCACGTACTTCGACAATTCCAGCATGCCTTGATCGGCGACGCGCGAGCGTTTATTGCCTTCCATTTCGAAAGGCCTGGTCACCACCGCGACGGTGAGAATGCCCAGTTCCTTGGCGACTTGCGCCACCACCGGCGCGGCGCCCGTGCCCGTGCCCCCGCCCATGCCCGCGGTGATGAACAGCATGTCGCAACCCTCGATGAGCTCGATAATGCGATCGCGATCTTCCATGGCGGCCTGCCGACCCACTTCCGGATCGGCGCCGGCGCCCAATCCCTTGGTGATGTTGCAGCCGATCTGCAAGGCGGTGCGCACTTTAGAGTGCTTCAGCGCCTGCGCATCGGTGTTGATGCAGATGAAGTCCACGCCTTCAAGACCGGCTTGGACCATGTGTGAGACCGCATTGCCGCCGCCGCCGCCCACACCCAGCACCTTGATGACGGCGCTTTGACTATAAGAATCCATCAGTTCGAACATTCCAGTTCTCCTCGTGACAACTTAAAAAAAATCAGAAATTACCTTGAAACCAAGTCTTCATTCGTTCCAGCAAACTCTTCATGCCGCCCGCGAGCAGCGGCGCTTCCGTGCGTTGCCCGTCCAAATTGCTCTTCGCATACAGCAACAGCCCCACGCCCGTGGCGTGTATGGGATTGCTCACCACCTCGGACAAACCGGTGACGTATTGCGGAATCCCTAAGCGCACGGGCAGGTGAAACACTTCCTCCGCAAGCTCGATGGCGCCTTCCATTTTTGCGCTGCCGCCCGTGAGCACGATGCCCGTGGCCACCTGCTCCTCGAGGCCCGCGCGGCGCAGCTCATCGCGGATGAGGCCGAACAGTTCCTCGTAGCGCGGCTCGACGATCTCGGCGAGGGTCTGTCGCGCCAGGCGGCGCGGCGGCCGATCCCCGACGCTCGGCACCTCGATTGTCTCGTCGGGATTCGCGAGCTGCGACAGTGCGCAGGCGTATTTGATCTTGATGTCCTCCGCGTACTGAGTGGGGGTGCGCATGGACACCGCGATATCGTTGGTGATCTGATCGCCGGCGATGGGGATGACGGCCGTGTGGCGGATGGCGCCGCCGCCGAAAACCGCGATATCCGTGGTGCCGCCACCGATATCGACCACGCACACGCCGAGGTCCTTCTCATCCTCGGTGAGCACCGCATAGCTCGACGCGAGCTGCTCCAGGACGATGTCATCCACCGCGAGCCCGCAGCGCTGCACGCACTTGACGATGTTCTGTGCCGCGCTGTCGGCGCCGGTGACGATGTGAACCTTGGCCTCCAACCGCACGCCCGACATGCCGATGGGATCGCGGATGCCTTCTTGCGAATCGATGATGTATTCCTGCGGCAGCACGTGCAGGATCTTTTGATCCGCCGGAATGGCCACTGCCTTGGCCGCATCGATCACCCGCTCCACGTCGCCCTGCACGACTTCCTTGTCCTTGATGGCGACGATGCCGTGGGAGTTGAGGCTGCGCACATGGCTGCCGGCGATGCCGGCGTACACCGAATGAATCTCGCAGCCCGCCATCAGCTCCGCCTCTTCGACGGCGCGTTGAATGGATTGCACGGTGGATTCGATATTCACCACGACGCCTTTCTTCAGGCCGCGCGAAGGGTGGCTGCCGATGCCGATGATCTCCAGCGCCCCGTCGGGCTTGATTTCGCCGACGATGGCCACGACCTTGCTGGTGCCGATATCCAGCCCCACCAATAAATTGCGATCAGAACGCTTTGCCATGTCTTTTGAAAAATTCCTTAAGCGTCGTCGTCGGGATGTTTGCCCGGCGCAGAGGCCGGCGCGCCCGGGTTGCGCCAGCCGATGGCAAAGCCATTGGAATAACGCATGTCCACGTAGCTGATTTCGGTCAAGCGATGCGCGATGACTTGCGAGGCGGTGCGGATGAAGCGATCGATGCGCTCATCGACATCGCGCCTGCCTAAGCGCACCGTGACGCCGCTGTCGAGATCCATCTCCCAGGCGCCGCGTTCGTCCAGCCGCAGCGCCGCGATGCGCATGCCGGCTTCCAGCATGCGCCCTTGCACCGAAAGATAG
>DASWUU010000184.1:0-4247 GCA_036401515.1 Steroidobacteraceae bacterium
GTACTGGACTTCCGCCATACGGCACCTACGGTACGCGACGGCCTAGGTGCGGTGAATTGGCGGATGGTCATGCCGCGCTGCGAGCCGAAGGGCGACTCCACCGCGAGTTCCGGCAGCAACGTGATGCCTAAGCCTGCAACTACCATCTGCCGCAGCGTTTCGAGGCTGGTGGCGCGGAAATCCTCGATCTCGCGCACGTCCACGCGGCTGCAAACTTCCAGCGCTTGGTCGCGCAGACAGTGGCCGTCTTCCAGCAGAAGCAGCGTCTGGGCTTTCAGATCCTGCACCTTGATGGTGTTTTTCGCCGCCAGCGGATGATGGTTGGGGAGGGCTACGGTAAAGGCTTCTTGGTACAAAGCGCGCGATTCTAAGCCGTCGTGAAGAAACGGCAGCGCCATGATGCCGAGGTCGATTTCTCCGTCGCGCAGGCGCTTGAGCAGCGATTCAGTCTGGTATTCGTAGAGCATGAGGCCGAGCTGCGGCACGGCCTTGCGGATCTTCTGCAGCACGCGCGGCAATAAATAAGGCCCGATGGTCGGGATAAGCCCGATTTTCAACTTGCCCGCAAACGGGTCGGTATTGCTGCGGGCCAGCGCGATGATCTCATCGCCTTCGTCCAGCATCCGCCGGGCACGCACCACGATTTGCTTGCCGACTTCGGTCAGCTGCACGTTCTTCGGCTGGCGCTCCACCAATTTGACGCCGAGAAATTCCTCGAGCTTCTTGAGCTGCGCGGATAAGGTCGGCTGGCTGACGAAGGTGCGCTCGGCCGCCTTGCCAAAGTGCCCCGTGTCGGCCAAAGCCACTAAATATTTCAAATCCTTGAGATTCATTGAATTGTACCCATAGGTGTAGTCTATCAATACCATCATTACAATCAATATGATTAATGCGCTTGGCGCTGCTATCATGGCCTCCAGTTTCAAAAACCGTCCGAGGAGCTTTCAATGTCTTTAATCAACACCGAAATCAAGCCGTTCAAGGCCACCGCCTATCACAACGGAAAGTTCGTGCCCGTGACCAATGAAACCCTCAAGGGAAAGTGGTCCGTATTCGTGTTCTACCCCGCGGACTTCACCTTCGTGTGCCCGACCGAGCTCGGTGATCTGGCCGACAACTACGAAGAATTCAAGAAATTGGGCGTGGAAATTTACGGCTTGTCCACCGATACGCATTTCGCGCACAAGGCATGGCACGACGCCTCCGACACGATCAAGAAGGTGCAGTACCCGCTGGTCGGCGATCCAACGGGAACGCTGGCGCGCAATTTCGAAGTCATGATCGAGGAAGACGGACTGGCCTATCGCGGAACCTTTGTCATCAACCCGGAAGGCAAGATCAAAGTCATGGAAGTGCACGACAATGGCATCGGCCGCGACGCCAAGGAGCTGCTGCGCAAGGTGAAGGCGGCGCAATACGTCGCCTCGCATCCGGGCGAAGTATGTCCTGCGAAGTGGACTCCTGGCGACAAGACGCTTAAGCCCTCGCTCGATTTGGTCGGCAAGATCTAAGGTCTTTGCTCCGGCGCGAAAGGCGCCGGAGCATCGGCACCAAGGCAGCGGAAACCACCATGCTCGACACCAATCTCAAATCTCAGCTACAGGCTTACCTTGAGCGGATTTCGCAGCCCGTACAAATCGTGGCATCGCTTGATGACGGCGAGAACTCCAAGGAAATGCTGGAGCTGCTCATGGACATCGAGTCGGTTTCCAGCCTGGTGGAAATAGATCCGACGCATGACGGGTCCCAAATAAAACCCTCGTTTGCCCTGCGCCGACCCGGCGCACCCGCGCAGGTGCGCTTTGCCGGCGTGCCGATGGGGCACGAATTCACCTCCTTGGTGCTTGCCCTGCTGCAGACGGGAGGCTACCCGCCGAAAATCGATGAGGCGCTGGCGGATCAGATTCGCGCGCTCGACGGCGAATTCAATTTCGAGACCTTCGTGTCGCTCACCTGCCAGAGCTGCCCGGACGTCGTGCAAGCGCTCAACGCGATGGCCGCGCTCAATCCGAAAATCCGCCATACCATGATTGACGGTGCGGTGTTCCAGGAAGAAGTCGCACGGCGCGAAGTGATGGCGGTACCTGCGGTTTACCTCAATGGCCAACCTTTCGGTCAAGGCCGCATGGAGCTCGAGGAGATCGTCCATAAATTGGATTCTGGTGCGGCCGAGCGCCAGGCGGTAATGCTGAATGCGAAGGCGCCCTATGACGTGCTCGTCGTCGGCGGCGGTCCCGCCGGCGCGGCCGCAGCGATTTATGCCGCCCGCAAGGGTATACGCACCGGCATCGCCGCCGAACGCCTGGGCGGTCAGCTATTGGACACGGTGGGCATCGAGAATTTTATTTCGGTCAAGGAGACACAAGGCCACAAATTGGCTTCCGGGTTTGAGCAGCATGTCACCACCTATGATGTGGATGTGATGAACCTGCAGCGGGCAAGCGCCCTGGTGCCGGGCGATCTCATCGAGGTGAAATTGGCAGGCGGGGCCTCCCTCAAGGCGCGCTCCGTGGTCATCGCGACCGGCGCACGCTGGCGCGAGATCAACGTCCCGGGCGAGCGCGAGTATCGCAATCGCGGCGTAGCTTATTGTCCGCACTGCGACGGACCGCTATTTAAGAGCAAGCGGGTTGCCGTCATCGGCGGGGGAAATTCCGGCGTCGAAGCGGCCATCGATCTTGCGGGGTTGGTGAGCCATGTCACCCTCATCGAGTTCGATCCGCAGCTACGCGCCGATGCTGTGCTGACGCGCAAGCTCATGAGTCTGCCGAACGTGACGGTGATTACCGGCGCCCAGACCACCGAAGTGCTCGGCGACGGCCAGCGGGTGGTCGCTCTTAAGTATAAGGATCGCAGCAGCGGCGAGATTCGCCAGCTCGAGCTGGCCGGCGTGTTCGTGCAAATTGGTTTGATACCGAACACTGATTGGCTGAAAGGCACCGTCAAGCTATCGCCGCGGGGCGAAGTGGAAGTGGACGCTCGCGGCCAGACTTCGGTGCCGGGCGTTTTCGCAGCCGGGGACTGCACCGTCGTGCCCTACAAGCAAATCGTGATTGCGGTCGGCGAAGGGGCCAAGGCTTCTCTCAGCGCTTTCGACCATCTCATTCGCTCGCCCTTGTCAGCGGCCGCCTAGCGCATGGGGGAAACTGGGCAGCCGCGCAGGCTTTCCGCAGGCGTCGTGGTCGTCCATTTGGCCGCACCGGCCGTGCGGTATTTATTGCTGCGCGCTTATCGGAACTGGGATTTTCCCAAGGGCTTGGTCGAACCCGGCGAGCTGCCGTTCGACGCGGCACTTCGCGAAGTGCGCGAGGAGACGACGTTGCAGGACCTGTCATTCGATTGGGGCACGGACTTCATGGATACCGGTCCCTACAACAAAGGCAAGATTTCGCGTTACTACATCGGCCGAACCGAGGCCACTCAAGTGCATCTGCCGATAAACCCGGAACTCGGATTTCCCGAGCATCAGGAGGCGCGATGGGTGGATTTTTCCAAGGCGCTTTCGATGGTTTCTCCGCGGCTTTTGCCGGTCATGCATTGGGCAAGCGCCATCATTGGCGGCGCCAGCTTAAAACGTCACGGAGCCCTGGCCGATTTCGACAACCTCGCCGCCCACGAACACTTGGCCTTGAGCACTGACCTCAAGAAACAGCGTTGAAGGGCGGCCGACGAGCTCGCCCTGGGAAATTTCGATCTGAAGCGGCAGCGTGCGATTCATCGCCAAACACCACGCTCCGAAATTGGCCGTTGCCGAGCCGGTGGCGGGATCCTCCAACATGGCGCCTGCACTCGGAAAGAAGAACCGGGCCAGCGCGCGGGTGCGCCCGCCAGGCTCGCCGTTCAGGCAAAAAACATACGCCATGCTGAGCCCGTCTTCGCTGCGGATTTTTGCCATGGCCGAAGCCATGGGCAGGGCTTTACGTACTGCCTCGACGGAGCACAGCGGCACCACCAGCTGTTCCTTCCCGGCCTTGACCCATAGGGGTCTTTCACCCAAGTCGCTGACCTCAAGGCCAAGTGCCGCAGCCAACACATCTTTAGAGACGTCGAGTTCGCGTGACGAGGCCGGCAGCGCCGACAGCGTCCAGCAGTTACCCTCGGCACGTACCGGAATGAGTCCGGCTTGCATTTCCAAACTCAGAGAATCGCCGCCCAACTTGAGCGCGCGGCAAACATACGCGCTGCCAAGCGTGGGGTGGCCCGCGAATGCCATCTCGTAGCTCGGCGTGAAAATGCGTACTCGCGCA
>DASWUU010000185.1:0-20188 GCA_036401515.1 Steroidobacteraceae bacterium
ACCGCGTTGAACACTCCTAAGCCCCAGGACACGTTGCCCCGATACAAGCCGCCGACATTGATGCCGTACTCGGTGCCGTAATCCGTCAGAAATCCCACACCGTCTCTCAACGTCGAGGGCCCGAGCAGCGGGATCACCAGATACGGTCCAGGATGCATGCCCCACTTCGCCAGCGTGGTTGCAAAGCCGGTGGGGCTGCCCGGAAGCTTCAGTTTGGTGGCAACATCGATTAAGCCGCCGATGCCGATAGTGGTGTTGATTGCCAACCGCTCGAGGCTGCGCAGTCCGTATTTGAGCCGCCATTGCAAGGTGTAATTGATGATGCTGTCGATCTCAGCAAGATTGCCGAAGAAATTGTGCACGCCGGACTGAAGCGGCCGAGGCGTGCGCCGATAAGCGTTCGCGACGGGTAGAAAAATCGCTTCATCGAAGCGGGCATTGAACCGGTAGGTAAAGCGGTTAAGCCGCTCCCAAGGATCATAGGTGTACATCGGCGGCGCATCGGCGGGAGTCAATAACGGCGGCGCGGGATTGGTTTCCTGAGACGGGGCCCCTGCCGTGCCCACGGCAGACTCGGCCGCTGCGGTCTCGGCCGCTGCGGTCTCGGCTGCGACGGCCTCGGCAAAGGCCGCGGCGTTGGCCACGGCCGCGGTGTTATCGGCCGCCGGCGTCTGGGGAGGCACGGTACGGATGGAAACGACCTGCGAGGCGCAGCCTCCGAGGGCCAAGAGCATCGCGCTCAAGGGTATCGCGGCCTTCACGGCGAGCTCCTGGGCCAACGGCCCGCCAGCATATCCAGCATGTCGGCCACTTGCTGCCGATCACCTACCTCACCCAGATGGCCGCCGTGATCGTAGATGATGATCCTGGGGCCGAGCGTCTCTTGCAGCCAAGCGAGTTCGCGTTTGCTGAGAATTAAGTCATTGCGGGTGGTCTGCGCATAGTAGTCGCCGTTGGCGCGCAAGGATTCGCCGATGATGTCCAAGCGATTGGCGGCAATGAGGGATGCGCTGGTTGCGCCGGGACGATGCTTGAGATAGTACGGAGCGAAGACCTTTGAAAAATAATCGGCGAACGGTCTTGCGCGCAAGTCGCGTTGAATCTCCTCGAGCGAGTCAGCCACCTTGGGCGGATGATTTGGATCGACGATCACCCCTGTCTTCGCATATAGATCGCCGATGAAGAACATATCAATCAACTGCAGACGAAACGTGAGCGCAATGGCGGCCGAAAACTCCGCATCGGTTTTGAGGGTTGCGGCGCCCGCACTGAGAATGAAATTCTGATCGAGTTCGAGCCGGTCGGAGGCGCGATAGAGATTGGCAATCTGCGCATAGAGACGTCGATACAGAAGCTCTACGCCCTCTGTCCCAGGGCCAATGCTTGCCGCAAACAGCAGGTCGAGGCGGCCCACGGAAGAAAAAAGGCTGACCGGCGGATTGATCATGACCACGCGACGGATGTTGAGCTTGCGT
The DNA here is from genome assembly GCA_036401515.1 of Steroidobacteraceae bacterium. GTDB lineage: Bacteria > Pseudomonadota > Gammaproteobacteria > Steroidobacterales > Steroidobacteraceae > Bog-1198. The sequence continues at coordinate 1,476 of DASWUU010000185.1, forward strand.
TCGCTGGCGTCGATCGATTTAACGACGGCCGCGTTCGCGCCTCCCAAGCTATAGCCAAGCACATCGATGTCGGTTATTCGCACCTTGCGCGGCAGATGAGCCAGGATCTGCTGCATTGCCTGGTACAGATCATGTCCATCTTGCATCAGATCGCCGGCCACTCCGGTGCTCGATGTCGAGACGATGAAGTCGGGAAACGTAGGCGACGGCATCGTCAACACATGGTAGCCCGCGCCGTAGAGTGCCGCGCGCAGGACGGAAATCGTTTTTGTATTGCCGTCGCCGCCCGTGCCTGCGATCACGATGGCCAAGGGCGCCGGCTTGCGCTGCGCAGACAACCAAACACGCAGCTCCGCATCAAACCAAAGCACGTCCGGCACCGGAAGTCTCCAGGGCAACGCGATATTGATTTCCGACAGCGGCACCTTCTTGGGTAAGGGAGCCAAGTCTTGCGGAGGGGTGCCGAATACCGTCGCCCGCAGTCCTTCTGAATCGGCCAACCCGACAACCGCCGGCGGTACAGATTGCGACTCGGCCGGCGGATCGGGCGGCGCCGCCGCGAGGGCCGGTGGTGCGCCCGCGCCCCATAGCAGCGCGAGAAGCGGCGCAGCGGACCGGATCAAGAAGGGTCCCGCGGCACTTCCGGTTCAGTAGTACTGAATTCCGGCAACTCTCTGCATGCCGCATCGATGGCCAGAATGCGCGGGTAAGGATTCAGATCGACGGCGAAGCGCCGGGCGTTGCGTACCTGCGGCACCAGGCAGATATCGGCCAGCGTCGGCGAGTTGCCGTGACAAAAGCGCCCGGTCGCGGCGTCGCGCACTAGCCATCGTTCCAGCGCATCGAACCCAACGGATACCCAATGCCGGTACCAAGAATCGCGCGTTTCCTTGTCCTGCCTAAGCTTTTCTTCGAGATAGCGCAGCACACGCAAGTTATTGAGCGGATGGATGTCGCTGGTAATGGCCTGGGTCAAGCCACGCACCCGCGCGCGCGCCAGAGGCTCCGCCGGGAGGAACGGCGGATCGGGATAAATTTCATCCAGATATTCGATAATGGCGACCGACTGCGTGAGCACCGCGCCATCATCCATCGCTAACGCTGGGACGAACCCTTGCAGATTAATGCGCAGATAATCCGACAGCAGATGCTCGCCGGCCCGCAGATTCTTGCTGATGGGTGTGTACGGAACTTTCTTCATCGCCAACGCGATGCGCACCCGATAAGAAGCCGAACTCAACCCGTAACCGTATAGGATCATCGAACAGAGTATATTGCACGGCGAATCAAATGTAAGGACGGAGTTTATCATGCTCAAAAACGCGATGCTGATTGCCGCCCTGAGCGGCGCGTTGCTGGCGGGCCCATGCATGGCGCATGCGAAACTGCAAAGCTCTTCGCCCGCCAATGCCGCGCAACTGACTGAGCCGCCCAAAACGCTGACGCTGAAATTCAATGAAGCTGCCCAGGTTGCGATATTGAAGCTGCTCAACGACGGCAAGGAAATTTCCATAGCCATCGACAAGAATGCCAAAGCCAGCCAGTCAATCACTTTTCCGCTGCCGCCCCTCGCTGCGGGAAACTACACGGTGCAATGGACCGCCGTAGCGGCGGACGACGGGCACGTGACCAAGGGTTCCTTTGCTTTCTCGATCAAGGGCTAGTCACAGTCAGCCAAGGCTGCACGCTTGGAGTTAAGCGTTTGGGACGCGGCGGCGGTGTGCGCGAAGGCAATGACCTACGCCGCTACTCTCGGCGCGGCGGGCGCGATTTATTTTCTCGCCTACAGCGCGACGTTGCTGCAAGAGCCGCAGCGCAGACACATTCGTCGCTTAATCGGCACCCTGCTGCTCGTCTCAGCGTTCTTAAGCTGCGTGCGCGTTGCGCTGAGCAGCGCCTCCATGAGCGGCGATGCTGCGGGGATGTTCGATAGCGGCTTTGTGGGCATGATCTTGGGTGCCGGGGAAGGCCGCGCAATCAGTATCCGCATCGCGGGGTTATGCCTAGCGGGGGCCGCCGTGCTCTCCATCGAGGGACGCATACTGCGGTTGGCCTTCATCGGCGCGGTCATCGCCCCGCTGTCATTCGCCTCTGTGGGGCACGTGCATGCGTTGCCCGGGGCGCTGCCGACGCTGTTGATATGCGTGCATTTGTTGTGTGCGTCCTTTTGGCTGGGTGCCTTGGCGCCGCTATTGATCGTCGCGCGAGGCTCCGATTCGCAGTTTGCGGCGATTGCCGTGCGCTTCGGCAAAATCGCGTTAGGGTTGGTCGCACTTTTGTTGAGCGCAGGGGCGGCGCTGCTCTGGGCCCTAATCAGGGACGCCGCTCTTTTCTGGAGCAGCGGCTACGGGGAGCTGATGGTGCTCAAGTTGCTGGGCGTCGCGGCCCTGCTTGGCATTGCGGGCGTTAATAAAGTGTACTTAACCCCCAGGCTCCTTCAGGGCCACGCCAACGCCGTGCGTCGTTTTCGACTTTCGATCCGGATCGAAATGGTCGTAGGCACGCTCATTCTGCTGCTCACGGCTGCCTTCACTACGGTCACTGGGCCGCCGCACTGATCAGCCGACGTAATCAACATACAACGCGCCTTGCGTCCCTGAAACGCAGGCATTGACCTCAAAGGCTGTGCGAATCAGGGCGGGCGTCAAGGTACTTGCGGTAGCGCCGTCGCCCCGCACCCGGCCATTTGCCAGCGCGAATATCCGGCTTGCATAACGGCCCGCGATCGTCAGGTCATGAACGGAGGCGATGACCAGCTTGCCGTTGCGTGCCAGATCCTGGAGTCGCCGTGCCGTATCCAGCGCGTGCTTAGGATCGAGGCCGGCCATCGGTTCGTCGATAATCAGCACGTCCGGGTCCGCAACCAGTGCCCGCGCAAGCATGGCGCGCGCCAACTCGCCGCCGGAAAGCGTGGTGGCCGGCTGCTCGCGGTGGCCGAGCAAGTCGCAGGCTTCCAGCGCTCGCGTAATCTGCGCCGCAAAGCTCGGCGGCAGTCCGCCGAAAGCCGGCAGCGTCGGCGTCAATCCCAATGCCACCAGGCGTTCCACCGAAATAGGCCATTCGCAGCGCGGATTCTGCGGCAGATAGGCGCGGCGCTGCGCCAGCTTCACGCCGGACAGAGCGGCGCGCCCGCCGTGAATGGCAACACCATCCAGCAGCACGTTGCCTGAATCGGGCTTGAGCAATCCCGCGAGCACCGACAGGAGCGTGGACTTGCCGGCTCCGTTGGGGCCGATGACCGCGACAAAATCCCCAGACTCGGCATGCAGCGAAACCTCATCCAGAATCACGCGGCCGCGACGCACGAAGATCCGAGACGCATCGAGAATGCTCATGAGCCTGCTTGCATCGCCCGCAACAAGCTGGCGCGCAGTGCCACCGCCGCCTGTGCGCTGTCAACCACACCGCAGCTGTAAAGAGCGCTCGGATAGGTCACCCTGCGCGCCGAGTAAAGTTTTAAAATCAGCGGGTGCTGCGCCAGGTTGGTGTTGAGGCCCGGCGTATCGGTGATGTTGCTGGCATATGCCAGAACGTCGGGATGCGCCATCAGCAACTGTTCGACGTCGAAAGACGTGTAGGCGCTGTTGAGAGAAGCGGCGACGTTCACCCCGCCGGCTGCACTGAGGATGGAATCGAACAACGTGCCCTTACCGGGAATCGAACCACCCTCGCCCCACGCTGCCACGCGAATGGTTTGCGGGGGCTTGAAGTCAGCCAGGGCTTGCAAGGTGGAATCCATGTGTGCGATCAGCGCTTCCCCGGCCGCGTCGCGATTCAGCGCGTGCGCGACTTGGCGTGTCACTTGTCGAATCTCGTCGAAATTTACCGCAGGGGGAATTTCCAATAGCGGCATGCCTAGTTTTTTGAGCACCGCCCGAGCAGCCGGCGTGGTGTAGGTGCCTGCGAGCACCAGGTCGGGTTTCTCCGCCAGTACCTCCTCCACCGTGCCCCAGTTGATGGGTACTTGGGCAGCCTGGGGCCACTGGTAGGAATTGGCGGGACTTCGCGAATAGTAGGTGACTGAAGCGATACGGTCCGCCGGCAACAGCTCGAGCAACAGATCGTCGGTGCACATGCTGAGCGACATGACATGGCGCGGTCCCGGCTCACGCGGCTCGGCGGCAAATGCCGCCCCGAAGCCGAGCATCAGCATCCATCCGAGCGCTATCACGGAGGGGCCGGGCATTCGTTCACGCGAACTTGCTGAAGTCCGGCGCGCGGCGCTCAGAGAATGCGGTGAAGGCCTCTTTAAATTCCGCGGACTTGAGCTGTCGAATGAAATGCACCGATTCCTGGCTCATCCGCGCCAGCAACACCGATTCCTCGCGCATCAGGGATTTGGTGGAAACGACGGCGGCAGGCGCGCGCGCCGCGATGGCGGCGGCTGTGGCGCGAGCGGCGCTGCGCAATTCCGCAGCGGGCACCATCCGATTGGCGAGCCCCCAGCTTACGGCCTTCTCGGCGTTCACCGGTTCGCCGAGGACGAACATCTCGAATGCGCGCACATGCCCGATGCGCAACGGCATGAGCAGGCTGGATGCGGCCTCGGGAACCAAAGCAAGATTAACGAAAGGCGTGGTGAGCAACGCCTCTTCTGACACCAGCACCATATCGCAATGGAGCAGCATCGTCACCCCGACTCCCACCGCTCGCCCGTTGACCGCCGCAACGATCGGCGTCCGCGCTCGAGCGAGCGCCGTTAAAAGCGGGTTGGCGTCAGTAGGAATGGGCGCGGCGGTGGCATTGCCAATGGCCGCGAAATCAGCAAGATCGTTGCCGGCGGTGAACATGTCGCCGTTGGCGAGAATCAAGATGCAGCGGATATGGGGATCCGTATCCGCGCCGGCGATTTCGGTGGCCAGAGTCTGATACATAGCGCGCGTCAATGCATTTTTCTTGTCGGTCCGGTTCAAGGTGAGAATCAGCAGTTTTTCGGACTTTTCCACCAACACATGCTCGGTCACAGGAATCTCCTCAAGTGTTACGGCTTACGTCACGGCGCTGTCTTGCGCAACCGCACGACGAGCCAGAAGAAAAAAGGTGTCCCTATCAGGCTGGTCACCACTCCGAGCTTCATTTCCACACCGACATGGATCAGCCGTGTTGCGACATCAGCGAACAACAGCAACAGAGCTCCGCCGAGCGCCGCAGGCAATAGTATGCGGCTCGGCTGATGTCCCATGAGCGGACGCACCAGATGCGGTGCCACTAATCCGATAAAGCCGACGATGCCCGTTACAGCGGTCGAGGACCCGACGGCCAAAGCGGTGCCAAACAGAGCCAACACATATAGCCGTCGAAGGTTTACGCCCAAGCTCTGGGCTTGTGCCTCGCCCAAAGCCAACGCGTCGAGCCCTCGCGAGGTCATGATCAGCATAACGCAACCTATAAAAATAAAGGGCGTCACCAACAGCACATGCAGCCAACTTCGATCCGCCAATGACCCCATCAGCCAGGTCATGATTTCATACGCCGCGTAGGGGTTAGGCGCAAGGTTGAGCGCCAAGGAGATGCCGGCAGCCGCCAGGGCGGACACGGCGGCGCCGGCCAGCACCAGTGTAATGGTTCCACCGCCGCGGCCCAGCGCGAATGTCGCGAGACTCGCGAACAAAGCCCCGAGCAGCCCCATCACCGGGGCGGCGATCGTAAATTGCCTGGCAAATCCAAAATAGACTGCTATAACCGCGCCGAACGCAGCGCCCGCTGAAACCCCAAGCAGGCCGGGTTCCGCGAGCGGGTTGCGGGTCAAGCCCTGCAGCACGGCACCGGACAGCCCCAAGGCAGCACCGACTGCGAGCGCCAAGATGGCTCGCGGCAGCCGCAGTTGGGTAATGATGGTCGCTGCGAGGCTCGCGTCCGGCGACCAGAGCCCATGCCACACCTCTCCGATCGGCAGCCACACGCGGCCCGCCAACAGAGAAATGGCAAACATCGCAAGCAGGAGCAGCATCAGCACACCGTTGACCAGGCCGTTGTTACGCATAACTCCTACTGACGAACCAAAACACCCCCAGCGCCACGAGAAAGGCCGAAGCCACATCGACCACAATGGGACGCGGCAGTGCGAGACGCCATCTTCTCAAAGCCCACACCAGCATTGTCGCTCCGATCACCAAGGCCAGCTGGCCGATCTCAACGCCGAGGTTAAAGCCGACCAGCAGTTGCGCCAATCGATCCGTCGGCAGCTGCAATTCCAGCAGATCGGCGGCGAATCCAAAGCCGTGAATCAAGCCGAACACTAGCGTAATGAGCATCCGCAATCGACCTGCATCTTTGAGCCTGCCCGAAATGAGCAAATAGTTTGCCGTGAACAATCCTGCGCCAAGCAGCAAGAGAGCCGGCAATCCACCGAAGCCGAGGAAATGGAACAGCGCCATGCCGCCTAGGCAAAGGGCCGCCCCCAGTGCGACAAATTTTGGCCGGCCGGTCTGAACGACAATGTTCTCCGCCCCGATCAGCGCGATGGTCAGGGCCACCAAGGCGTCTATATATTCCGCGTGCGGCCGCAGAACCCCGGTGACCGCCAAGGCCAGCGTCAAGCTGTGCCCGATGGTAAATCCGGTTACGACGAAGACCAGGTCGCGCAGACGTCGGGATATCAGCACCAAGCCCAGAAGAAACGACATGTGGTCGACACCGGTGAAAATGTGCATGACTCCCATGCGTATGAATTCAAAGAAGCTCGCGTTCCTCAGGCGGCTTCCCGCCCCGCCGGTGACGTCTATCGTTTGATGCTCGTTGGTGATCAATTGCTCTGTGAATTCCCCCGATGCGACGTTTTGCACTTGAGCAAAATTGGTATGGCTGGCAACCAAATCGAAAAAAGCGCCGAAATGAATCTGCAGATTCGCGGCCGAAGCGCACTTGAACGTGAAATCGTATTTACGGAATCCGGCGAGTGCCGACAACTGCTCTACAGGAGGGATGAGCGCGCAGCGCTTTCCGTCGGCGATGACATAGGTATTCTGCGCCAGATAATCTCTGAGCCGATCGGAAGTGACGGGGGCGGCATCCGTTGCAAGCCGATCCGCTTCGATGTCGGGGATGCTCAGCACCGTATCGACGAACTGGCCGTTGATTTCCCAAACCGAATGCGACTGGCTGCGCGTATGGGGCTCGGCCGATCGCGGCATCAAAAGGAGCGCGCAGATTAGGCAGGCGATCGCGGCCAGTTTCAACGTAGGTCATCCGCAATGCGCACGTTGGCTCGTTTGCGAAGGAAGGACTCATCGCCCACCTTCAATCGATCGATCGCCTCATCACGGTAGTCCTTCAGCACCAGCGGGCGCGCCTTGTCGAAATCAAAAAGCACCGGCCGCTTATTTTTTAGCATATGCAGCACGTGCACTCCGTCCGCCATCGATATGGGCGATGACGAACTTCCATCTGAAAGGTCCCGAGCAATCGCAAACAATTGATTGCCGAGATGAATCTTGGCGGCAAAATAGAATTCATCGCCTTTCGTCTTGCCCGAGTCGCGGCCGGCAACCCAATCCTGCACGTTCATGACGCCCTCGCTGAGATAGCGATCCTGGTGTGCGGAGTAGTATTGGCGCAAGCTCGCCTCGCTCGGCTGAGCGGTAATCGCGTTTTCGGCTATCTCCATTTCGACGGCATTCACGAGGGCGGCCCGCGTTTCCGGGTCGCTCGAGACTAGGTCCAACTCCTTGCCCCGTTGGACGAATAGTTCTTCCCGAATCATGTCGTTCAGAACTTTTTGCCGCTGCTCGCGCGTGGCCTCACTCAGATCCACGCCATATAAGGTATGCAAAAGCATGAGGTAATCGCTGCGCGAAAGGGCTTGCTGATTTACCAACGCCACGTCTTCGGCCGGAACCGACAAGCTCGATGCGCTGCGCGCTGTGAAAAGGGAGTATCCGGCCAAAAGCAGACCGGCGATGGCTCCGATGCTCAAGAACAAGAGAGAGCGAGTGCTATTGATTTGCGTTTCTGGCATGAGACAGGGAATACACATAGACGGCCGTTTCGATGATCGCCGCCGCGCTCATGCGCCTGATCCAAGCAGGGCACACGCCTTGACGCCCATAAGCGATCGATTGAAACAGTGCGTCTCGGCCGCCGTCGCCATACAGACTGATGGCATCGGTCAAGTCGGGTGCCCCGATCGCAGAATCGCCTTTGGCGTCCGTCGAATGGCAGTCGTAACAGCCCGCCTCGCCTTCGAACAACGCGGCCCCGCGCACCGCCGCCGCGGCGTCCGCATTGCGGCCTTGTCGATCGAATAGAAACTCGACCACATCGCTGATCTCCTGCGGCGACAGGGGCTGAATATGCGGATCGCTCGGATTCGGCCGGGGTCTTGCGTAGGCCGGCATGATGGCGAGGTTCCATGCTCTGGCGTTGCGAGAGCGAATTCCATATTCGATGACTTGTGCGATGTCCGCAATGCGGCCGGTTCCGTAGAGCCAATCATTATCCGTCAAATTCGGCACGCCGCTCGTAGGGTTGCCGGCGCCCGAAACACCGTGGCACGCCGCACAGTGCGCGCGGAAAAGCGGCTCGCCGCGGCTTACTGCGAAATGCAACAACGCCGGGTCGGTAGGCAAAGCATTGGGATCGGCGCGCAATAGCCTTCGTTCCTCGAAGCTGGTGGTCGCGAACACGGCCGCACCGATAAAACACGCGATAGCGACGACAATAATAAACCGCATTTCAAATCAAGTCGTAAAACCGATCCATCGGCCGGCGGCGACGATTGTGGTCCAAAGCAGTAGCGATGCGCCGCCTGCCAGCTTGGCCGACCAAGGCGGCCGCGCCTTATCCCAGACATGGAGATGGCGCGCACCGAGCCAGTGAAACAGCACCATGTTGATCGCGGCGAGCACCAGGCAGCACATCTTCAAGCGGAATGGAATATTGCCGTAGTAGATCAGCGCCTTGGATGAGAACATCAAAAGGCCGGCGATGGCAGCGAAGCAGAACGCCATCCATGTCCAAGGCAGCATCTCGGCGGCGAGCTCGCTGAAGGGGCGGTCTCGATTGGTGAGCCCCAAAAGACGCAAGTCCACCATCATGATTGAACCGACCACCAGCACCAGCGCGAACACGTGTACCGTTTCGATCGTAGGGAACAACCATGGCGATTCGCGAATCTCAGTGGGGAAACTTAAGTCTTGAAACCATGTCAGTGCTGATTCGACCGACACTTCGCTACACCCGCTCGCTATACATAGGCTATCCAACGGCCGGCGGTCACAATACATGCGCCGACAATAATACAGAGGATACCAACGGCACGCGCGCTGCGGCGCCGGGCCGGTGATGATGACCAGTATTGGGGATTGCGCCGCAGGCTCAGCTGCAGCAGCCTCAAGATTATCGCCAGCGCCGCCACCAGCAGCATTTTCAGGCGAAATGCCCAATTGAGCAGTTCGCGAGAGGGTTCGGTGACGGTGAGCAGGATGCCGCTCAGCAACAGCACGCACAGCGCTGCCCAGATCCAGGGGGTCGACCCGGCAACGAGGGCCACCAGCGGCTGGCCTCCTCGAGTGAGGCCGACCAGGCGAAAACTCAGCACGTAAACGGCCGTCAGGAGAATCGCAATCGCAATGATATGCACCGTTTGAACCAACGGAACAAACCAATTTGCCGACTGAAAGGCCACACTAACCGGGGTCCTCGAGAGCCAATCGCAGAATTGTTCCAGCACTTGCCACCACACCTTATCCCCCAGAAGATCGTAAGAGACCGTACTTTGAATGGCGGACACCATCGAGGCAAGGGCTCTCGTGTCAAGTATAGTCGGCAAAATGTCAGTTGAATCCCTGAATACTCGACGCATGCTGCTCAGCATGGCGGGTGCCCTGTTGTTGGCGTGGGGCGTCGGTATGTTTGCCCGCGGCTATTGGACTCCGGACGAGCCGCGCGAGGCAGACATCGCGTGGCGCATGAGCTGGCAACCTGACAAAGCCGTGCCCTTGCTCGCCGGCGAGGCCTATTGCGAGAAGCCGCCATTGACTTATTGGCTCGCGGCGATCCCGATAAAATTGCTGGGAACGCAAGCCTGGGTCGCGCGCCTGCCGAATTTACTGTACGCGATCATCACGGCGATCGCCGTCGGCTTGCTGGCCTCGCGCAGTGCCGGGAGTTTCGCGGGCGTAGTTGCAGCGGCCACGGTCAGCACTTTCCTCCTGTCTTACCAAGTGGCCATTTGGCTGGCGACCGATGCACCCTTGCTGGCCGCGACCTCGGTGGCGCTGCTGGGTGCGTACCGGGGATTCTATGCAGCGGCGAGCTCCGAGCGATTGCGCGGGTATCTGCTGATGCATTGCGCGATGGCGCTGGGATTTTTGAGCAAGAGCGCGGTGGCGTGGATGGTGCCGGCGCTCGCCATTCTGGCTTTAAGTCTTTGGGAGAAGCGCTGGCGCGAGCTATTGCGCTGGGAGCTATACGCCGGACTGCTGATTCAAGCGGCGCTGATCCTAAGCTGGGTATGGTTCGTGTACCGAGGCAACGAGGGCCTGGAACATTTGAAGGTGTTTTTCTGGAACAATCTCGTCGGGCGATTCACGGCCGTGGACGCTCCGCCCGAGCTGCAGTACGCGGCTGCGCACCGCAATACGCCCGGGAAGTATCTGATCGAGCTGCCCGTGTATCTATTCCCCTGGACCTTCTTGGGTCTTGCCGCCGCGCATCGGGCATGGCGTCAGCGCCATACCTCCATTCATGGCAACCGTGCCGTGCGCTTTGCACTTGCCGCCTCGCTACCGTCTTTATTGGTCCTCTCCGTCGCTGCAACGGCGCGCAATATTTACCTCGCACCGGCGCTGCCGGGATTGGCATTGCTGGTGGCCTGGTGGGCGCGAGAAATCCTGCCGGGCCCGGATGTATGGGACGTGCGCGCGATGCGCGCCACGGCCGTGCTGCTCTTGCTTGGCGTGGTGGTGTTTATCGTGGCGCTATCGGTACTTGGGTTGCCGTCCTGGCGAAGCCTGTTGCATCCTGTTGCGTACATCGCTGTCTCGCTGGCCGGCTTGTCGGCCGCTGCGGTACTGGCGATCCGCGCGTGGGCGGCAGCGCGCCACCGACCCGTACAGGCTCAGTGGGCTTTGTTTCTAGCGTACTGCGCGCTCCTCATCGGGCCGGCCTCGCAGCTATACCGGCAGGTCGACACTTGGCAGGACCTTAAGCAAATCAGCCGCGCGGTTCAGCTCGACGCGGCTGGAAAACCGCTGGTCTTGCTGGCGCCGGATGAAACCACGCGCGCCATCATCGATATGTACGCCCGCACCACCGTGCACATAATCCCGGGGCCGCTGGATACGGCCGGCATCGGCCGCATTGAATCCGCCGCGCGCGCTGCGCCTGATAGTCTTTTCCTCCTGTACTTACCCACGCACTTCGCGCTGCGGCCGCCGTGGCGCTCGAAATCTGCGGAGCCTGACCTGACCCCGCCATGGCTAGGCCCGGCGAGTCTGCAAATTCGAGAAACTTATTCCTTGCCGAACGGCCGACGGTACGCATTGCTCGAGGTCATGCGCTGATCAAACGTCGGTAAAGCGCCTCGTATTCCCGGACCTGCCGAGTCCAGGAGAAATCCTTGGCCATGGCATTTTGCTGAAGCGTCGCCCAATTGTGCGGGTCGGTATACCAATCGAGGACCGTATTGACCGCCCAGCGCAGGGCCGACGCGTCGTAATCGTTGAATATGCAGCCCGTGCCGTGACCGCTGCTGGGATTGAAGTGCTGCACGGAGTCCGCCAGGCCCCCGGTGTTGCGCACAACGGGAATCGTGCCATACCGCAAACTGTACATTTGGTTGAGCCCACAGGGCTCATAGCGCGAGGGCATCAGAAATATATCGCTGCCCGCTTCGATGAGATGCGCCAGCGGCTCGTCAAAGCGGGTGTTGAAACTGACGCGATCGGCATAACGTCGTGCCACGCCTTCAAAAAAATCGGTATATTTTGCATCGCCGCTGCCCAACACCACCAGACCAAAATTCCGGGCCTGCAATAGATCCGGCAGGGCATCGAACAAGAGATCGATCCCCTTCTGCTCGGACAGCCGGGTCACCATGCCGATGACAGGCTGCGAGTTCGATATTTTCAAATTCGCGGTCGCAATCAGCATTTCCTTATTGATGAGCTTGCCGCGCAGATCCTGTGCACTGAAATGGGCGCTGAGGTGCGGATCGTTCCGCGGATCCCATTCGTCGTAATCGACGCCGTTCATGATGCCGACCACCCGATCTGAGCGTTCTCGTAAGGTTGCTTGCATGCCCATGCCGAGCGGCGTCTGGCAGATCTCGCGCGCATAGGTCGGGCTGACTGTGGTCACGCAGTGCGCATGCCTTATCCCGGTTTTCAAGGAATTGATGATGCCGCGGGCCATATCGCCCTGATCGAGCAGCGACCAGGCAGCGCCCAATCCCAAATCGGCCGCGGCCGCGCTTGATATGACACCCTGGAATGCGATGTTGTGGATCGTCAGCATCGACTTGGCGCGCGCCACCAACGGTTCCGCGGCATACAGGGTTTTTAGATACAACGGCAGGAAGGCCGTGTGCCAGTCATTGCAATGAAATATATCGGGTGCGAACCCCAAACGGCGGCAGCCCTCAAGCGCGGCGCGGGTGAAGAGCAGGAACCGCCTATGCTCATCCGGATCGAATGTATATAGCTGTTCGCGATCAAACAGTGCCGGGCAATCGATGAAATACACCGTCGCGCCGCTCTTGGGGTAAGGGGCGCTCAGCAGCGAGAACCAGTATTCGGTGTCGCCGATGGACAGGGAGACCCGCTGGGCGCCGAGCACGGGCTGAAGGTCAGGGTATCTGCGCCGTACGAGGGGATAGAGGGGCATGAACGCGCGCACGTCGTGGCCGAGGTTGGCGAGGTTGCGCACCAATGCCCCGGCCACATCGGCGAGCCCGCCGGTTTTGGCGTAGGGCACGATCTCCGAGCTCAAAATACACAGCTTCAATGCCGCCATGATTGCAGTCTAACAACGGAGGAACGAGGCAGCGAGAAACCTGATGCAGCGATTTGCCGAGTGTGTCAGGCTTAAGTCTTATGCGACACGCTGCCCGCAACAACACCGGACGCTACGTGAGCCGTTTGACCAGCGGCACCCTGGCAGTGGTCATGGCGGGGGGCCGCGGCGAGCGGCTCAAGGGGCTTACGGAACATCGCTGCAAGCCGGCTACGCCATTCGGCGGCAAGTTCCGCATCATCGATTTCGTGCTGTCGAATTGCGTCAATTCGGGCATACGCCAAATTGCCGTCTTGACCCAGTACAAAGCTCAATCCTTGATCCAGCATATCCAGCGCGGCTGGAGCTACCTCCGCGGAGAGCTTGGCGAGTTCATCGAACTGATTCCGGCGCAACAGCAGATCGGCCCTTTCTGGTATCGCGGCACCGCCGATTCGGTGTACCAAAATCTGGATTTCATCCGTTCGCATCACCCGACGCACGTGTTGATTTTGGCAGGCGATCATATTTATAAAATGGACTACGGCCCGATGATTGCCTATCACGAGCAATGCGAGGCGGATATTACCGTCGGTGTGGTGGATGTGCCGATCGAACGTGCCAACGAGTTCGGCATCATGACCACGGATGAGACCAATCGCGTGATCAAATTCTCCGAGAAACCGCAAAACCCCGACCCCATCATCGGCCACGAAAAATTTGCCCGCGCCTCGATGGGCATTTACGTCATTACCCTGGATCGGTTGGAAAAGCTCTTGACCGAGAATGCGGCCGACGAGTCGAGCAAGCATGATTTCGGCCGCAACATCATACCGCCGGCCATTGCTCGCTCACGTGTATTTGCCTATCCCTTCCACGATGTCGAGACGCGGGCACAGAATTACTGGCGGGACGTCGGCAATGTCGACGCCCTGTACGAAGCGAACATGGAGCTGGTTTCGCTCGCTCCGGAATTGAACATTTACGATCACCAATGGCCGATCTGGACCTATCAGTCGCAGCAGCCGCCCGCCAAGTTCGTCCTGGATGATGAGGGCAGGCGCGGCATGGCGGTCAACTCCATGGTGGCCGGCGGCTGCATTATCTCGGGTGCTTACGTCCGGCAATCCCTGCTGTCCAGCGATGTGCGCATCGAGGAAGCCAGCGTGATCGAGAGTTCCGTGCTCCTGCCGAGCGTGACGGTCGGGCGTCATTGCAAAATTACGCGCTGCATCCTCGATGAGTGCTGCGTCATACCCGACGGTCTGGAAATCGGTCAGGACTTGGCCACCGACGCCAAGCGTTTCTTTGTGACTAAGCGCGGTGTGGTGCTTGTGACCCAGGATATGCTTCGCGCAGTTTGAGTCTCGACCAGGCTGCAATCACGCTGCGGGTATCAATGCCGAGCATGGTGGGCTCGCCCTCAATTTCTCCCTGGACTAGCTTCACATCGGGCTGCGCGATGCCCCACGGCCGATACAGCGACGGCAGCGCCTTGCCGAACAACACCACTTGGGGGCAGCCTACTGCGGCGGCCGCATGAGCCGGACCCGAATCAACGGTGAGCAGTCCTGCCGCGCGCTCCAACAGTGCGACCAGCCGGTGAATAGGCAGATCGTCAGCCGCGTTGACCAGGCCTGATACCTGTGCCCGCGAAATGAGCTCTTGATTCAATCGCTGTTCGGGGCCGGTGCCCAGTAGGACGATGGCATGGCCCGGATGCTGCCGGCGCAGAAATTGCAACACTTCCGCCCAGCGCTCGAGTGGCCAGAACTTGTTATTGACGGCCAAGCGCCGCAAGCCGCGGCGCATGGTGCGCTTGTTTCCGATCTGGACCAGCAGCAAGGGCTGCTCCACGAGGCCTCGCACCTCAAGCCATGCGGCAAGCTCGGACCGCTGCGCCGGCGTGACCTGCAAATAGCAGCCTGGCGCCACCGACTCGATATTGGTGCTGGGCGGACTGGCGAGCCCGCGGGGCATGACCTGGGCCAGGCGCCGCCATTGCTCGGTGGCGTGTTCGCCGGGCAACAAGGCGTGATCTTTCACGTCAACCAGGAATTCGCCGCCGATGCCCGCGCGCTCGAGCACAGGCCGAGCCGCATCGTCAGCGTCGCAAAACCATGTTGGGCCCGCGCCGCGTGCACGCAGCTTGCGAACCACCCGCCGCTGATCCGCGCTCAACCAATAGGGAGTTTTGCGGCTGCGCATGCTGAATATCTCTCCCACACCCGCTTGACCGCGCAGCAGCGGCTCACTCCACGGCCCTGAGGTGACGATATCCACTGGGAGCTGGAATTCGGCGTGCAAGACCCTGATCAGCGCGGTCAGCAGGACCATGTCGCCCAACGCCCCGCAGCGCACCGCCAGCGGCCGCTCACAATAGCGAGGGGGCAAAAAATCCCTCCTAGCGAATGACGCTGTCGCTGAATATTTCCATTTCTTCCAATTGCGGGCTGAATTGCAGGAGCAGGAGATCGACGCCCACCTCTTCGAACTTGCCGATTTGGTCTTGCACTTGCGATGGCGTGCCCACTAAGCCTGAGCGCAGTCCGCGGTTCGATACGGAGTACTCTTGAATCGACATTTTCTGTTCCAGCTGCGTGCCTTGCAGCCACTGTTGGTAATTGGCATAGCCCTTGGCATTTTGCTTTACATCGGTAATGCGCTCCAGCTCTTTGGCCACCTCGCTTTCCGAATCGCGCGTAAATGCATAGCCGGCGACGCCGAATTGCATGCGCTCCAAGCCGAACTTTTCTCGCCGCGCGCTCATGTCGGCTATCTTTGCTGCCACGTGCGCGGGGGAATCGCCATGCATGACGTAGGCATCGCACTTTTGTGCGATGAGATTTTTCGCCGCCTCCGATTCGCCTCCTGCATAGATGGGAGGACGCGGCGAACGGACCGGCTTAGGCTCGAGCACGGTATTCTGCGTCTGGTAATACTTTCCGGTGTGGTTGAAGCTCTTCTGCGACCACGTGCCGTTCACCACATCCAGCCATTCCGACGTCCGCCCGTAGCGGTCATCGTGGCGCTCGAAGTCGACACCGTACATGCGTGCCTCTTGTTCCCACCACGATGAAACCACATTCAGGGCGAGACGGCCGTTGCTGATGTGGTCGATATTCGCAGCCTGCTTGGCAAACAATGCCGGTAAATGGAATGTCGGGCGCACGGCCACCATCAATTCCAGGGTCTTTGTGACCGCCGCGAGCGCGGCTGAGGTTGACCAGGCATCGAGGCTCGGCGCATCGATGCCCTTGATATCGTTCATGTTGAGTTCTGCGATCAGGGAAAGATCAAACCCGATCTGTTCGCTGCGCTGTGCCAGCTTGCTGGTGTATTCCCAGCTCGCCTGCATCTGCTCGTCCTCCACGTTGCGCAGCCAGCCGCCGAACACCGGCATCCAGTAGCCGTAGCGAATTCCTTTTTTAGCCGGCACGGCGCACCTCGTCCTGTAGAAAATCGGCAAGATTTTCGACGGGATTGAATCCAATCACGCGGGGCGCATCCGCCACGAAATTCGACAATGCATTGATGTCGTAATAATAGATGTTGCCGTCTCGATCATCGATGATGTATTCGATGCCGCCGACGTCGATGCCCGCAGCGCGCACGATCCGCTCCATGTCCGCAATCACCTTGCTGGGCGCCTCGTATCCTTCGACTTTCAATCCCGCCTTCGAAGCCTCGACCGCACAGGCATTTTCCAAGCTTTGTCCGGTAGAAGTTTGGCAGATGTCGGCCGGGCACAAGTCGAAGGTTTGTCCCGTCAGGTGCACCTTAATGGCGTACAGATATTTGAAACCCAGCATCTCGACGCGCGTGATGAAGCCGCCGCGCGCCGGAATGAACTCTTGCACCAGCGCAACGCTGTCATTGCCCAAGTCCAGTTGCCCGTCCGCCACCGCAGCGGCAAGTTCAGCCTTGGAATTGAAGCGCGTAATGCCTTTGCCGCTGCCGCCCGTATTGGCTTTGACTATGACGGGGTAGCGCAAGTCCTGCGCGGCGGCCACGGCTTGCTGAGGAGAGTGAATGATCCGCGACAAGAGGAATCGAAGACCCAAAGACTTCAACAATGAGGCTTGTGCGGCTTTGGATATCTCGTATCGGAAAGCCTTTGCGCCATTGAGGACGCGTACCCCTTGGAGCTCCAAGTGCTCGAGATAGGCGAGTGTGTGAAAAATGCCGGAACCGTGCTGGCGGCTGTTTGCCGACGGGCTCATGCGGTTGAACAACACTTTGAAAGCCGGTTTCTGTGGGCCGATCTCGTAGAAGTGATCCGGTATGAAAATCTTGCCGAAGGGCACGTTGCGTCGCTCGAGCTCCGCAAAGATCTGCGCGAACCATTGGGGATGTTCGTACAGAAAAGCCAAAGCGGCGCCCTCGGTTTGAGCAACCTCAGAAAACGCCACCGCACTGCTCGATATCGACATGAAAGGGCTCCTACCGTCAATTGATCATTGCCAGCCGAAAATGATGCGCCATCGGGACGCCGCTAGGCAACCTAAGCCAGGGTTGGCTACCCCGGTACATTTTAAAACGGTCCAAAGCGCGGTGAATCGTCCGCCAGGCGGGCGGCCTTGGACACGCTTCTGGCGAGCGATCGCGACCCGCTGACGGCACCCGATTTCGCCAGCCGCGCAACCTGGGCCGACAAGTTTCGCAGCGCGCATCGCGAGACGGCTGCTTGGCATTTCGTCGATATCGAAATCGATAATCCTGATCTTAAAAGCGCGTGCTTCGACTTTCCTGCGCTGCACGGCGAGGCCGCCCACGGACCGGCGCAAGATTGCGTTGTCAACAAGATCGATGAATTTGCGGCGGAACTGAAAAGTCCTGCCACGGTGGCCACGGAACGCCTGCTGGCATTGAAATTCCTCATTCACTTTATCGCCGATGTGCACCAACCGCTGCACGTGGCGGATCACCATGATCGGGGTGGGAACTGCATCCTGCTAAATTCGACGCCCACGCAGGCGTCCAATCTGCATGCCTACTGGGACGTCGATGTCGTAGCGCAACTGGGCCGGACACCTGCGGAAATTGCCGACAAGCTTGACGCTCGGTTGACGGCGGCCCAATCGAAGTCCTGGGCCCAAGGCACGGCGGCAATTTGGGCTATGGAATCCTTCGATATCGGCCGCCGCGACGCGTACGCGCTACCGTCCTTGCCGAGCTGCGACAGCGGCGGCTCGGTCTCACTGTCCGCCGACTATGCGGCTCGAGCACAAGAGGATGCGGCAATCCTATTGCTCAAGGGCGCCGTGCGCATCGCGGCGGTGTTGAACGAGGCGTTGGGGAACTGAATGGCTTCAAAGTCGCTTGATTCCCTGGAACAAGCGCAGAAAGTCCTCGGCCGCTTTATGCACGTTGCGCTGCCAGTCATCGGCCGCCGCATGATCCGCACCGTCGGTGATGTATTTTACGCACGCGAACTTTGCATTTTCGTGCCAGCAGGTTTTCGCCAAGGCGTACGCTTCCATGTCGAGCACTTCGCAATCGACCAAAGTATCCGCAGTCGCGAATGAATCGCCGCTGCCGCAAACGGCCGCCGGCAAATGCGTAAATACCGGATCGAAACGGAGGCATGCGGGCACCTCGTCATAGGGGGTGACGCCCACGGGAAACCCCAAGCCGCTCACGTCCATGTCGCGCTGGAGAAACTCATGGCAAGCGACCAGCGATCCCGACGTATGACAGCGGCTTCCAGCGGATCCGAAATTCACGACCAAGGGCATCTCTTCGCCGCGGTGTGCGTATCGCGATAATTCCTTGCTTAA
>DASWUU010000186.1:0-16575 GCA_036401515.1 Steroidobacteraceae bacterium
ATGACCGCCGGATCGAAGAGACGCGCCCCAGCTGTAATCATATCGCCATGGATCAATGAACCCCTTCCCGACATCCGAGGCCTTCTGTGCTCGCGTGATCTCGCGCGCTTGACCCGCCGGCCGCGATGGGAACTCTATGCACTCGCACTCATAGGCAAGTTTCCCCGCAAGAAACGCTACCGCGGCCGAGCGATTGGTTGGTGCCGCGCAGAGGTTTTAGAGTGGATGACGCGGGAACTGTCGGTTGAAACAGCCTGCCACGTGCGTTTAAACGCACGTCGCAACTGCGCGCGCCAGGCGCCGCAGCAGGGGTGTTTACCAATAGGCTGCTCGACCTCCCCTACCGTGTATAGGCCGAGGAAGTCGAATGGAGGCCGCCGTTGATCTCCCGCGCATTTAAAGGCCAGGTTCCCGATTCAAGCGCGATTGCTCCCTCGGCAGATGCATCCACCGTCAATCCTCACAGCAACATTCAGCGGCCCAACACCGACTGCACGGCCCGACGGCATCCCAATCCTGCAATCTCATCCCCGCCCACCGGCGGCATTGCACTGCTAATCGATATCCTCGCACGGGAGGCACTGAAAGAGTTGATGGCGACAAGATCTATCGGTTGCAAGCCTCGTAACCCACGGTAGTATTGCGAGAGACTCGTGTCGTAGCAAATCATCGTGATAGCGAGGCCTCAAGAGACCTGTGAGGGCATGTGATTAACAAAAAGATTCTCCGAGCGGCCTTCTACGCTCGATACAGCACCGATGATCAGCAGGCCGACAGCATCGATCGGCAATTCATGGTGTGTGACGGGATTGTCAAACGCGAGGGTTTTCTGCACGAGTCTTATCATCGCTTTGCCGATCCTGAAATCAGCGGTGGCACCGCGCGGCGACCCCAGTATGCCGCGATGCTCTCCGCGGCACGCAAGCGTGAATTCGATGTCCTTGTAGCAGAGGACATCTCGCGCTTGTGGCGCAACATGGAGATGCAGACGCGCGATATCAACGAATTAGAAGAGTTGCGGATCCCAGTCGTAACCCAGACTGAAGATACCCGGCGCGAAAACGATCGCATGATGCTCAATCTCAAAGGGAGCATCAATGAGTCCTATCGCAAAGACATTGGTCGGCGAGTAAGAAACAAACAGCGACTACTGGCCGGGAATCGGCGACCCGCCGGCGGCCGAGCGTATGGCTACGTCCCGGCGAGTCGGAGCGGATCGGGAAAAATTGAGATCAACGACGCCGAAGCCAAGATCATTCGTCAGATTTTTGCCTGGCGCGCAGGTGGCTGGAGCGGGAAGCGCATAGCGGCGGAACTGAATGAGCGCAAGGTTCCCGCTCCTGGCGCAGGATGGAATCGCCGACGTTCGGTGGCGAACGCCAAGCGCACGAACGGTGAATGGGTGCGCACGGCCATTATCGGCGACGTCCGTCGCGGCATCGGCATCCTGAACAATCAGTCCTACAAGGGCGATGTCGTGTGGGGCCGTTCGCACTGGGAGCGAAGTCCGCGAGACAGTAGTATTCGTCGCTGCGAACTTATTGATGATGCCACACAGCTTGTAACGTACCACGAGGAGCGCCTTCGAATCGTCTCCGATGATCTTTGGGCCGCGGTACGCGCCGTTCAGACGGCACGCACACCTCGCGGTGAGGCAATCAGCATCGCCAAGCGTCGCCTGGGTCGCGGACCGGTTCGCTGGCTGAGTAGTCTGCTGGTGTGCTCGGAGTGCGGAAGCAACTACGTGCAGTATGGGAGAGCTGATTACGTCTGCAGCGGCTTCCACAATGGCGCGACTTGCAAGAATGGAGCTCGCTTCCGGATTGAGGATGCGGAACAGGCAGTCCTGCATGCGATCGAATACGACTTTGCAAGCCCCAGCGCAATCGAGCGCGCAGTCAGCACCGCTATGACGAGCTACGAGCGTGAGTATGCTCACGCGGATCAGCCGACTACGCCAAGAAGCGTGGAACTTGCCGAGCTTGATGCGCGCGAAGCAGACGTGCGCGCCCAATACAAGGCGGGAAAACTCCCGCCCACCGTACTCACGGCATGGCTTGCGGAATTGGAGAGCGCGCGACTTGCAGTCACGCAGCCGGTTGTGCAGGAAACACAGCGTGTCACACGTGACGATTTGGCTAGGGTGTACCGAAGTGCTCTCGCGAAGCGCCTCGGTGTCTTTACCAAGCGGGAAAACGCCGGACCGGCGCGCGAAGGCCTACGTCAGATCCTGACGAGCGGTCGCATAGAACTGCAGCCAAACATGGAGCGACGGCAGTTCGAAGGCGTTGCTGAGTTCGACATCAGCAAGTTTTTCTTTGAAAATCAAATAGATATAAAGTTGGTAGCGGGGGTAGGATTTGAACCTACGACCTTCGGGTTATGAGCCCGACGAGCTGCCAGACTGCTCCACCCCGCACCGGAAGAGCCGCCCATTGTACCCGGCAATACAGCTAAAGCAAGGCTCCAGCGATGCGAAAGCGCTGGCTTAGCCCTTGTCGATTTGCGTCATTTTGCGGTACGCGGGCCGGTCGGTAATACGCGCGGCGTAGGCCTTGAGCAGCGGGGTTTCCTTGACCACCTTGGCCATCATCATAAAGTGCAGACCGCCCCCGATCAGAATATCCAGCGCTGAAAAGGAGTCGCCCAAGAAATATTGGCGCGAGGCCAGATGCTTGTTGAGCACCTCCTCCACCTCGTCCGCTGGGGCCCAGCCCATGGCGCCGTACACATGCTTGAAGTCGAAACGGCGCGAAATGAGGGCGGGCTCCATGACGCCGGGGCGGTAAGCGAGCCAGGAAAGATATTCGCCACGCTTCGGCTCTCCCGCTGCCGGACCCAATTTCTTTGCCCGATATTTGTCGGTGAGAAACAGCGCGATCGCGCTGCCCTCGAATATCGTATCGTCGCCGTCCACCATTGCCGGCACTTTGCTATGAGGATGCGGATTCGACGCATCGCGCGAGCCGGTACCGTCGGACCGGCGAAAATCCACGATTTTGGTTTTATATGGAACTTCGAGCTCTTCAAGAAGCCAGACGATGCTGGCCGAGCGGGTTTGTGGGGAGTGATATAGCGTGATCATCGAACCCTCCGCTTGTTAGTTTAAGCGCCCTACTGCAGGGCTCTCTGACATATTTGGAGCAGTGTCCCGGGAATAACGCCTAACCCGAATGCCAATAGGGCGTTCGCGCTCAAAACGGTTCGCATGAGCATCGAGCCGCCGATTGCCGCGGTATCGTTGGGTTCATCGAAGTACATGAGCTTGACGATGCGCAGATAGAAAAACGCGGCCACAACCGAAAACAGCACCGCCACGACCGCAAGCCAGATCAGTTGCACCCCGAGGACGGCTTGGATGACGCCCAGCTTTGCCCAGAATCCGATAAAGGGCGGCACCCCGGCGAGGCTAAACATAAGAATGGCCATCATACCGGCAAACCAGGGACTTCTCGCATTCAGGCCTTTGAAGTCAACCAGCTTGTCGGCTTCAAAACCCTGCCGTGCCAGCAGCAGGATCATACCGAAGGAGCCGGCCGCTACGACGATGTAGCTGATCATGTAAAACATCGAGGCCTGATAGCCCTGCGCGGTTCCGGATAGGATGCCCAGCAGCGCATAGCCCACGTGCGAAATCGTCGAGTATGCAAGCATGCGCTTGAGGTTCGTCTGCGCAATCGCGACGATGCTGCCGATGGCCATCGATAATACCGCGAGCACCACCAGCATTTGGCTCCAGTCGGGCTGAGACGCGCCCAAGCCCTCAGGCAGCAGTCTCATGGCCAAGGCAAAGGCGGTGAGCTTGGAGGCAGTGCCGATGAATACCGTGACGCAGGTCGGCGAGCCTTCGTACACGTCAGGTACCCACATGTGAAATGGCACGGCGCCGAATTTAAAGCCCACGCCCACGATGATGAAGGCGATGCCGAACATCAATCCGATGTTGTCCCCGATGCCTGCATTGCGCACTACCGCCGCGATTTCGCCGAGGTCCAGACTTCCCGTGACACCGTACACAATGGACATGCCGTACAGCAAAGTCCCCGAGGCCATGGAACTTAACACGAAGTACTTGACCGCGGACTCGGCGGCAATGCCCGAATCTCGGTCAAATGCCACCATGGCGTAGAGGCACAAGGACATCAGCTCAAGGCCTAAATACAGCGTAATCAGGCTCGCGCCGGAAATGAGCACCATGCCGCCCAAGGTGGCGAAAAGACCAAGCACGAAGTATTCGCCCTTTAAGATCGCACGGCGCTGCAGGTAGTCGGTGGAATAGATGAAGACGGCGGCAGCGACCAGCAGTATCACGATTTTCAGTACTTGCGCCATGCGGTCGAGTTCGAATAACCCGCCCAGCGCCACGATCTTGGTCGAAACGGGCTGAGCAATCACCAGCACGGCGGTAATCACTAAACTGATGACCGACAGCACGCCGGTCCAGCGCCGCTGCGCATCGTTCAGAACTAAGTCCAGCATCAAAATCACGCAAGCCGCCAGCGCTAAGAAGATCTCGGGCCGCGCGTACACCAGGCCGGAGTTGTAGAGACTTGGATCGAATGTGCCGGTGAACATACGTACCTTACGGAGCAACCTTGGATAACAACAGTTGCTCGGCTAAATGCTGCGTCGAGGCGCGCATCACATCGAGCAGCGGCGCCGGCCACAAACCGACCATAAGCACTGCGACGGCGAGCACGCCCAGCACCAGGAATTCGCGGCCGTTGAGGTCTTTGAGGGCCGCCACTTTGTCATTGGCGACCTCGCCGAATATGACTCGTTTGACCAGCCACAGCGTGTAGGCGGCCCCCAGCACCAACGTCGTGCCGGCGAGAAACGCGTACCAAACATTCGCCTTGAACGAAGCCAGTATCACTAGAAACTCGCCGACGAATCCCGAGGTGCCCGGCAAGCCCGAATTGGCCAGCGCAAATAACACCATGAATGCGGCGAATTTCGGCATGGTGTTGACCACTCCGCCATAGGCGGAGATCTCGCGACTGTGCACGCGGTCATACATCACGCCGACGCACAAAAACATGGCACCCGAAACCAGTCCGTGCGAGAGCATCTGGATCACGGCGCCGTCCAGACCCATGCCGATGCCGCTGGTTCTGCCGGTATGCGTCACGATTTGAAAACCGATGAACATGCCTAAGGTCACGAAGCCCATGTGCGCAATGGATGAATACGCGATCAGCTTCTTCATATCGCGCTGCGCGAGGGCCACGAAGCCGATATACACCACGGCAATCAAGGACAAGGCGATGATCAGCCAATCCAATTGCCGGCTGGCATCCGGTGCAATGGGCAGCGAGAAACGCAGAAAACCGTATCCGCCCATTTTCAACATGATGGCCGCCAGCACCACGGAGCCGCCGGTAGGCGCCTCGACGTGCGCATCGGGCAACCAGGTGTGTACAGGGAACATCGGCACCTTCACCGCGAACGCCGCAAAAAAGGCCAGGAAAATAAACATTTGCTCATTCAAGGTGAGGGGCATCCGCTGGAACACCGCCAGTTCATAGCTCCCCGACTTCAGGTACAGATAAATGAGCGCAACCAGCATCAGCAGCGATCCGATGAAGGTATACAAGAAGAACTTGATCGTGGCATATACCCGGCGCGGCCCGCCCCACACGCCGATGATGATGAACATCGGTAGCAGCATGGCCTCCCAAAACACATAAAACAGCACGCCGTCGAGGGCGGCAAACACGCCGATCATCAGGCCTTCCAAGATCAAGAAGGAGGCAAAATACTGCGCGATGCGCTTCTCGACATTTTGCCAGCTGGCTATCACGATGAGCACAGTGGTAAAGGTCGTCAGCAGGATCAACGGCATCGAGATGCCGTCCACGCCGATGTAGAACTCGGAGTGAATCGTCGAGATCCACGGCGAGCGCTCAACGAACTGCATCTGCGCCGTGCCGGTCTTGAACCAAGTCCAGAGCGGGATGCACAAGAGCAGCGCAACCACGCTGACTCCCAAGGAAACCCATTTGGCGAGCGTGTCTCGATGGCCTAAGGCCAACACCACAAAGCCACCCACAATGGGCAGCCAGATCAGCCACGACAGAAGATGCGCGCCTAAGCTCATCGCCAGATCAGCCACATCAGGAAGCCGGCCAAACCTAGGATCATGGCGAAGGCATAGTGGTACAGGTATCCGGATTGCGCATAGCGCATCACGGAACCGAGCCATCCGACGGTGCGTGCGCTGCCGTTGACCAAGCCCTCATCGATCACGACTTGATCGCCGAAACGCCACAGGCCGCTGCCGATTCGGCGTGCGCCCGCCACAATCACATGTTCCATGAACCAATCGAAACCGTATTTTTCCACCAGTATCGTGTACAGCCAGCTGAACCGTCTTTGAATTGCATCCGCCAGTGACGGTCTCCATAAAAAGAACACGAAAGCGGTCAGTACGCCTAACCCTGCGAGCCATACGGGCAAGGCGGTGAACGCGCTCAGCACAAAAGCTCCCGGCCCGTGGAATTCCTCGGCCAGACGCTCGAGCACGTTATTGGCCGGCGCGACATCGATGGCGCCTTTGAAAAAGTCGCTGAACAGCATGGGTTTGACGGTGAACCAGCCGATGAGCGCCGACGGAATCGCCAACAGGATCAGCGGCACCGTCACCACCCAAGGGCTTTCGTGCAAATGCTCCTGGGTGTGATGATCCATGCGCTCCTTGCCGAGGAAAGTCATGATGAACATACGGAAGGTGTAGAGCGCCGTGATGAAGACGCCCGTGACTACGCAAAAATAGGCGTATCCCGAGCCCAACCGGTGCGAGGCTCCCACGGCGTCGATGAGCGAATCCTTGGAAAAGAATCCGGAGGTTCCGGGAAACCCGATCAGCGCAAGGCAACCTATCAGGCAGGTCCAGTAGGTGATGGGCATGTATTTTTTCAAGCCGCCCATCTTGCGCATGTCCTGCTCGTGATGCATGGCAATGATCACTGAGCCCGCTGCCAGAAAGAGCAGTGCTTTGAAAAACGCGTGGGTCATGAGATGGAAAATGCCCGCGCTGTAGGCCGATGCCCCGAGCGCCACGGTCATGTATCCGAGCTGCGAAAGCGTAGAGTACGCGATCACCCGCTTGATGTCGTTGGCAACGATGCCGATGAGTCCCATGAAAAACGCCGTCGTCGCTCCGATAATCAATACGAATGAGAGCGCCGTCTCCGACAACTCGAACAGCGGCGACATGCGCGCCACCATGAATATGCCCGCCGTCACCATGGTGGCCGCGTGGATCAAGGCTGAAATGGGCGTGGGGCCTTCCATCGAATCCGGCAACCAAATGTGCAAGGGCACCTGAGCGGATTTGCCCATCGCACCGATAAACAAGCAAATGCAGGTGAAGGTAATGGCCGACCAGCTCACCGTGCCCGTGATGTGGACCTGGGCGGCAGCGATTTGGTTGGCGTGCGAGAACACGTTGGCGTAGTCAAGTGACCCGGTGTATCGAAGCACTGCGGCGATGCCCAACACGAAGCCAAAGTCCCCGACCCGATTGACCAAGAAGGCCTTGAGACTGGCAAATATGGCGGAAGGCCTCTGGTACCAGAAACCGATCAACAAATATGAGACCACGCCCACTGCTTCCCAGCCGAAGAACAGCTGCAGGAAATTATTCGCCATCACCAGCATCAGCATCGAGAAGGTGAACAGCGAGATGTAGCTGAAGAATCGCTGGTAGCCATCATCGTCCGCCATGTAGCCGATGGTGTAGATGTGCACCATCAAGGAGACAAAGGTCACCACCGCCATCATCAGAGCGGTCAGACGGTCGATCAGAAATCCGACATTGAGCTGCACTCCATCGCTCAACAACCACGTGTAGACCGTGCCGTTGAATGGCGCCATGTCCTCGAACGTCAATCGGTACAGCACATAGAATGACAGCAGGCAGGAGACGCCCACGCCCAAGATGGTGATGCTGTGGGCGCCCACCCGTCCGATCGACTTGCCGAACAGACCCGCGATGATGCACGCAATCAGCGGCGCTAAGACAATGGTCAGATAAATGGATTGCATTGATCCTAGCCCTGGAGCGTATCGAGGTCTTCAACTTCAATGCTGTCACGTTCCCGAAACAACACGACAAGAATCGCGAGACCGATCGCCGCCTCCGCCGCAGCAACTGTCAAAATGAAGAATACGAAGATTTGTCCGGCAAGATCGCCTCGGAACCGCGAGAACGCGACAAAGTTGAAATTCACGGCGAGCAGCATGAGCTCGATACACATAAGCAGCACGATGATGTTCTTGCGGTTCAAGAACACGCCGGCCACCGCGATGGAAAATAAAATACCCGACAAGGCAAGTACATGAGTAAGGGTGATCATGGTCTTTTCTCGGAGGCCATTTTGACGATTCGGACCCGGTCCTGAGGCCGCACGGCCACCTGCTTCGCAATATCCTGCGGCTTACCGCCCTTGCGCTGCCGTAAGGTCAATACGATGGCGGCAACGCTGGCGACCAACAGAATGATTGCGGCCACCTGCGCGGGGTACGCGTAGCGCGTGAATAGCTCCACGCCCAGGCTGCGCGTGTTGGAATAATTAGCCGCCAGTGCCGGTGCGGTCTTCAAGGCCACGCCGCCCAAATGCTTGACCACGATGACATTGATGATGGCAAACACCACGAAGCCGGCAACCGCGACGGTCAAGGGCCAGTAACCGACGAAGTCACTGCGCAGCTGCTCGAGGTTCACATCCAGCATCATGACCACGAACAGGAACAGCACCATCACGGCGCCGACATAGACCAGGACTAAGACGATGCCTAAGAATTCCGCATCCAGCAGAATCCAGATAACCGCACTGTTGAAAAAACACAGCACCAAAAGCAGCGCCGAATACACGGGGTTGCGCGACAGAATCACCCCCAACGCGGCGCCAATGAGCACCGCGCCGAAAATGAAGAACAGAATCGTCGGAAACATCTAGCGATACCGCGCATCGGCGGCGCGATCCGCCGCAATCATGGCTTCGTAGCGTTCGCCGATGCCGAGCAGCTTGTCCTTGCTCATGATGTTTTCGCCGCGTTTCTCCATATGGTATTCGTGCAGCCGCGTCTCGACGATGGCATCCACCGGGCAAGCCTCTTCGCAAAAACCGCAGTAGATGCACTTGAACAGGTCAATGTCGTACCGGGTGGTGCGGCGCGTGCCATCCGCCGCTACGTCCGACTCGATGGTGATGGCGAGAGCCGGGCAAACGGCCTCGCACAACTTGCACGCTATGCAGCGCTCTTCACCGTTCGGATAGCGGCGCAGCGCATGCAGCCCGCGGAAGCGGTTGCTCTGCGGGGTCTTCTCCTCCGGATAGTTGAGGGTGACCTTGGTCTGAAACATGGCCTTTAAGGTGACCATGAGGCCCTGCAACAGCTCCCAGAGCAGGAATGTTTTGATGAAGCTGCGAATACCTTGCATTACGGATGCCCCTTCCAGGGACCTACATGGCCGTACACCATGACGCCCTCGACAACAAGCCAGATCAGAGTGACCGGAATCAGCGCCTTCCAGCCCAAGCGCATAATTTGATCGTAGCGATAGCGCGGGAATGTCGCCCGGAACCACAGGAACACGAACATGAAGAAAAAAACTTTCGGCGCCAGCCAAAAGAAACTTGGCTGCGCGAGCCACGAATCCTGCGCGAGCCACCCATCGAACGGCGACAGCCAACCGCCGAAGAAAAAGATCGAGGTCAGCGCCGAAATCAAAATCATATTGACGTATTCGGCGATGAAAAACAGCGCAAAGGCCATGCCCGAGTAATCGACATGAAAGCCCGCGACGATCTCCGATTCTCCTTCTGCCACGTCGAAAGGAGCGCGATTGGTCTCAGCGACGCCGGAAATGAAATACACGATGAGCAGTGGGAATAGCCAAGTCCAGTTCCAGCCAAACAGCCCGCGCTGCGCGTGGATGATCTCGCCGATGTTGAGGCTTCCTGAAGCCATGAGCACGCCCACCATGGCGAAGCCCATGGCAATTTCGTAGGCGACGATCTGCGCCGCGGAGCGCATGGCGCCCAAGAACGCGTATTTCGAGTTCGCCGCCCATCCGGCCAAAATAATGCCGTATACGCCCATCGAGGTCAGGGCCAGCACGTACAGCAGCCCCGCATCGATGTTGGCGAAGGCGTGCTCGGGCCTTAAGGGTATGACCGCCCAAATAGCGAGCGCGGGCACCAACGCGAGAAATGGGGCAACGCGGAACAGAAAGCCGTTGGCATCGGCGGGGATCAGGATTTCCTTGAACACGAGCTTGATCACGTCCGCGAACGGCTGACCTAAGCCGGGGATCCAAAACAGATTGACGCGATTGGGGCCGCGGCGCAGCTGCATCCAACCAATCACCTTGCGCTCCGCCAGCGTGTACACCGCCATGACCAGAATGACGCTGATCATGACGATGAGGATTTGCACAACGGTCAGCAACGGGAACGTCCAGTAGGGCGTGATGTAGCCCGACAGCCATTCACGCAGTGGCGTCCAATCCCACATGATCAGATCACAGTGCGGGTCATGCGCCCGTCCTTGGTCTTTTGTAGTGGGTCGGAACCGCGCACCAGCACATCGGCCTGATATGGCGGGATATCGACCCATGCGCCCGTGGGCATCTCACCATGGGGGATGGCGCCGGCTACCGGGCGCGCCGCGATGACGCGATCTTCGCAGAGCACCTTCAAGGCCTCGCGAACTTGATCCGAGCTGTCGTAGTCGATGCCGGGCAAGTTCAGCAAATTGGCGAGCACTCGCAGCACTTTCCAGCCGGGTCGGCTCTCGCCCTCTAGCTTTGCGGCCCCAGCCCAACTCTGCCAGCGCCCTTCTGCATTCACATAGGTACCGGAGGTTTCCGCGAAGGCGCCGATGGGCAGCACCACGTGCACGATGTCCCGCAAAGACTCCGGTAAATGCGTGCTTAAGCTCACCACCAGGTCGGCGGATCCCAGTGCCCACGCATCGACGCCTATATCGTTGGCCGGATCGATGCCGCCGAAAAGCACGTAGGCTTTGAGCGGTGAGTCCAACATCTGGCGTGCCGACAGGCCCGCCGTGCCCAGCGGTGCGCCGCCCGGGCCGCGATGCGGCACGGCGCCGGCAAGGTAGGCACCCGCGGCATTGGCCCCTTCGGTCATGCGCCCGATGCTGGCCGCGCATAAATCGGCGAGGGCTGCGCCCAAAGCCTTCAGCTGCGAATACGCCGGATGTCGCTGGGCCAATGTGCCCAAGATGACCGCCCGCCGTGTTCCGTGCGACAACGCACCGACGAGGGACCGGTGCTCGTCGGTGACGGTGGCCGCAGCTACGCCCGCAGGTAAGGGCTTGCCGGCGACGGCCGCGGCTGCGTGCACCAGCGCAGTGAGCTCGCCGACCATGTCATTCGCCGCTGCGTAGGCGGCGATCGGAAACATATACTCGAAACGGCGCGGATTGAGGAAGGCCACGTGCGCCCCGCCCTTCACCGCGGCCTTACGAATGCGATGCGCCAGCATGGGCATCTCGTGACGCAGATCCGAGCCGACGATGAGCACGCCCTCGAGGTGCTCGACATCCGCCATCTTCATGCCGAGGTGGGGATACGGCACCTCATTTTCCTGCGCGCGAAAATCCAGCTGCCGCAAGCGATGATCGATATTGGCAGAGCCTAGTCCCCGCGCAATTCGCGCCAGCAAGTACAGCTCCTCGAGCGTGGCCATGGGAGAGGCAAGAAACCCCGTTGCGTCCGGATTTGACGCCGCGGCCTCCTGCAATCCTTCGGCTGCGGCGGTAAGCGCGACTTCCCAATCAACCGCCTGCAAAGTGCCGTTGATGCGCAGCATGGGCTGGGCAATTCGGTCGCTCGAATACATGCCCTCGAAACCGAAGCGATCGCGGTCCGCGATCCACGTTTCGTTAATCTCTTCATTTTCGCGGGGCACCATGCGCAGCAACCTGCCGCGCAGCACGTGTCCGTACAAGTTCGTGCCAAAGGCATCATGCGGCGAGACGAGCGCAGCCTGAGACATTTCCCAGGCGCGCGCGTGATAGCGGAAAGGCTTGTTGTTGAGCGCGCCGACTGGGCACAGATCGATAATATTGGCGGACAATTCGTGATCGACGCTATGTTCGATGTAGGTGCCGATTTCCATGTGCTCGCCGCGGCCGGTGGCGCCCATTTGCGGATATCCCTGAATTTCCGCGCCAAAGCGCACGCAGCGGGTGCAATGAATGCAGCGTGTCATGTCGGTGGAAATCAGCGGCCCAATGTTCTTGTCCTTGACGACGCGCTTGCGCTCGTGGAAACGTGAAATGTCGCGCCCATAGCCTAAGGCGAGGTCTTGCAGTTCGCACTCGCCGCCCTGATCGCAGATGGGACAATCAAGCGGGTGATTGATGAGCAGAAATTCCATGGTCGCGCGCTGCGCGGCAACCGCCTTGGGCGATTTCGTGAAGACCTTCATGCCCTCCGTTACCGGTGTGGCGCACGCCGGTAACGGCTTCGGTGCCTTCTCCACTTCGACCAAGCACATGCGGCAATTCGCAGCGACGGTCAATTTTTCGTGATAGCAAAACCTGGGAATGTAAATATCGACCGGGTCGGTCACCTGCATGATCATCTGACCCTTGCGGGCCTTCAGCGGGACGCCGTTGACTTCGATATTGACCGTGTCGTCTGCCATGACTTTAAGCCGCCACGGCCGGTCGGCCGTCCAAGTGCGTTGCGCCTTCGGTGATGGAGCGGCCCTTATGCTCGATCATGTATTGGAATTCAGGCCTGAAGTGCTTCAGGAAACTTTGCACCGGCCAGGCAGCCGCATCGCCCAACGCGCAGATGGTGTGTCCCTCGATGCGGTTGGCGACATCCAGCAGCAATCCCAAATCTTCACTGCGTCCGTCGCCCGCGATAATTCGCTTCAGCATGCGATCGAGCCAACCGGTGCCCTCGCGGCACGGCGTGCACTGGCCGCAGGACTCCGACATATAAAAGCGCGCCAGGCGCTCTAGCGCCCGCACCATGCAGGTGGTTTCGTCCATCACGATGACGGCACCGGTGCCGATGGAGGAGCCGGCTTTTTTCACCGAGTCGTAATCCATGTTGGTGGCCCACATCACTTCGCCGGGCACCACCGGACAGGAGGACCCGCCGGGGATCACCGCTTTTAGCTTGCGTCCCTTCCACACTCCGCCGGCCAGCGCCATCAGCTCTTTACAGGGAATACCCATGGGCAACTCGAAATTGCCTGGCTTCTCCACGTGCCCGGAGACGGAGAATATAATCGTGCCGCCGGAATTGACCGGCCCCAAGCCTGCAAACCAGGCGGCGCCCTTGCGCATGATGGTGGGCACGGATGCGAAGCTTTGCGTATTGTTGATGGTGGTCGGCTTGCCGAACAGCCCGAAGTTGGCCGGGAACGGCGGCTTGAAGCGCGGCTTGCCGGGCTTGCCCTCGAGCGACTCGAGCAACGCGGTCTCCTCGCCGCAGATGTAAGCGCCGGCACCGATGAAGGTGTGCAGATCGAAGTCGACACCGGACCCTAAAATATTCTTGCCGAGGAGGCCCGCGGCATAGGCTTCCGCCAGCGCCGCTTCGAACCGCGGGATGGGTTCGGCCAAAAATTCTCCGCGGATATAGTTGTATCCGACCGTCGCCGTCATGGCGTAGCCGCCGATAGCCATGCCCTCAATGACCGAGTGCGGGTTATAGCGCAAGATTTCCCGATCATGGCAGGTGCCGGGCTCGGATTCGTCGGAGTTGCACACCGCGTATTTTTGAATCGGGGACGTGCGCGGCATGAAGCTCCACTTCACGCCCATCGGAAACGCTGCGCCGCCGCGGCCGCGCAGCCCTGAGGCCTTCACCTCATCGATGATCTTTTCGCGCGGGGTTTGCTCGCGCAGGATTTTTTCCCACGCCTGATAGCCGCCGAATTGCCGATATACATCCAGCGTCCACGACCGCTCGTATTTCAGCGCCTCGAATAGCACCAGGTTCTGTTCATAAGGCATCAGCGGCCCCTGCTCATTTCAATTCGTCCAACACGTTATCGATGATTTGCGGGGTCAGGTTCTCATGGAACACGTGATCCACCATCATCATCGGAGCCCCGCAGCAAGCTGCCAGGCATTCCTCTTCACGCTTCAAATAAATTCGGCCATCCGGCGTGCTCTCGCCGGTTTTGATGCCGAGCTTCTTTTCAACGTAGTCCACCACTTCGTGAGAACCGCGCAACATGCAAGAAATATTGGTGCACACCGAAATGTGATGACGCCCGACCGGCTTGGTCTCGAACATCGAGTAGAAGGAGGCCACTTCGTAAACCAGAATATTCGGCAGCTGCAGATAGGCGGCCACGGCGTCCATCAGCTCAGTGGTCAAATAGCCATGGTTCTCATGCTGCACGGCATGCAAAGCCGCAATGACCGCTGAACGCTTGCGGTCGGGCGGAAATTTAAGGACCCAACGGTCTATTTCTTCACGCACGTGATCGGATAATTTCGTGCTCATCGGTCTATCTCGCCAAACACAATGTCCTGGGTCCCGATCACGGCGACGACATCCGCGAGCATATGACCGCGGACCATTTCGTCGAGCGATGCCAGGTGAGGAAATCCAGGGGCCCGTACTTTCAGCCGATACGGCTTATTCGCGCCATCCGACACCAAGTACACGCCCAGTTCTCCCTTGGGTGCCTCCACCGCCGCATAGACCTCGCCTTGCGGTACGCAGTACCCCTCGGTCATGAGCTTGAAGTGATGAATGAGCGACTCCATGTCGCCTTTCATCTCTTCGCGGCGCGGCGGCCGTACTTTGCGATCATCGATCATGACGGATCCCGGATTGGCTTTGAGCCAGGCCACGCATTGCTCGATGATGCGGTTTGATTGGCGCATCTCCTCGACGCGGACCAAGTAGCGGTCGTAGCAATCGCCGTTGACCCCCACCGGTATGTCGAAGTCCATCTTGTCGTACACATCGTAGGGCTGTTTCCTACGCAGATCCCATTCCACGCCGGAACCGCGCAGCATGGGGCCGGAAAATCCCAGCTGCATGGCGCGCTCGGGACTGACCACGCCGATATTGACCGTGCGCTGTTTCCAGATTCGATTGTCGGTGAGCAGCGTTTCGTATTGATCGACGCACCCCGGGAAGCGCCTGGT
The DNA here is from genome assembly GCA_036401515.1 of Steroidobacteraceae bacterium. GTDB lineage: Bacteria > Pseudomonadota > Gammaproteobacteria > Steroidobacterales > Steroidobacteraceae > Bog-1198. The sequence goes on from DASWUU010000186.1 coordinate 15,163, forward strand.
AAAGTCAGAGATGAAATCCAGCAAGCCGCCGGAGCGCCGGCTGTTCAAGCGATCCACATCCTTTTTGCTGCGCCACTGCGAGTGCTGGTACTGCGGCATCGAGTCCGGCAAGTCGCGATATACGCCGCCGGGACGATAGTAGGTCGCGTGCATGCGCGTGCCGGACACCGCCTCATAGCAATCCATGAGATCTTCGCGCTCGCGGAAGCAATATAGGAATACTGTCATTGCACCGATATCAAGGCCGTGCGCGCCGAGCCACATCAGATGATTCAAGATGCGGGTGATCTCATCGAACATCACGCGGATATACTGCGCGCGCAGCGGCGGCTCAAGACCCAGCAGCTTTTCGATGGCCATGACATAGGCGTGCTCGTTGCACATCATGGACACGTAATCCAATCGATCCATGTAGCCTATCGACTGATTGAAGGGCTTGCTCTCCGCGAGCTTCTCGGTCGCTCGATGCAGCAGGCCAATGTGCGGATCGGCTTTTTGAATTACCTCGCCGTCAAGCTCCAGCACCAAGCGCAGCACGCCATGCGCAGCCGGATGCTGGGGCCCGAAATTCATGGTGTAGTTGCGGATCTCAGCCATCGGATTTCGCGATGCTCGTGGTTGCCACAGGCGCGTTGGTCAATTGCGGGTCATACCGATTGTCGTGCCTGATGACCTTGGGCACCAGCACTCGCGGCTCGATGGTCACGGGCTGGTACACCACGCGTCCTTTCTCGGGGTCATAGCGGACTTCGACATTGCCCGAGAGCGGAAAATCCTTCCGGAAAGGATTCCCAATAAAGCCATAGTCGGTCAGCAAACGGCGCAGGTCCGGATGTCCCCGGAAGAGAATGCCGAACAGGTCGAAAGCCTCGCGCTCGAACCAGTTTGCACCGGCCCAAATACCCGTGACGGAGTCCACCATGGGTTGCTCATCATCCGCACAAAATACCCGCAGACGCAGACGTTGATTCAGGGAGATCGACAACAGGTGATACACCGCCGCAAATCGGCGGCCCGGCGGCAGCACACCGATGCGCTGGGCGCCGCGCGCGACGCCGCGGCTGAATCCGGATGAGGTGGCACTCTGCGTGTTCCATTCGTCGCGTCCATGCGAGAGATAATCCACGCCGCACACGTCCATGCACATTTCGAACTTCAAATCCGCGCCGTCGCGCAGCACCGAGGCAACGGCCAGCAAATCATCGGCGAGCACTTCGTAAGTCAATTCGCCGGTGTGATTGGCGACGCTCTCCAACTTGCCCGGCAAAGCCAGCGTAATCGCTTGCGCCAACCCTTGGAGGCGGGTCGGTGTCGCAACCGCCGCCGGGACGAGCTCACTTGAGCTCATCGGATAATCGCCTTGTTGCGTCGGATCTTGTTCTGTAGCTGGATGATGCCGTAGAGCAGCGCCTC
>DASWUU010000187.1:0-20373 GCA_036401515.1 Steroidobacteraceae bacterium
CATTGGCGCCAGCGGCGTCGAAAGCTACAAGATCGAGAAGGATGTGGCCTTGAAGCCCGGCGGCAGCTTTGCCATCGCCGGCTATGACTTTAAGTTTGTGAATGCGACCGATGTGCGCGGGCCTAACTACGACGCCGTACAAGGACGGATTGAAGTCACTCGCGGCGGCAAGTTAGTGACCGTGCTGCTGCCGCAAAAGCGCCATTTCTGGGTGCAGCAGACCAATAACAGCAAGGCCGCCATCTCGGTGAACTGGGCGCGCGATCTGTTTGTCGCCATGGGGGATCCGTTGGGCGGCAATGCTTGGAGCATGCGTGTCCAATACAAGCCGCTCGTGCGCTACATCTGGCTCGGCGCCATCGTGATGGCTCTGGGGGGCTTGATCGCGGCAACCGATAGGCGCTATCGCGTCAAAGTGCCGGTTGCCGCGCAAGAGACGGTTTCGCCGCCCGACCCACGCGCTGAACTAGGCTCCGCCTAATGTGGAAGTTCCTGCTGCCCGTTGCGGCGTTCGTCGCAATCGTTGTTTTGTTTGCGTTCGGGCTCGATCCGAAGCGCGACATCCGCGCTTTGCCTTCGCCCTTGATCGGCAAGCCGGCACCGGAATTTGCACTGACCGATGTGCTAGATGCCTCGCGCAACGTCAGCAACGCTGCGTTCAAGGGACAGGTCTACGTATTGAATGTATGGGCCTCGTGGTGCTTGCCTTGCCGCCAGGAACACGAAGAGTTGCTGGCTATTTCACAGCAACACGTAGTGCCCATCATCGGCCTTGATTACATGGACGAACGGGAGAAAGCGAAGCAGTTGCTGGAGCAGCTTGGTAATCCCTATTCGTTCGTGGCCTATGATACGGATGGCCGCACGGCGATCGATTGGGGCGTGTACGGCGCACCGGAAACCTACTTGGTTGATACGAAGGGGCGGGTGATTTTCAAGTTCATCTCGCCCATCACGCAGGAAGTGTGGGAGAAAGAATTCCTGCCGCGCATTACCGCCGCGCGGAGCGGAGCGTGAACGCAAAAACGCTGGGCCTGGTGCTGGCTCTGACTCTGGCGCTCGCAGGTATCAGTGCGTTTGCACCCGCTGCGTATGCCCAGCAAGACCCTCCAGGGGTTGACGCTCACGGGCAATTGACCAATCCTGCATTGCAAAGACGTTTCGAGGGCATCGTCAAGGAACTGCGGTGCCTGGTATGCCAGAACGAATCGATCGCCGATTCGAATGTGGAATTGGCGGCGGATCTGCGCCGGCAGGTACGCGAAATGCTCGTTGCCGGCAAGAGCGATGATGCCATCTTTACTTTCATGACCGACCGCTACGGTGAATTCGTTCGCTTCGCACCTCCCTTGACGGCAAAGACCGCGCTGATTTGGGGCGCGCCTTTCTTCATGCTACTTCTCGGCGGCGCCATCGTTTACCGCGTCGCACGACAACGTTCGCGGATGCCGATCGACGAATGAAGAGCTTTCTCGTCGTCGCGGCTGTCATGGCCGTCATCGCCGCCTCCATCGTCGTAGTACCGCTCATGCGCGACAAAAAAAACCGTCTCATCGGCGCGGTAGCCGCGCTGCTCGTGGCGGGGAGCGCCGCCGCGCTTTATCCGCTGTGGTCGAATTTTGACTGGCATGCCGCGCCTCAGCCGCAACCGGCACCGACCCCGGAAGTTGCGGCCATGGTGGCGAAACTCGACAACCATTTACGCAACGAGGATCCCAATGATTTGGCGGGTTGGCTCATGCTCGGCCGCTCCTATTTGGCGCTGCAACGGCTCGACGATGCCGTCAATGCCTATGAGCACGCGCACAAGCTGGGCAGCAACATGGAGGCGTCGTTGGGATTAGGCGAGGCCTTGAGCGTACGTGCCGGCGGCGAAGTGACGCCGCAAGCTTCGCAGCTTTTTGAAGAGGCGCTCGCATTGGCGCCGAACAACCCGAAAGCGCTCTTATACGGCGGATTTGCCGCGGCGAGCCGCGGCGAGCGCCCGCTCGCCCGCACCCGCTGGCAGGCGTTGAAAGAACTTCATCCCCCGCCTCAAGTCGAGCAAATGCTGGATGCACGGATTGCCGAGCTGGGACCGGCGCCGCCATCTGGGACGGATGCGTCGCTCACAGGGACGAGTGCGAGCCCGCAGGGGTCGGCGTCCGCGCAAGTGACTGTCAATATACGCATAGCGCCTGCATTGAAGTCGCGCTTGAAACCGGAGGCACCTTTATTTGTGTTTGCTCGTGAACCTGGCGGTCAAGGTCCCCCTCTGGCAGCAAAACGTCTCACCACGGCCGACATTGGTACCCAGGTGCAATTGTCGGCGGCGGACTCGATGATGCCGGGGCGGGTACTCGTGAGCGGACGGCAGGTCTCCATCATGGCTCGCGTCTCATTCAGCGGACAGCCTACGCCCGCTGCGGGGGATCTGTACGGCGAAGTGGCCTATGAGGTGGGACGCGACGGTGCCCGCGATCTCGTGATTGACCGCATTGCTGACTGAAGCCCCATGAGCGTCGCAAAGAATCTCGTTGCCGGTCGAATTCTGGAAGATCAGTTGTTTCCCTATCCGCAATTACGGGACAAGGATCAAGAGGTTTTGCGAATGATGGTGGATGCCATCGATCAATTTTTAGGTCCCAAGCACGAGGATTTCAAGCGATGGGACCGCGAGGCGGCTCAGCCGGCGGAGTTCATCCAAGGGCTGCGCGATTTAGGATTATTCGGTCTCATCATTCCCGAGGAGTACGGTGGTCTCGGGCTTTCAAATGCAGGTTATGCACGAGTCTTGAGTCAAAGCAGCTCGCATGACAGCTCAGTCTCGCTCACTGTCGGTGCGCACAGTTCCATCGGCATGAAGGGCATTTTGTTGTTTGGCACTCCCGAGCAGCGCGCCCGTTACCTGCCTAAGTTGGCCAGCGGCGAAATGATCGCCGCATTTTGCCTGACAGAATCGGGTGCGGGTTCGGATGCGGCGTCCATCCGCACGCAGGCGGTGAAAGAGCCCGATGGCTCTTGGACACTCCAAGGCGAGAAAATATGGATTACCAACGGCGGCATTGCCGATCTCTACACCGTGTTCGCACGAACGTCATCTGCAGCGGGGAAGATAACGGCATTCGTGGTGGAAGCGGCCTGGCCCGGGGTGAGTCATGGGCAGCACGAAGACAAGATGGGGATCCGCGCCTCCTCGACCACGACGGTGAGTTTCTCGGGCGTGCGCGTGCCGGCCGAGAACGTGCTGGACCTGGAGGGCAAGGGCTTTAAGGTGGCAATGGCGATCTTGAATAACGGCCGCACGGGCTTGGGCGGCGGCGCTGTCGGCGGGATGAAGGCGCTGATCGGTCTGGCTACGAATCAGGCGCAGACCCGCAAGCAGTTTCATCAGCCAATCGCGGAGTTTGGCCTGGTCCGAGAGAAGATCTCGCAGATGACGGTCGACTGTTTTGCCGCGGAAAGCGCGGTATGGATGGTCGCTCACTACATCGATTCGGGAGTTGAGGACTACTCGGTGGAAGCCGCCATCAGTAAGGTATTTGCTAGCGAGGCGTTGCAGCGTAGCGCTTACGAGGCCTTGCAGATCGCGGCCGGCAGCGGCTTCATGCGCGACTATCCTTACGAACAAATTACCCGGGATTGCCGGATTCTCACGATATTCGAAGGAACCAATGAGGTTTTGCGGCTGTATATAGCCCTGTCGGGGCTCAAGGACCTGGGAAAATCGTTGGGAGACATGAAAGCGGCGTTTGACGACATTTTCAGCCACCCAATTAAGGGGTTCGGGGTATTAACGGACTATGCCGAAAGGCGTTGGACTCAGGCTACCGGGGTGGGGCGGGACAAAATTTTATTCAATTTGCCGCAACTTTTACGAGAGTCCGCGGGTATTTATGAAAAGTACACGGTGGAACTGGCGAAGGCGTGCGAATTTTTGCTGCGCAAGTACGGAAAATCGATTGCAGATCGGCAGCACGCGCTGAAGCGCGTCGCCGACATTGCCATTGATCTTTTTGTAGGACTCTGCGTATTGTCGCGCGCCACCACGCTCGCCGGTACGCCCGGCGAGAGTGGCAAACAGGCGGTTGCCATTGCACGGGTGTTTGCACAACAGGCAAAACGGCGCATGGCGAACAACATTAGGCGTGCAGAGCGCAATGAGGACGAAGAGATGAATCATCTAGCCGGATTCATCCTAGACAAAGGAAGTTATCCTTGGGATGTGGTGTCATGAGTACTATCTTGTTTGATCAACAACCTGATACGGCGGTTCCGCAGAAGACGCTGAACAAGCGAGTGATCGCCTGGTCTGTCGGGGGTCTGCTAATAGTGTGCGTGTTATCGCTGATCGCTTGGCGCATCACGCACGCATTGACCGCAAAGCCTGAGGCCGCCGTCTCATCCATTCCCGCGGTTTCTGTCGCCCAGGTGGGCGTCAGCGCCGTGCCTGCCACGGTGAGCATCATCGGCACCATCGCCGCACGCTATGACATGCCCATTGGCGTCGAAGGCGACGGCGGCCGCGTGAAGTCGGTTTACGTCGAGGCCGGCGATCACGTGAAACAAGGGCAGGTGCTGGCTCACCTCAACAATTCAGTACTCGAGCCGCAGGTCACTAACCTCGAAGCAGCGCTCGATCAAGCACGCGCCGAAGCTGATCTCGCCCAGGCTGAGTATCAACGTGCAAACGCCGTCGGTGCTTCCGGTGCGCTGTCCGCGGAAGAGACTCAACGGCGTAAATCGAGCGCCGTTACCGCGGCCGCGCACGTCAAAGTGGCTGCGGCGCAGTTGGAAGAAGCCAAGGCGCGCCTGGCCAGAGCCGATGTTCGCGCGCCGGCCGACGGCATCATTCTCACCCGCTCGGTGGAAGTGGGTCAGACTGCCATGCCGGGCGGTGACGCGTTGTTTCGCCTGTCCAAGGACGGCGACACCGAGCTGCGCGGTCAAGTCGCTGAACAGGACTTGCCGCTGCTTAAAGTAGGGCAGCTCGTGGATGTGAAACTCACGGGGACAACGAAGATATATCAAGGCCGAATCCGGCTGCTGGGTGCCGTCATCGATCCGGCAACCCGCCTAGGCACAGTCAAAGTGTCCCTCACGCCCGATGTCAACCTGCGGCCCGGTGCCTTCGCGCGAGCGGAAGTGACCGTCAGCAACGCAGAGCGGGCCGTGGTACCGCAAACGGCGGTGCTCAACGACGACAAGGGCAGCTATGTGCTCGTCGTCAACCCTCAAGGCAAAGTGGAGCGGCGGGCGGTTCGGGTGTCGGGCATGGTGCCGAGTGGCGTGACCATTGACCAGGGTCTGGGGCCTAAGGACCAAATTGTGACGGCGGCCGGCGCCTTCCTTCAGGAAGGAGAGACCGTGAAGCCGGTCCTGACGGTGGCGGGCACGTCGTGAAAAATATTTCTGCGTGGGCAATTCGCCATCCGGTTACCCCGATCGTTTTATTCGTGGTGCTGTTTTTCTTAGGAACTGTCGCGTTCATCCGGTTGCCCATCAACTTAAATCCGGATGTCTCCTTCCCCGCCGTCAACGTCAACATCTCCCAGCCCGGCGCCGCGCCGACGGAAATGGAGACTCAGATTGCGCAGAAAGTGGAAGGATCCATTGCCAGCATCGGCAACATACATCATCAGCAAACCTACATTTCCGAGGGAAATGTACTGATCATCATCGAGTTCAATATCGGCACGCCGATTGATCGGGCGGTCACCGATGTGCGTGACGCGATCGCCAGGGTACGCGCCGACCTGCCGCAAGGCATTTTAGAACCGCAGGTACAGCGCCAGGATTCGGACGGCGGAACATTTGCCATGTACGCCGTCACCACCACCGACATGACCCCCGAGCAGCTCAGCTGGTCGATCGACAACACCATCACCAAACGGCTATTGGGTGTACGCGGCGTTGCTCAGGTGCAGCGGATCGGCGGCGTGGATCGGGAGATTCGTGTCGAGCTGGATCCGGCACGCATGCAGGCTCTGGGCTTGACGGCGGTGGAAGTCAATGCGCAGCTGCGGCAACTGAACTTGGACGCGCCCGGCGGAAGGGCGCAGATCGGCGGCGGCGAGCAATCCATTCGCGTGCTCGGCGGCGCTAAGTCCGCTGAAACTCTCGCCGACACGCTCATCATCGTGCCAGGCAACAAGTCGGTGCGCCTGCGGGAGATTGCCGAGGTGCATGACGGTATCGCTGAAACTCGCAGCTTGGCCAGGCTCAACGGCCGGCCGGCAACGGCATTCCAGCTGTTCAAGTCCAAGGGCGTCTCCGACGTCAGCACCGCGGAAGGGGTGGCCAAGGAAATGGTCAAGATTGAAAAGGACAATCCGTCGCTACAGATCGAGCAAATATTCACTACGGTCCAACACACCATTAAGACTTACCATTCAGCGCTGGAGGCGCTCATCGAGGGGTCAATCCTGGCCGTGGGCGTGGTCTGGCTGTTTTTGCGCAATTTGCGCGCAACGCTGATTTCCGCACTGGCCATTCCGTTGTCGGCGGTACCCACCTTTGCGTTCATGCAGTGGATGGGCTTTACGCTCAATGGGATCACGCTGCTGTCGTTGTCCTTAGTGGCCGGCGTGCTGGTCGACGACGCCATCGTCGAGATTGAAAACATCGTGCGCCACATGCGCATGGGCAAGAGCGGCTTTCGCGCGGCCATGGAGGCGGCGGATGAGATTGGACTCGCCGTAGTCGCCACCTCCTTCACCATCATCGCCGTATTTCTGCCCGTGAGTTTCATGGGCGGCATCAGCGGCCAGTACTTTAGGCAATTCGGCCTGACGGTTGCCGCGGCCGTGTTCATCTCGTTGCTCGTGGCGCGAATGATCACGCCAGTGCTCGCGGCCTATGCTCTGACCGGCGATGCGATACCGCATCGGGACGATGGCCCGATCATGTCTGTTTATATTAGAACGCTGAAATGGTGCGTCGCCAATCGTTGGAAGACCATTGGATTCGGCACTTTGTTTTTCGCCTTATCGCTGGCGGGGGGAATGCTGCTGCCGAAGGCATTCGTGCCGCCGGAGGATTTTTCCACCTCGATTCTGATGATCGAACTGCCGCCGGGCGGCAAGCTCGAGGATACCGCGCGCTTGTCGGCGGCCGCCACCGCCATTTTGCGCAAACAGCCGGAGGTGACAGACGTGGTGGAATTCGTCGGCACCGATTCCGCCGATGTGCGTCAAGCGTCGGTATTCATCAGCATGGTGCCGCGCAACCAACGCAAGGCCAGTGCCAAGGAGTTTGAGCAGCGACTGATGCCGCTGCTCAATCAAGTTCCCGACGGACACATCAATTTCCAAAATTTCAGCTTTGGCGGCGGCCGTGATATCACGCTATTTCTCGTGGGCGATGATCCCGTGCTGACTGAGCGCACCGGGCACAAGCTGTTGGACGAGATGCGCGAGGTCAAAGAAATTCGCTCGCCGCGCATCAATGGCGACTTGCCTAGACCCGAACTTGTGGTGCACCCGAGGCTGGATCTCGCCGCGCAAATGGGCGTGAGCGTACAAAGCATCAGCGAGACCATTCGCATTGCAACCCTGGGCGACCTGCCGCAAAACGGCGCAAAATTTGCCCTGAGCGATCGGACTATTCCGATCCGCGTCAGCTTGCCGGAAAGGTCGCGGCGGGACCTATCCACCCTTGAGAACTTGCCCGTTCCCACGAGCTCCGGAGCAAGCGTGCCCTTAAAGTCCGTGGCCGACTTGAGTTTCGGGCAGGGGCCCTCATCGGTGCGGCGCTACAACCAGAGCCGCCGGCTGTACATAGATGCGGACCTTGCCCCCGGCGTGCAATTGGGCACGGCGGTGAAGAAGGTGCATGCGCTGCCCGCGCTCATGAACTTGCCGCAAGGGGTGCGCCTCGTGGAAACAGGCGATACGGAGTTCATGAACGAACTCGTCACGAACTTCGCGCTCGCGGTCGCCGCCGGCGTATTGATGGTGCTGGCGGTGCTGGTGTTGCTGTTTGCGCGCGTATTTCAGCCCATTACCATCCTGTCGGCGTTACCGCTGTCGTTGGGAGGCGCGGTGTTGGCATTGTTCCTCACCAATACGCCGTTCTCCTTGCCCGTCATGATCGGTGTGCTGATGCTCATGGGTATCGTGGCGAAGAACTCCATCTTGCTGGTTGATTTCGCCATCGAAGAAATGCGCGCCGGCAAGACGCGTTTGCAAGCCATTGTCGAGGCAGGACATAAGCGCGCGCGGCCCATCGTCATGACCACCGTGGCCATGGTCGCGGGCATGGTGCCGGTCGCGTCGGGGTTGGGCGAAGCCAGCGATTTTAGACAACCGATGGCGATTGCTGTGATCGGCGGACTGCTTACGTCGACCTTGTTGACGTTGGTCATCGTTCCGGCGGTCTTTACGTTGTTCGACGATATCGAACGCTGGGCCGCGCCCAAGGCGGTGAGACTTCTGGCCGGTTCGCCGTCCGCCGGATCGGCTAGCGCACCCTTGGGCGCGCCCGTCTTGGCGGCTGACCGGGCGAAATCGTAACGACAGGGCAAAAATTCCCAGCGGGTAAAGCCTTCGCCGCAGCGCTTGTCGCGTGCAGCGCATTGCTTTGCCTTAGAGCGTTCTCGGCGCCGCTCAACGCCGCAAATTTCGATCGCATGCAGGGCTGCGGCGGCGCGACTTCTCAGCGCAAGCCGTTGGCTTATAGCGCGCGCCTGTCGAGCGCCGCCAAGCTGCTCGCCGATGGGGTCTCATTGCAGCGAGCAATTTCCGATAGCGGTTACCTCGCCGCCAAATCGACGGAGCTGCACCTGTCGGGAGTGGCCGCAGATGCCGACGTTCAGCGCGTGCTCGCGGCCCGCTATTGCCGCACCTTGCAAGATTCGCAGTTGCAGGATTTCGGTTCGGAACAGCGTGGCCGGGACATATGGATGGTGCTGGCCGCACCCGCCTCCTTGCCGGCCGCTAGTAATGCTGCGGCGGTAGCGCGCGAGATCCTCGAAAGAATCAATGCGGCGCGCGCCGGCGGGCGCCGCTGCGGGGCCACGTACTTTAAGCCTGCAGCGCCGCTCGCGCTCGATCGTTCTCTCACACGTGCGGCATTGGCGCACTCCGCCGACATGGCCGCTCATGATCGCTTCGAGCACGAGGGAAGCGATGGCAGCAACCCCACAACGCGGGTCGAGCGCGCCGGATTCGGCGATCATCTGATCGTGGGCGAGAATATCGCGGCGGGAGCGATGACCCCAGCGCAAGTGATGCAGGGCTGGCTGGCGAGCCCGCCGCATTGCGAAAACATTATGGACAGCCGATTCACGCGGGTGGGAATCGCATATGCTGAAAATCTCCGCACGGCTTCGGCGGTGTTTTGGACCCAGGACTTCGCGACGTCCGTGCCGCGCCGCTAATCCATGATGGCTTGCGGCTCCTCGACGATGCCACGGCGCGGCGGGCGGATGAGCAGCAGCAGCGGAGTCACCAGCAGCGTCAAGAACAACATAAACCAGAAATCATCGAGGTAGGCAATCATGGCGGCTTGCTGGGTTACCGCGCTCTCAAGCAACGCCGCGCCCATCGGCCTGTGCACGCCATACGCCGATGCAATGGCGGGGTTGTGCCAAGCGGAACTGGCCGTGGTGAGTTTCTCAGCCAGGGCGGCATGCATCCTGACGGTGTTGCGCGTCAACAGCGTTTGCACCAGCGATATGCCGATGCTGCTGCCGATATTGCGCACAAGGCTATATAGCGACGTTCCCTGCGCACGCATTTCTGGGCTCAAGGTGGCGAAAGTCGCCGCGCTCAAGGGCACGAAAACTAACCCTGTGCCAAACCCCTGAATGACCCCGGGCCAAATGATGTCGCTTTCCGACAGATCGAGCGAATAGCCGGTCATTTGCCAGAGCGCGAAGGCCGTCACTAAGAATCCCACCAACAGAGTCAGGCGCAGATCCACTTTTCCAACGATGCGCCCGGCAATGAGCATTGCCAGCATGGTGCCGATACCGGCAGGAGCGGTGACCAGGCCGGTCGTTGCGACCGGATAACCGAGCAAGTCTTCGAGCATGGTCGGCGTCAGCGCACGCGTGGCATACAACACCAGACCCACGATGAAGATGAACAGCAGCCCCGTCACATAGTTTTGATTTTTGAGCAGCCGGTAGTCCAAGAATGATTCTTTAGCCGGCGTGAGCATGGTATGCGCGACGAAATAAGTTGCGGCGATGACCGCGATGATGACTTCGATCCAACTCTCGGTGGAGGAAAACCAATCGTTCTGTTGGCCCCGATCCAGCAGCAACTGCAGAGCACCGAGGCCGAGGCTTAAGGTGGTGAATCCGAATACATCGAAGCGCATGCTTCTTCGGCCGGGATCGGGTCGGATGTATCTCCACATGCCATAGAAGGCGATGATACCGATGGGTACATTGATGAAAAACACCCATCGCCAGTTATAGCTATCGGTCAGCCATCCTCCCAGCGTCGGACCCAGAATGGGCCCCACCATCACTCCCATGCCCCACACCGCCATGGCGGAACCTTGCTTTTCGCGCGGATTGATTTCCATCAACACCACTTGTGCCAAGGGCACCAGCGCCGCCCCGAACACGCCTTGCAGTAGCCGGGCCGCGACGATTTGTGCGAGGCTGTTCGACATGCCGCAGAGGGCCGAGGCCACCGTGAAACCGGAAATGGAGGCTAGAAATATGTACTTTTGCCCGAATCGATCGCAGAGCCAACCGGTGAGGGGTGTGGCGATCGCGGAAGCGACGATATACGCCGTGAGCACCCAAGCAATCTGATCCTGAGAGGCGGACAGCGTCCCTTGCATATGCGGCAGGGCGACATTGGCAATGGTACTGTCCAGCGTCTGCATGATCGTCGCCAACATGATCGAGATCGTGATCATCGGCCGATTGAGCGGACGATTCATGGCTTGGTTTCGATGACTTCCCGCAAGCTCTCGAGCAGCTCGGTCGCAATCAGTAATTTCTTTGGATCGGTGTTGGTGAGCAATTCATTGCGCAGAGCCGCCGCTTCGGCTTTGACTCTGTCGTAGATCTTCGATCCCGCCGACGTGAGCACCACGCGCTTGACGCGCCGGTCGGTGGTCGATGCTTCGCGGGTAACCAGTCCCGCGTTCACTAGCCTATCGATCATCGCCACCATGGTCGCACCCTCAACCCCGAGCTTGTCGGCGAGTTCGGATTGAGATAGCGGAGAGCGCGCCTTTGCGGCGTAGGCAATCGTCATCCAGCTTGCCTGGCTAACCCCCAGGTACTTCAGGCGCCGATCCACGGCCTGGCGCCAGGCACGGGAGGTGCTGTGCAGGGCATCGCTGAATCGCTCTTCCAGGTCGCTCAATGGCAGCCCTCTAATGGTTAGCTATCTAACCAATATAGCATAGCCGCCAGTTCGGTGCACCTTCGGAGCTGATGCAGCGCGCTAGGGTGTCCGCTGCGAATTAGAACTTATAATTGGCACCAAACTGCAGGGTCGTCCCATAGTACTCGCGTTGAATGATCCGGTTTTGACCCGGGCCTTCGGTAAACTTCAATGCCGTGTTGGTGAGATTCTTGGCGTTGAAGTACACGCTCGCCGCCTCGGTCAATTTGTATTGACTGCCGAAATCGACCGAGAATCGCTCCTGCGTCCACACATCGAGCGCTGCGGTTCCGCCCACGCCGAAGATATTCCTACTGGTGTAGTACGCACCCAAGGTTAGGCTCAAGTTGTACATGTCGTAGAGGAGATCCGCGTTGAAAGTATTGCGTGAGCTCGACGGCAGCAGCGAGGGGCGCGTGCCGGTTTTCACCCCCGAGGCATCAAACACCGGAATGTTGTACTGCGAATCCACCCAGGTGTAGTTGGCCGATACCCCCAAACCGCCGAGCGGCCCCGGCAGTATGTCGGAGAAATGCTGCACGAAGTTCGTTTCAAAGCCATAGAGAGTCGCGGTCGAGGCGTTGGCGAAGCTGATGACTTTCACGATGCCTAAGTTGCCGCCGAGATTCTGCTGGCCGCCCGCCGTCTGCTCCACGTTTGTGACGATGTAATTCTTGATGTCCTTGGCAAAAAAACCGATCGAGGCGATGCCGGCGTGCGGTAAGTACTTCTCGAGCGCCAAATCCAAACCTGTCGCCGTGGTCGGCTTGAGGTTCGGATTGCCTGTAGTGATATTGCCGCTGGCGTCGACCGTGGTCGCCGACGTCACCTGCTCGAAGCCGGGGCGGGCAATGGTCGAGGAGATGGCGGCCCGTGCGATTGTGTCCGGCTGGATCTCATAGCGCGCCTGCGCGGTCGGAAAGTAGTTGGTGTAGTTGCGGTCGTTCGACACGGCACAGATGTGCGTGGTCGGATTGTTGGTGGGATCGAGAATCGGACAACCGAGACTTGCGGCCGACCCAGAGGAATCGGAGGCGAACCCTGCATAAGTGGCCTGAGTCTTTTCCACACGCACTCCGGCGACGACACCTAAGGGTCCGTAGCCGAACTGGTACTGCCCATAGATGGCGTAAACATTTTCCTTGTCGTGCACATCAGCCAGCGCATTGCCGATGGGATCGCCGGTGATGTTGCCCGCCGCCACCGCAGCCGCATAGAGCGCCCGAATCGCGTTGGTATCGATCTGCGGGCCCATCTGGTAATGGCCGTCGTAATAACTGAAGTTGCCGCCGTAGGATAGCGATGCGAGGGGCAGCGCGGGTACGTTGGTCACGGCATCGGTGGTCTGGTCTGCGGCATTGTGCCGCAGGCGCGCGTTCACGCCGACCTTAATTTCCTCATCCGAGCGGTCGGTAAAATGTGTCGGAATGGCGAGGTTTGCGCCGATGCCCAATTCGTGATCGTCCTTGTGCTGGGATTGCGTGTAGAGACTTGACAGTAGATAGCCGGCCGGGTTGTAAGGATTTACATTCACGGTGCCATTCGAGGCGGTCCCCGGTAGCACCTGCACCGAGGGCCAGTTAGGCAGCGTGGTGTTGTCGTAGGCCATATTGGCGAGACTCGGATTGTTGAATCCCGAATTAAGATCGTAAGGTTTGACATACGTGCCCTTGGTATAGCCGACGTGATAGTCGAGGATGTTGCCGGCAAACTGGTTCTTGCCGCCGATCTCGGCCACCTTCGAATCCAAGTACTCCTTCTCATCGCGCAGCGCTTTGGTGAAGGTCCCGGTATCGACAAAGCCATTCGGGTCGGTGGGGTCGACCGTGGGGGCGCCCGAGTAATTCCAGATCAGGCGATTACGATTGACCGTTTCGGAATATCCGGCGTCGTAGTAGCGAATGAAGTACTGATTATCGGCGTCGGGTGCGAAGCCCAAATCGGTGCCGTAGCCATGCCGTTCGCGGTGATAGTTGTAGTAGCGCTGCTCGAACGCCGCGAACGCCTTGTCGGGAATTCCAGCAGGCTGATTGTCGATGAAAGCCGCCTCGGCATCGTCGACGCCGCGGCGATCGTCGTAGTTGGAGGCGGTGACGAGAATGCTGAAGGGCTGATAGTCGCCGCTGCCGCCAAAGCGGGCTCCTGCGGTTCCCGCGAGATCCGTGATCCACCCATGGCGCAGCAGTTCCATTCCGCTGCCAAGCTTGAGATCGGCAAAGGGCTTGCCATCCGTGGGTGCCGTCTTCGGCGTGATATCGATGGTACCGCCCAGCGCCTCGGCATCCTGTTCCGGCAGGTTGGATTTGGTCACTTTGATTGCGCCGACAAATCCCACCGGAATGGAGTCGAAAGCCACAGCGCGGCCTGCGCCGGATGGCGAACTGTTGTTGGTCGGTGGTAGGCGCAAGCCGCCAAAGGTAGTGCTATTGAGGTCGGCGTCCAACCCGCGAATGTTGATATAGCGTCCTTCGCCGGTATCCGTTTCCAGTGAAATCCCTGGTACGCGGCGAATGGCTTCTCCGGTATTCACATCGGGAAGCTTCTGCATCTCCTCCGAGGTCAGAATATTAATGAGATTCGGCGCTTGTCGCTCGGCATCGCGGGCGATTTCCGGCGTGGTGCGCTGGGCGAGCACCGTGATCTCCGCAAGTGCATCGTCTCTGCGGTCACCCGATGCGCTTCCTGCCGTGGACGCAGAACTTACATCGCCGGTCGCGCTATTTTCGCCGGAAGCTGTCGTCGAAACAGCCATAAGGCCAACGATGAGGACCGCCGCGCGCTGTGCAGCGGCTAGAGGAAATCGATTTAGCATGAGTGAAGTTCCATAGCAAATGAGTAACAATCGACAGCGCGAAAGAATCGCAAATAGTTGTTACGACTTTGTTGCACTACCGAGGATGGCGCCTTGAGCAGTAGAATCAGCAGCTCCCGACTCTTTACGCCCCTACGCGTCGGCGGCCTCGAATTGTCGAATCGAATAGTCGTGGCCCCCATGTGCCAGTACTCGGCTGAAAATGGCTGCATGACGGATTGGCACCTGATTCATCTGGGCCATCTGGCTCTGTCGGGTGCGGCGCTTCTGACCATTGAGGCGAGCGCGGTTAGCCCGGAGGGCCGAATTACCTACGCCGATGTGGGGCTGTACTCCGATGAAACAGAAGCGGCCATGGCGCGTACCTTGAGCGCGATTCGTAAATGGTCGGATATGCCGATCGCGATTCAATTGGCGCATGCCGGCCGGAAGGCCTCCACGGAAAAGCCTTGGTTGGGTGGGGCACAAATCTCCCCGGTCGATAAAAACGGTTGGCAGACGGTTGCGCCATCATCCTTGCCGTTTAACGCTAATCAGGCGCTTCCCGCGGCGCTCAATAAGGAGGGCATGGTTGAAGTTCGCCAAGCTTTCGCCGATGCTGCCAGCCGGGCAGCACGCCTTGGGCTGGCCGCAGTTCAGATCCACGGCGCTCACGGCTATTTGCTGCATCAATTCTTGTCGCCGTTGTCGAATCGAAGAGACGATGAATACGGAGGTTCGCTCGCCAATCGGATGCGCTTTCCGCTTGAAGTGTTTGATGCCGTTCGGGCCGCCTTCCCGTCGCGCAAGCCCGTCACGATGCGGGTCTCGGGCACGGACTGGGCGCAAGGCGGCTGGTCGATCGAGGAGACCGTCGTTTTCGCTCAGGCACTTCAATCGCGCGGATGCAGCGCCATCCACGTTTCCAGCGGCGGACTCACACCCGCTCAACAAATACCGCTCGGGCCGAACTATCAGGTGCCGCTGGCGAGAGCCGTGAAACAGGCGGTGAGCTTGCCGGTCGTTGCTGTCGGTCTCATCACCGAGTTCGAACAGGCGGAAGCGATTGTTAGCACAGGCGATGCCGATCTGATCGCCCTCGCTCGTGCCATACTGTATGACCCGCGCTGGCCGTGGCACGCGGCCGCGTACTTTGGCGACCAAATCAAGGCCCCTGAACAATACCTCCGTTCGCAGCCTCGGCAGTACAAGAATTTATTCACTGCAATGACACACGCGGCGCTCTAAGCTCGGAGACCAATTCATGAAGCGTATGATCGACTGGCTTGTGGAGTGGCCGCGCAGGGTAGCGGGGCACCTCGGTTGGCTGGCGCCTCTCTTTGCGCGCATTACCGTAGGCTGGGTGTTTTTGCTAAGCGGTTGGGGCAAATTGCATAACCTACCGCAGGTGACTGAAAACTTTATCGGCTGGGGTATTCCTTTGCCGCAATTTTTCACCCCGCTTACTTCGGGTATCGAGTTTGTCGGTGGTCTGTGCCTGCTGTTGGGGTTGCTCACGCGAATTTCCGCCGGAGCTTTGGGGGTTACGATGGTCGTCGCCATCAAAGCGGCGAAGTGGGGCGAGGTAGACTCGCTCGAGACATTGCTGGGATTTGATGAATTTGAATATCTTGCATTGTTCTTGTGGCTTGCCATCGCCGGGCCGGGCTTTCTGTCCATCGATTATTGGTTGTTGCGTCGACTCGGAAAGCCGCCGGCCAAATCAGTCGAGGACTATCCGGCTTAGGCGCTTATACTTGCCATCCGGCTTTCGCGATTGCGTGCGCCGGCGCAAACCCGACTCATGAGGTGTGATCGTTACTATGAATGCGACTTCAGACGCACTTGAGCAGATCAGTATCAATACTTTACGTTTCCTTGCCATTGATCAGGTAGAGAAGGCAAAGAGCGGACATCCTGGCGCTCCGTTAGGATTGGCGCCGATCGCCTATTTGCTGTTTCACGAAGTGATGAAATTTAATCCGACCGACCCGCTATGGTCGGATCGCGATCGGTTCGTGCTGTCCAATGGCCACGCTTCTGCCTTGCTTTACGGTGCGCTCCATTTGACCGGGTATGACTTGCCGCTTGAGCAGTTGCAGCAGTTTCGTCAGTGGGGATCACACACGGCCGGGCATCCTGAATATGGGGAAACACCCGGTGTTGAAGTCACCACCGGTCCGCTCGGCCAGGGATTTGCCGAAGCGGTAGGCCTTGCCATGGCAGAACGGCACCTCGCCGCGACTTATAACCATGACGATCACGCGCCTGTGGACCACCGGACCTATGTTCTGTGCGGCGACGGGGATCTGATGGAAGGGATTTCGCATGAAGCCGCTTCGCTGGCCGGGACCTTGGCCCTCGGCAAGCTCATCGTGTTTTATGACGATAACTTGATTTCCTTGGATGGCCCGACGGAACTCAGTTTTACCGAGGACGTGACGCGCCGCTTCGAGGCGTATCATTGGCACGTGCAAATGGTTCACGACGGCAATGATTTGCCGGCCTTGCGAAAGGCGATCGAGGCGGCGCAAGCAGAGACGACAAGACCATCCCTCATCCGCGTGCGCACGGTGATCGGCTATGGCTCGCCCAAGGCGGGTACCAATGCGGCCCATGGTGAAGCATTGGGACCGGAAGCGACGAAGGCGACTAAAAGGAATCTGGGCTTCCCGGAAGATAAGAGCTTTTACATCCCGCCCGAAGCGCAAAAGCATTGGCGCCACGCGGTGGAAAAAGGCAAGGCAGCGCAGGCGCGGTGGAATGCTCAATACGACTCATACCGCAAGGCGTACCCCGAGTTGGCGCAGCAGTATGACCGCACCACCGCCATGCGGCTGCCAGAGGGTTGGGAGAAGGCCATACCGCGGTTTCCGACCGACAAACCCATGGCAACGCGTAATGCGGGCGGTTCGGTGCTGAACGCACTGGCCAAGACCTTGCCCGAACTCTTCGGCGGCGCAGCCGATCTAACATCTTCCACCAAAACCATATTCAAAGACTCGCCCAGCTTTCACGTCGATCCGAAAGGCAGAAACGTGTTCTTCGGCGTCCGCGAGTTTGGAATGATGGCCATGGTCAATGGTATCGCCGCCCACGGCGGCTTGATCCCCTTCGGCTCCACGTTTTTTACCTTCTCCGATTATTGCCGATCGGCGTTGCGCATGGGTGCCCTGCAAAGCTCCCACTCGCTGTATATCTTTACGCATGACTCGGTGGGCTTGGGTGAGGATGGGCCGACTCATCAACCGATTGAGCACCTCATGGCACTACGGGCAATTCCGCAGCTTACCGATTTCCGGCCGGCGGACGCCAATGAAACGGCAGCGTGCTGGCAGCTCGCGCTTGAGAGAAAATCAGCAAGTTTCATGGCGCTTTCTCGGCAAGACCTACCGGTTCTCGACGCCGGCAAATGCCGAGTCTTGGAGGGCGTTCGTCAGGGCGCCTACGTTCTCGATTCAAGCGGCCGGGATCTCATTCTTGTCGCCACGGGTTCCGAAGTCTCGGTGATCCTACAAGCGGCCGAAGAATTGAAGAAGACCGGCATCGGCGCCACAGTGGTATCGATGCCAAGCTTCAAGATTTTCGAAGAACAGGACGAGGCGTATAAAAGCTCGGTGTTTCCGAAGAATATGCCGATCATCTCTGTCGAGGCGGGCGCAACACTCGGTTGGTATAAATATATCGGCCGCGACGGTATTGCGATCGGTATCGATCGCTTCGGCGCCTCAGCGCCGGGGAAAATCGTGCTGGAAAAGCTCGGAATATCCGTTAGCCATGTTGTGTCGGCCGCGCGAAGCTTGCTCAAGCGCTGATTTTATCCGTCGCGGATCATTGCGAGGTACGTCATGGCGCGAGCTTGACGGCGGTTTCCGCTATTTTTTTACCTTGATAGCGTGCGCCGACGAGCTCATTTTCCGTCGGTTGACGCGAGCCGTCGCTTCCGGCGATGGTCGTGGCCCCGTAGGGACTGCCTCCGGTGATTTCCGTGAGGGTCATTTGTCCGGCGTGGCCATAATCCAATCCAACCACCACCATGCCGAAGTGAAGCAAGTTGGTGATGATCGAAAACAGCGTCATTTCTTGTCCCCCATGCTGAGTGGCGGTGGACGTAAACGCGCCACCGACTTTTCCATGCAACGCGCCGCGCGCCCACAGGCCTCCTGCCTGATCAAGAAAGGCAGCCATCTGCGATGACATGCGGCCGAAACGCGTGCCGGTACCGATCACGATTCCGTCGTAATTTGAAAGCTCCTCGATAGTGGCAATCGGTGCCGCCTGGTCAAGTTTAAAGTGCGCCGCCTTCGCGACTTGCTCGGGGACGGTTTCCGGTACGCGCTTGATGTCGACTGCTGCGCCCGCTTGGCGTGCGCCTTCGGCCACCGCTTGAGCCATTTTTTCGATGTGGCCATAGGCCGAGTAATATAGGACAAGAATCTTAGCCATGGCGCACTCCATCCGTTATGTGGGCAATCTAATACAGCCCGACGAAGTCGACAAGACGCGCAGGAACTAACACGACCATGGCTATTCGAGCGGCAGTTCTGAGCGATGCAGCCTCCATTGCCAGCCTTCATGCAAGCAGCTGGCAAACGGCCTATCGAGGCATTCTTCAACAAGACTTTTTGGATGGTCCGGTGATCGCAAATAGACGGCAGCTCTGGGAGCGGCGGCTCTGCGCTGATCCTCCTCAAGGCCAATTCATTCTGGTAAGCGATCAGGGCGGAGAGATCCAGGGATTCGCTTGTGCGTTTCTCGACGCCGATCCTGAGTGGGGGACCTTGTTGGACAATCTCCATGTCGCGCCGCGCCAAAAGGGTCGCGGCCTCGGCGGCCAGCTCATGGCTGTTGTAGCGCAAACTGTACTGCGGGACGGCCTTATCCCAAGACTACATCTCTGGGTCTATGAGAAAAACCTGCCGGCGCGGCGCTTTTACGAGCGGTTAGGCGGCAGCGCCACCGATTGCGTTGTGGAACCGGCGCCGGATGGCGGCCACGTGACTGCAATTCGGTACGCTTGGCGACCGCTTGGGGATTTAGCCGCGCGGTGCGGCCACGATGGCTCGTTGGGTTGAGTATGGAACCCGGCCAGAAAGATGCGGCTGATCCAGTCGTCTTTCGCGGATCGCGCTCGCTTTGCCGGGAATACAGCCTAGTCCTCGAAGCGAAAAACATCCGTCACGAGACGACGCAGATTGAAGGGGCATGGATCCTAACGGTGGCACCGGCAACGCTTCGCGAAGCGTACGATGAAATCAGCCGCTATTCTGCCGAGCGCGGCGTACCGCGCACCACCCCAAGCATTGTTACGCACCCTGGAGCGGGACTCGGTGCCATCTGTTACGTGGTCATTCTACTGCTCACGGCCTATTGTGCAGGCAATGGCGTGCTGGGCGTGGACTGGTTTGCGGTAGGAGCGTTAGATGCAGGCTCCCCGGCGGAGTGGTGGCGCTCCATCACGGCTCTCACGTTGCACTTGGACCAGGAACACTTGCTGGGCAACCTGCTTTTCGGCGTGGTCGCAGGAGTCGCCGCGGGTCGATTGCTCGGGCCCGGCGTCGCATGGCTGAGCATATTAGGATCGGCTACGCTGGCAAACTCCGCTGAAGTGATCCTGGCACCCTCCACGCACCGTGCTGTGGGCGCTTCGACGGCGGTATTTGCCGCACTGGGTCTGCTTGCGGGTATGGCATCGCGGCAGCGTCTTAGCGTGCGCGAGCGACTCTGGTATCGCTGGGCCCCGCTGATCGCGGGAATTTGCTTGCTGACTTTTCTCGGCGCAGGCGATGCCCACGTTGATGTGCTTGGCCACGCGCTCGGCTTTGTCTTCGGAACCGGCGTTGGCTGGCTGTATACGCGGCTGGGCGTGTCGGACAAGCGAGGTAGCGCGGTCCAAGCAATCACGGGGTGGATTGCCGGCCTGGCGGTTTGCACGGCTTGGGCCCTCGCCATCGTACACGCCGACGGATAAGTCCCACACCAACGTATGGCGCGTGGTGTTCGCTGCGCCCCTATAATCGCGCTCCGATTTGATCGAAGTTCCTTGCCGATCCCCATAACCTGCGATGAACGATGAACTCCACTGAAATGATTGGCTGGGCAAGTTCCCTGGTGCTGCTCGCCACGATCATGCGGCAGGTCTACACGCAATGGAAAACCCAATCCGCGGTCGGCGTATCGAAGTGGTTGTTCATTGGCCAATTGGCGGCTTCGACGGGATTCACCATTTACAGCTATCTGCTGCACAAT
>DASWUU010000188.1:0-9328 GCA_036401515.1 Steroidobacteraceae bacterium
CCAAAAAGTCTCGATACGCATCGGATCACGCCCCAGCAATCGCCGCGCAAACAAGTCCTCGATCATGGCGCCGATCACGCTGGGTCCGAAGGTGGCCGCGTACACTTCGCCGATCCCTTCGATGCCGCAGGTCGTGCGAAGCTTTAAGAACACGAAGTAGCGGCCGCCGAAACTCGGCGGCGGGTTCGCCACGATGAATACTTTGACACTGTCGAGCTTCATAGGCGATGCCCTCGATTCATCCAGCCAGTATTAAATCAGCGGCCTTTTGCGCGACCATGAGAGTCGGTGCATTGGTGTTTGCGGAAGTCATCGTCGGAAATATCGAGGCATCGACCACGCGCAAGCCATCGACACCGTGCACACGCAGTGAAGAATCGACTACCGAATCGCCAAGCGCGCGTCCCATTCGGCAGGTGCTGACCGGGTGGTACACGGTCATCGCGCGCTCGCGGAAGTCAGCGAGAATTTGTGCGCCGTCCATGGAGTCGAGGCTGCGCTCAATGGGCTCGCGAATGAGCGAGCGGATGGATCGGGTCCTTAAAATACTTTGCAGCAGCCGACCGCAGCTGATCACGTCTTCTTCGTCCTTTCCCGTCGACAGATAATTGGGCGCGATCATCGGCGCCTGGCGAAAGTCCGCGCTTGCGATATCGATTCGCCCTGTGCTGGTCGGGCGAGTGGGCTGGAAACACAGATAGAAGCCGGGGAATCCGTCCACTTCGATGGTCTTGCGGGTCGCATCGCCGGTGCTGTAGGTGACCGGATTGAAGTAGAGCTGAACGGCGGGGCGGGGGTCGGCGGGACTCAAGGGCAGAAAGCCGCCCATTTGGTTCACGCTCAAGGCCAAGGGTCCGCGGTGCGATAAGATATAGCGCAATCCGGCGGCGAGTTTTCCCCATGGCGAGTGCAGCTGATTGTTCAAGGTGGGCTGCGTCGCCTTGAAGGAATAGACCACCGCCAAGTGATCTTGCAGGTGTCCGCCGACGGATGGATTGTCCAGCACCGAATCAATGCCGAGCGCCGTAAGAGCCGCTGCCGGTCCGACGCCCGACAGCTGCAGTAGCTGCGGCGAATTGACCGTGCCGGCGCACAGCAGTACCTCGCGCCGGGCGGCGGCGAATCTCGTCTGACCGTCGCGCACGTATTCCACGCCCATGGCGCGTCGTTGTACGAAGCGAATCTTGCTCACCCACGCGTCCGTCTCCAGCCGCACATTTTCGCGGCGCAGCGCAGGCCGCAGAAAGGCATCGGCCGCCGAACGGCGCCTGCCGTGGCGGATGGTCACTTGGTAGCAACCCAATCCGAGCGGGTGCTCGCCGTTGAAGTCATCGGTCGTCGGCAAATGCAGCTCCGCGGCCGCGTCCAGCCAATTGCGGCGCATGGGATGCAAGAAAGGGGTGACGTCGGCAATGTCGAGGGCGCCCTCGCCATGTGCCTCTCCGTTGGGGTCGAGATGCCGTTCGGATTTCTCGAAGTAAGGCTTGACGTCCTGCCAGCCCCACCCGACGTTACCCAACTCGCGCCAGTCGTCGAAATCCTGGGGCGCGCCGCGACAGTAGACCAACGCGTTGATGGAACTCGAGCCGCCCAGCACGCGTCCGCGAGGCCAGTACATGGTTCGCCCATTGAGTCCGGGGCTGGCGAGCGCCTGATACTTCCAGTTGACGGCAGGATCGGCAAAGGTGCGGCCGTATCCGATCGGTGTCTTGATCCAAAAACGATTATCGGAACCGCCGGCCTCAAGCACGAGAATGCGATCGGTGCCGCTCCGTGACAGGCGATCCGCCAAAACGCACCCGGCGGAACCGGCGCCGATAACGATGAAGTCGAATTCCCCCATCCGGCGAGCTTAATCGTTCAATGCACGCACGCTATGCCATTTCGCGATCTGCCCATGTTATTTTTCGAATTCGCTTCAGCGGCCTTACGCCTTTAAGTCGCAGCGCGGAGATGAACCCTGTATGGTTACGGAATCACACTCGAGGTTCATGCTTGAGCGCAACTGCATTTGACGCACGCCAAACCCGGGCTCCTTCATCCATCGAGCGTTGGTATGTGCTCGTGCTGGCGTGTTTAATTTACGCCATCAATATTGCCGATCGTTATGTCGTGTCGACGGTGCTCGAGCCGATTCGGTTGGACCTGAAGTTAACGGATGCCGGCGTCGCGTTCTTGACCGGTGCGCCGCTCGCTTTTTTTTACGTGGCATTCGGAATCCCGATCGCATGGCTGGCGGATCGCTACAATCGACGCAATATCCTTGCGTGCTCGTTGGTCATTTGGTCCACCTTCACGGCGCTGTGCGGGCTGTCGACGAACTACTGGCAATTCTTGCTGGGCCGCATCGGTGTGGGCGTGGGAGAGGCGGGCGGGACCCCGCCGTCTACCGCCATCGTCTCGGATTGTTTTCCGGCGGAACGGCGCCCCATGGCCATGACCGTTCTTGCACTGGGCGCGCCCATCGGCGCGTGGCTGGGCGCCGATATGGCGGGAGCGGTAGCTCATGCCTACACGTGGCGAACGGCGTTCATCGCTCTTGGTCTGCCCGGACTCATCGTGGGGATCATCGTTTACCTGACCGTGCGAGAGCCGAGGAGGGGACGACTGGACGCCGTGGTCGATGACATCAAACCTTCCCTGTGGACGTGCCTGAAATTTCTATGGCAGCAAAAGGCTGCTTACCACGTCGTCATCGGCGGGGGTCTGTGTGCGCTCTGGGGCTGGGGCCTCATCTACTGGACGCCGACTTTTCTACAGCGGGCGTACAACTTGGACGTGGGGCAGGCCGGGGCCGTCACGGGAAATATTCATCTTTGGGGAGGCTCGATCGCGACCCTTGCGACGGCGTGGGTGCTCTCGCGCCCGTCCATGGCCGATCCGCGCCGCGTCGTATGGTTGCTGGCGGCTGGAATCGGCCTGGCGACGGTCCCGTCGGTGATTGCCTATTGGACTCACTCGTTGTGGTTGTGCAAGGCGATGTTCTGCTTGTTCATACCCGCCATCTATTTTTATATCGGTCCATGTTTTGGATTGCTCAATAATCTCGCGCCGTGTCATATGCGCAACATGTTCATCGCCATATCATTGTTGGTCGCGAACATATTGAATCTGATCGTTGCACCCTGGGTGGTCGGTCTATTAAGCGACTGGTTCGCCGGCCCACGGCCAACGGACGCAGCATCGCTGCGCTTGGCCTTGCTGGTGCTTGCGCCCACGGGCCTATGGGCTGCTTACCACTTATATCTGGCCTCGAAAACCATTACCGCCGATCAGAAGCGCGCCATCGGCTACACCAAATCATGGGCGCCTTAACTTAGGTTATGAGCAACTCCCACATCGATCGGCGCTGGCTCCCGCTGAATGCGTTGCGCGCTTTCGAAGGCGTCGCCAAGCATTTGAGCTTTACCGCTGCGGCGAATGCGCTGCTGATATCGCAAAGCGCACTGTCTCGCCACGTGATTGCGCTGGAGAAACTCCTCGGCGTGCAATTGTTCGAGCGGCGGCCCCATTCGTTGGTGCTGACCAAGGCCGGGCAGCATCTGTTGCCGGCCGTCATGAAATCCTTCGATCGCCTGGAATATGCCCTGGACGATTTACGCAACGACAGCGCGACCAACACCCGTACGCTGCGAGTACACATGCCGCCCAGTTTCGCGGCTTATCTCGCCGTGCCGATTCTGCGCGATTTTCGCCGTGCGGCGGCTGAAGTCGAGATCGATCTGGTCAGCCCTTACGGCGTGGGCCCGCCGCCCAACGACGTCGACGTTGCGGTGGTGTATTCAAAGCCAACCGTGACTGATATGGTCACCGACCTGTTGTGGCCGGTGCATTTGAGCTTGCTCTGCCATCCCGCCGTGGCCGCCCGGCACGCCGACAAGACATTGGCACAATTCATTGAGGCGAATGAGCTGGTGCACGTTCGGATTACGGAGCTGCCGCGGCATCATCTTTGGAAGCAATTTGCGCGCGCCGCCAATGTGGGCCACCTCAACGTCGAGCGTGGCGTGGTGTTCGATACCGCGATGCTGGCGGTCCAATATGCGTTGAGCGGCGAGGGCGTCGCGCTGGTGGACACGTACTTGTTCGGCGATCACATTCGCGCAGGGCGCCTGGTCAAACCCTTCAGCAACAGCCTGGATGATGGCTACGGATATTATTTGATCACGCATCCGGAGGCTTTGAGCGACACCGCCGTGGCATTGTTCCGCTCCTGGCTGATCGAGCGCTTTGGCAGCGGCGCTGATTTGACGCAGGCCAATCTGCATTTGGCGGTATCCAATGACTGAGCCATCCATGAAGAGTCAGGCGAGAGTGGTGGTGATCGGCGGCGGCGTGGTGGGAGCCAGCGTCCTCTACCACCTGACCAAGGCGGGCTGGAAAGATGTGCTCCTGATAGAGCGCGCCGAACTGACTTCCGGCTCGACCTGGCATGCAGCCGGTGGCATGCACACGGTCAACGGCGATCCCAACGTCGCGAAATTGCAGCAATACACCATCGAGCTGTACAAGGAGATCGAACAGATTTCCGGGCAGTCCTGCGGCGTGCACATCACGGGCGGCCTCATGCTGGCAGGCACCCGCGAGCGCCTCGACTGGCTGAAGATGGCCAAGGCACGCGGCCGGTATTTGGGGATGGAGCTTGAAATCATATCCGTGGAGGAGGCGGCGAGACTTTTTCCGCTGATGGACAAAAAGCATTTCAAGGGTGCGATGTACGATCCCATCGAAGGTCACGTGGATCCGTACGGCGTCACGCTGGCCTACGCGAAATCCGCGCAAATCGGCGGTGCGGAAATCGTAAGACACACTCGAGTCACCGATCTTAAAGCGCGAAGCGACGGATCTTGGGACGTGATCACAGAGCACGGCAACGTGCACGCGGAGCACGTCGTGAACGCTGCGGGGTTGTGGGCCCGCGAGGTGGGCCGCATGGTCGGCCTGGAATTGCCCATTCTGGCCATGGAGCATCAATACCTCATCACGGGCGATATGCCGCAGTTGGCGGGCCAGAAGGAACAGCTGCACGCGATCGACTTCGAAGGCGAGCTCTACATGCGCCAAGAACGCGGCGGCATGTTGCTCGGTACCTATGAAAAAGCCGGCGTGCCCTGGTCCCCCACGCAAACTCCGTGGGACTTCGGGCAGGACCTGTTGGCCAACGATCTGGACAGAATCGCGCCGAGCTTGGAGGTGGCGTTCCAGCATTTTCCCGCGCTGGCCGATGCCGGTATCCGAAAAGTGGTGAATGGGCCTTTCACGTTTACACCGGACGGCAACCCGTTGGTCGGGCCGGTCAGGGGTTTGCGCAATTTTTGGGTAGCCTGCGGCGTGATGGCCGGCTTCAGCCAGGGCGGTGGTGTGGGTCTGGCGCTGTCGCGCTGGATGGTTGACGGCGATCCGGGCGCCGACATTTGGGGCATGGATGTGGCGCGCTACGGCGACTGGACGACGCTGGCGTATACCAGCGCCAAGGTTCGTGAAAATTATTCGCGCAGGTTCAGCATTCGATTTCCCAACGAAGAACTGAGTGCCGGCCGGCCCCTGCGGACCACGCCCATTTATGAAAAGCTGCAGGCAGCAAACGCCGTGTTCGGTGACTATTGCGGGTTGGAGCATGCGCTGTGGTTCGCGCCCAGCGCGCAAGCCGCCAAGGATGAAACCAGCTTTCACCGCTCGAATGACTTTCCGCATGTGGCCGCCGAGTGCGAGGCGGTGAAAAATTCGGTCGGGCTACTCGAGATCTCGAACTACGGCAAGTTTGAAATCAAAGGTCCCGGCGCGGCGGACTGGCTCTCGCGGGTGATGGCGAACCGTGTTCCCTCGGTCGGCCGCGTAGCCTTGACGCCGATGCTCAATGAACGCGGGAAACTGATCGGCGACTTCACGATGTGTCGTATCGCCGCCGAGCATTTCTTCTTGATCGGCACCTACGCCGCTGAAAGCTATTACCTGCGCTGGTTCGAGCGGCACATGCCTCAGAGCGGCGTGTGGGTGCGTCCGTGCGCCATGGAAT
This sequence comes from Steroidobacteraceae bacterium, assembly GCA_036401515.1. Classification (GTDB taxonomy): domain Bacteria; phylum Pseudomonadota; class Gammaproteobacteria; order Steroidobacterales; family Steroidobacteraceae; genus Bog-1198. The sequence goes on from DASWUU010000188.1 coordinate 6,017, forward strand.
ACACCGGGCTATCCATCGCCGGCCCGAATTCGCGCGCCCTTTTGCAAGAGTTGGTGCGCGATGACTTGTCCACCGCCGCGTTTCCATTCTTGTCGTTCAGGCGCATGGAGATCGGCATGGTGCCGGGTTACGTCGGCCGCGTTTCATTTACCGGCGAACTGGGATACGAAATATGGGTCACCGCCGATTACCAACGGGCGCTGTACGATCAGTTGCTGCGAGCCGGCCGCAAGTACGATATACGCCCATTCGGCAGCCGAGCGCTGAGTTGCATGCGGGTGGAGAAGAGCTTTGGAACGTGGGCTCGGGAATATCGACCTATCTACGGCCCCTTCGAAGCCGGGCTCGGCCGCTTTGTCGACTTGAAAAAGAGCGAGTTTATCGGCCGTGCTGCGGCGGCGGACGAGAAGCAAAGCGGCGGCGCTTTGCGGCTCTTGACCTTCAGGGTCGAGAATACAGACGCGGATGCGTTGGGCGATGAGCCCATTTGGCACGATGGAACGGTGGTGGGATGGGTCACCTCGGGCGCCTTTGGCCATCGCGTCAATCATTCTCTGGCGCTCGGATACGTGCCGGCCGCCGTGGCGGGCGCCACTTCCGGATTCGAAATTGAGATCATCGGTGCGCGATATCCTGCTCAGGCGCTACCGCAACCGGCCTACGATCCAAACGGCTCGCGCATGCGAACCTAGGCTGAATGAGCCCGTGCGGAGTTTCCCTCTTGCCAGTGCTGCGCTACTTCTAGCTGTCTGCAGCTATGTCCCAGTTCATTCGCAACAAACCGGGGCCGCTGCGTATCTGCAGCGCACGCGTCATGACCAGAATCTTCTGCCGGAGCGCGCCCATTCAGGCTTCGGTGCGCTGCTCTACGATGAAAAAGGTGAATTGGTGCTGCACGATGGCGATAAGACCTGGTTATACACGACCGGGCTTTTTGAGCGGCCGAAGGGTAAGTTGCGCGACTGGTACGGCAAATGGATCAGCTACGTGCGGGAATTCAATGTTAGGACCTTGGTGTCCGGAGAAAGGAAACTGGCGCTGGGCCTGTCGGAGCACGATCAGTGGGCGGTGATCCATGACGTGATCAAGGTCAGCGATAAGTTGTTCATTGCCTTCTACTCGACGAATGGCGGAGTCAGAGCCGCCGCAAGCGGCAAGCCAGACGGCGTGTTCAAGGCCGTTCGCAATTTCAAAATCGGTGTGACGGATGCGTGGGAGAACTCAGGCGGCGAAATCGCCAGCTTGGAAAGCAACGGCGCCCATGTTCTCATCGAACAGTCGGATCAAGCGCTGACCTTGTGGGTGGGATACGACTCGTATCATGTCGATCAAACCGCCGGTCAATTGGGATGGGCGCAGGTGCGAATCGACAAACAGGGGCAAAACGTGGAACTTGTCGAGAAATCCTCGGGCAATCCACTGCCATTGCTTCCGCCGAGTTACATCGCGGCGCGGTGCGGCGGAAATTTGGACTCCAGTGTTCGTTTGGGAAACAAGCACGCGTTTTTTTACTACACGCGGCGCAACAAACAAGAAATTATGCTCACCGTCGCTTTAAGCCCAGATCCCCTGTTTCAGCGCGCCACCGATATCGTTGAGTTCGAGCCCCCGCTTGGCGACGAAAAGGTGATTGAGAAATTCGAGTCTTACATGTTCGCTGGCGAGCTGCATATCATCTATGAGAATCAACTAAGCTCAGGCCACTGGGGCACGGGAATGCGGATTTACAAGATTGAAGGCAATTTTGGCGCCGGAAGCGATCCTGCCGCCGCAGCGTCAGTGCCGTGCCTGACTTCGCGCCGCTCGTCAATATGTCGTAATGAAACCTCGCGGAGTCGTATTTAGACAAGCTCTTGACTGTGCGCGGGATGACTATGCAGAGGCGGACATTAAGGCGAAGCGCTTGTGCGGTCTGCGGGAAGGGTATACAGAAAGCGCGTTTGAAGTCTGACAAATAATCTTAGGGATGGAATATGAATTCGAACACGAAATTGTCTTGCGCGATTGCCGCTATCCTGAGCGGCTCCGCCGCGGGATTTGCCCACGCGGCGCCGGCGGCCACCGAGGCTGATGCGAACGACAGCATTCAGGAAATCACGGTCACCGCTCAGCGACGCACTGAAAACGTTCAAAACGTGCCCATTGCGATCCAAGCGCTCACCGGTGCTACATTGGAACAATTGAATGTGCAGACCATCGATCAATTCATCAAGTATCTGCCGAACGTCACCGCACCGAACAGCGGCCCCGGTACAGGCAATGTCTACATGCGCGGCTTGAGTGGCGGGACCCTCAATGCCCAATCGAGCGGCACGATCGGCCAGTTTCCGAACGTTGCGATCTATTTGGACGACCAGTCGGGCCAGCTGCCCGGCCGAAATCTGGACATCTATGCCGCCGACCTCGAGCGCATCGAAGTGATCGAAGGACCGCAGGGCACGCTGTTCGGCGCGGGCGCACAGGCCGGGGTGATTCGATACATCACCAACAAGCCGAAGCTCGATGTCACCGAGGGCAACGTGGATGCCGGCTACGGCACGACGGCCCACGGCGCGAACAACAGCAATGTCACGGCGATGATCAACATCCCGCTGATCAACGACACGCTGGCGGTCCGCGCAGTCATTTATAACGACAGCCGCGGCGGCTATATCGACAATGTGCCCGGGACTTTCACGCGCAAGACCACCGATCTTGGCATTCATTACGCCGGCTATGCGACGACATGTTCCATCGGCGTACCTTCGGCCGCCGGCCTTTGCCCCACCGGTTCAAAGGCAACCAAGTTCGGCGTCCCGCCCGGCAGTCCGGTCGCCAACAATGACTCGCTGGCGGGGAATGACATCAACCCGGTCACGTATCAGGGGATCCGCGCCTCGGCGTTGTACAAAATCAATGATGATTGGAATGCGCTGCTGACCCAGACTTACCAGGACATGCACGCCCAGGGCGTGTTCTATCAGATGCCGTACTCTTCCGACGGCGAAAAGCTTCAGCCATTGCAGACGACCATATTCAGCCCGTCCTACGACAAGGACAAGTTCGAAAATACGGCCTGGACACTCAATGGCAAATTTGGCGACTTGAGGGCGGTGTATACCGGTGCCTACTTGGTGCGAAACGTCGAACAACGGAATGATTACACCAATTACGCCCGCGGCTTTTATGCCGACTATTACCAGTGCTATGGGGCGCACAAGGGTCTCGCGGCGACGTGCTACTCGCCGGTCACTTCTTGGCAGGAAATCGTGAGAAATACGCACCAGACCCACGAAGTCCGCTTGAGCACGCCGGATGACTGGCGCGCGCGCG
>DASWUU010000189.1:0-10617 GCA_036401515.1 Steroidobacteraceae bacterium
CGAGTGCCTCATCCGGATTCAAAAGCGGTGGTTTCAACGGTAGCTTCTTGAGCAACAATCCGCAGCAGGTAGCATTGCAGCTGGCGCCCATCCGGCCGGAACACGTAACGGCTTACGAGATCGGGGAAAAAGCCACATTTCTCGAACGCAGATTGAGTGTGAAATCTGCAGTTTTCTACAATGACTATCGCGACGAGCAGATTTTCGCAACTGTTCCGCAGCAACTTGCGACCGGAACCGGGCAGCTGATTGATACCACTACCCAGCTATTGACCAATGCGAAGAGCGCACACACCGAGGGTGTGGAGTTGCAGGTGACTGCGGTTCCGATTCATGGCCTGACGATAGATTTGCAGCCTGCCTATCTACAGGCCAAGCTCGACCATGCCGGACTCACGCTGTTCACCGGCGCCGCCTCACTTGACGGCAAACAACTGGCCAACGCGCCGCATCTGACCTTTACCGGCGTCATCGACTACAAGTATGACTTGGCTAACGGCACCTTGGACTTTCGCCTGAACTCCAACTACCGCAGCCACAGTTGGTTCGATTCGACCAACGATCCTTATATTCAGCAAGCCGGATATTGGGTGCACAACTTGAACGTGACCTACGCTAGAAGTGCGGGCTGGGAGCTGGGCCTATTTGTTCGCAACCTAGCAGGCAAGCAGTATCAACTGACGTCAACCGATCTTTCGAATCCGTTTGGATTGTTGGAGCCCGTGTACGGCGCGCCGCGCATGGTTGGACTGGAATTCAACTATCGCTACCATTGAGGCTGACGCGCGCAAGCGCCAGGGGAGAGGAGGGATTGAGCTGCGAAATTGCAGAGCTGCCGGATGTCGAAACTGGTTCGTCTTTTCCGACGCCCGGCTTGCCGGCGTTCGAGGAATTGTGCGCTAAGTTATTTTCGAGCCCGACATCGTTGGTACGCAAGGGCCCGCTACCTGTGGTGTTCAGAAACGCGGACCTCCGTGCAATTTCGGCACTTCCCGGCGTGGGCGCACCCTCGCCGGCGTTCTTTGATAGAACATCCTTTACTCTTTCGGATGCCACCGGCCAAATATTCGCAAACTCGCTAAGCGAACTGATCGGCAACCAATTCATCAGTGCCAATCCTCCGATTCACGCTCCTGTGCGAAAAGTCCTCGCGCCTCATTTCATGCCAAGAAGCGTCGCGCACCTCGAGCCCGTCGCGGCCCGCATAGCAGCCGAAGTGGCGGGCGAGTTAAGCGCCGCCGATGAGTTCGAGTTCTGCGAAACCTTCGCGGCGCCACTGGCAGCGCGATTTTTCGGCGAGTTCCTCGGGATGACGTCGGCGGAGATAGAACAAGTCGCACAGCATATTCATGACTTGAGTCCGATGTTCCTTCGCGACAAGAGCGCTGCCGAGCTGACGGCCGCCGACCGGGCGTCTCGAGCCTATATCGACCTGATCATTTCGGTGGTGGAGCGGGGACTTTCGAGCAACCGACCGTCGCTTTTCCGCGAAATGGCGACGGAATTGGCGGCCATCCAGCAACCGAGCGACCGAAATTCCCACGGTATCGTCCCGAGCAGCCTTGGCGTGCTGCTCGCCGCAAACCTGATGGATGCTTTCCATACAGCGGGTGTCGCTGCCGCCACCACCGTCTTCATGCTGCTGCTGCACCCTCATTGCTGTGAGAAAGTAAGAGCCGACAAGTCTCTTGTTCGGCCGGCAGTGCATGAGGCGCTGCGTCTTTTGTCGCCGCTGACCGTTACTCTCAAAGTTGCCTTACATCCAATCGAGTTCGGTGGAGTGCGAATTCCGACAGATACGCCGATCGTGATGCTTTGGGCCGTCGGTAACCGCGATCCTTCCTGCTTCGAGACGCCGAACGACTATAAACTCGAGCGAAGCCATAGATTCGAATCCACCTTTGGCGGTGGAGCGCATATCTGCCCCGGCCGATTCGTGGCGGATATGGTCTCCCGGGTTACGGTGCGCGAAGTCTTGAAACATGATTGGACGTTAGCAGCGCGCCCCGAATTTATTGGACGATCAATCTTGAGCCAGGTGCGCTCGCTGCGGATTCGCAGTCAAAGAACGCACTAAGGGCATATGGCAGTCCATGTTTCGCTCTTTGACTTGACTGGTCGGGTCGCTGTCGTCACGGGCGGCAATCGAGGAATCGGCCGCGCCATGGGGTTAGCGTTGGCGCGCGCAGGCGCCTCCGTGGCTGTGCTCGGCTCGGCGGGATCGACATTCTCGTCAATAATGTTGGCGCCGCTTCGAGATCTGGAGTCGTCCTGAAAGAAACCGCGGATGTCTGGGGCTCCCGTAGCCCATTCCGACTAAGTACCCGGGCCGAGTCCACGCACGAATAGTCGCAAGGCAATCACAATATCTTCGCGCCGCGCCGGGATGAGCCTGCCGCTCAATTCGATCGTCGCCATGCCTTGCACCAAGGATCGACAGGCAAGCGTGGCGGCTGCGACGTCCTTGGACACTATCCCCGCGATGCGGTTGGCAAGCACTTCATAGGTTCCTCGTACCGCCTCGGTGGTCGCATTTCCGTAGTCTGGGCTATACATCAGCCGAAACAATGCCGGGTTCTTGCGGGCGAAGTCGAGAAACGCCATGCCTTGTGCAAACAGCGCTTCTCTCGAATCGCTCTGAACATCGGCGGCGGCCAAGGTGCGCCTCAGGCCCTCGAAACCCTGATCGGCCACCGCGGCCAACAGCGCCATTTTGTCCTTGAAATGACGGTAAGGCGCCATCGCGGATACTCCGGCCGCGCGCGCTACCGCCCGCAGACTCGGTTCTTCCTTCTCGGCTTTCAAGATTTTGAGCGCGGCGGCTATCAAAGTTTTTCGGAGTGCAGATTCTGTATCCACTTGACAGTCCTGTTTACATCGTAAACACTATGGGTGCTTACAGTGTAAGCGGCGTCAATCTTTTTGGCTAGATGCCGCCAACCAGTTGCCAGCGGGGCTTGCCATGTCAATCGCATCGACTGTTCTTGGACCCGTTTTTGTTGACGATCGGGGGAGCGCGGATCAACCCGCGGCGCTGCTCTGGCCCAGCCTCTTTAACGATCATCACATGTGGAATGCACAGGTTGCGGCATTGAGAGGCGCCGGGTGGCGCACCTTGGCGCTAGACCCGCCCGGACACGGTCAAAGTCCTGGTCCAGGACGTCGATTCACGATGGACGAATGCGTACAAGCAGCCATCCAGGTACTCGATGCAGCCGGTATAGGCTCACCGGTCGTACTGCTCGGCACTTCCTGGGGTGGGATCGTAGCGCCGCGAATCGCCTTGCGAGCACCTGGGCGTGTGCGAGGGATGGTGCTCACCAACACCACCGCTGAGCGGCCGACCATTCTTATCCGCACGAACGCAAGACTGCTCACGCGTCTCCTTTCGATCCGTGCTCTCGATGGAACAGTCAATCGTATGATCATGTCATTGAATTTTTCGCCAGGGACACGGCTTCGCGAGCCGGCACTCGGCGCCAATATCGCGGCTCGTTATCGATCCTGGGATCGACGCGCCGTTATCGATAGCGTTCATTCGGTGCTAGTAGATCGCGATGGCGCACTGGACGCGCTCTCTGGTGTGCGTGTGCCAGCACTGATCCTATCTGGCGCAGAAGATACCATTCTGCCATCCGCGTTGAGCCTTCGAATCGCGGGAATGATGCCGAATGCGCGTCAAGTCGAAGTAGCTGGAGCCGCACACCTGATACCACTGGAACAGCCTGAGGTATTCAATTCCCTCATGCTCGATTTCATCGCACAGTTGCCCTATCCAAAGCGAATCTAAAGACCGCGGCGAGTCGCGCAGTAGCGGGAGTATTCATCGCTCTAATTGCGGCATAGAGTACAGGGTGCTTGTCGCTATACAACGCAATCGCCTTGCAATGCCGCAGAAGCTTCTCCCTGGCCAATGTTGGACCACAATCCGCGTAGCTGTCATCCAAGGTCTGCCTGCAAGGTAGGTCATTGTTTGGGGCCGAGGCGGCTTACACCCTCCATCGCCCTGATCACGAGCGATCTCACCTCATCGTATGAAACAGCGGTGGTAAGCAGGTCATACACGGTGCTTTTTCCGTTTTCGTTCTTGTCCAGTCCGTAGATTCGATCGTCCTTTCCAATCCGCCCAAGCTGCCTTGCTGCGACGGTCTCGGAATCTCCGCTGGTGAGTGTGAAGTCGTAGATTGCTTTGTGGTTGTTGTCGACGACGGTGAATTTGTAGTAAAGGCGCATTGGACTCTTCGGTTCGAAGTACTCCAACACGATGAAGTGCTGCTCAGCCGCGTCGAACTGGTCTCGTACGTAGAATGTGAAGCGCACTTGTTGATCGGGCGGCAGTGAACCGCGATATGCGATCAGCTGGTCGCGGACTTGATCCCGCTCCTTGAGTTGTCCTAGAGCCTGATGAGCCTGAATGATCTTGCCGAAGGCCTTCGTGTCGTTGGGTACCATTTCGTGATAGCGCGACCACGCGAGTAATGCCAAGCGGTGATCTCCGGTCTCCGCCGCGGCGAGTCCGAGATTCATGAAGCCTGCGGGGCTCACGCGCTAACAGTTCTCGCATGCAGCTGATTCCGAGGCAGTCTGCGTGCCAATAGGCACTACACACAATACTGCTCCATCCAACATCAGCGCGAGCGCATAGCGGCCATTGACCTGCACGAGCTTGGAGTAGCTGCGCGGACCGCCTTGCTGTACCGCGACCAGCGGCCAACCCAAACAGGCTACTTGCATTCGGATCATATCGATCAGCCGAGCGGGGTCTCGGGCCTCGATGGCTTGCCAGCACCACAGGACATAATTTTCCTCTGCATCGGTGGGCGCCTCGGCACGGCGTGTGCGAGTCCTTGCCCGCTGCAGGAACTGGCGACAGGTAATCTCGGTCTTGCCGACGAGCCGTGCGATTTCCGCATAGTCGAACTCGAAGACATCGCGCAGCAGGATGGCCGCCGCTTCGGTGAGGCTTGTACGGCTCAGAAGGTGACGCAAGGCGTCTTCGCAGTCGGCACGGAGCTTGAGCAGCTCCTCCGCAGATCTCTCGTGCACCGGCTCGGTTTCGGCATGTTCCGCCTCCAACTGCTGCCTGCGCAGGCGATCGATCGCAATGTTTCGCAACACCGTGTACATCCAGGCAGGTTTGGGCGAGGCGCCGTTAAACGCGGCGAGTGAGCGCATGTAGGCGTCCTGAACGGCATCTTCGGCGTCGGCGCGCGAGGGCAAAAGACGGCGTGCGGCGGACATCAGACGTTGGCGGTCGTCGCTCATGTCGAGACTTTGCCACAACGGCGGTCGTTTGGGGACCTGTCACAAAACCAAGGCGTCATTCGTTATCAACACAGCGAGGAAAATATTGTGGAATCTACACCGCCCACTCCCCAGACCGATCCGAGAAGCGCGTTTCTCGAGGAAAAGGCGTTCAAGGCGCGGACGGTCTTAATCTTCGGCACCATTACGGACGCCACGGCGGCTGAGGCGGCGCAACGCCTGATCGCGCTCGATGCGGATTCGGTGGAACCCATCGACGTCATTGTTTCCTCGCCCGGAGGACACTTGGAATCGGGCGACACTATTCATGACTTGATGCGCTTCATTCGCGCCCCGGTGAGGATGATCGGCAGCGGCTGGGTCGGGAGTGCTGCAACGCACGTCTACTTGGCAGCGCCTCGCCAGCGCCGCTACTGCCTACCAAATACTCGCTTTCTCATTCACCAGCCGAGCGGCGGCATCGGCGGTAAAGCGAGTGACATCGCCATCCAAGCGCAGGAAATCGTGAAGGCACGCCAGCGCATCGCGCAACTCATCGCCCACGAAACCGGCCAAGCGCTCGAAAAGGTGTTGCAAGACATCGATCGCGACTACTGGATGTCGGCCGAGGAGGCTATCGACTACGGCCTTGTCGGTAGGAAAATCAGTGGACGGACCGAACTCTAACCGAGCGACGATACAAGACCTCACGAGGTGATGCAGAAATTAAGGAACCTTCTTGAGCGCAATGTCGACAGTGGGTTTAATAACCGCGCCGATCGGTGCTCAGACCTTGAAATAGCCCGGTCGGCTAATGTCGGCGATGAGGCCGATCTGGGTGGGCTTCCATCCCAGCCATTGCTGCGTGAGCGCGCTTGAAGCAACGCCGTCCGTGCCGGCAAACATCGCCATCATCCCAAAATGCTCAGAGGCTTTCTCCGGCGCGATCGAAGCGACCGGCAGCTGAAGATGACGACCGACAATCTCGGCGATGTCGCGCGCCGTGACGCCTTCGTCGGCAACGGCGTGATAGCTCTTGCCCGCCAAGCCTTTCTCGAGCGCCAACCGATAAAGATGCGCCACATCGAGCCGGTGCGCCCCGGACCAGCGGTTCCCACCATCGCCTATATAGGCGGAAACGCCTTTCTCCCGCGCGATATTGAGCAGCCAGCTGACCAAGCCGCATTTTCCGTCGCCGCCATGCACCTGCGGCAACCGTACCGCCATGGCGCGCACACCGCGCGCCGCAAAGGGCAATCCGACGGATTCGGACACGCGGGGCAAACCGGGCGTCACCGGGTCCTCCTCCGTAGCGATCCGCCCGGACGCCACAAGCAGCGTACCGGACGTAACGATGAGTGGCTTGTTCGATCCTGCGAGCGCTTCGCCCATGGTCTCGATGGCGCGCTTATCGATCTGCCCATTCTCCGCGAATTTCGAGAAATCGTGGATGAAGGCCAAATGGATGGTGCCGTCCGTCTCCTTGGCGCCCTTGCGCAGACTGTCGAGATCCTCAAGGCCACCCCGGTGGACTTCAGCGCCCAACTGTTTGAGCGTTTTCGCGTTATCGTCGGAGCGCGCAAGGCCGACTACCTGATGGCCGTTGGCGATCAGTTCCTTGGTCGTGGCAGTCCCGATAAAGCCGGCAGCGCCGGTGATGAAGACACGCATGAGATGACTCCTGTTCGGTGGCAGGGGATATTGATACTCTGCCGCATGCATGCCAGTAAAGTAGTGAGATTATACGGGTATAATCGCTAATAGGATGGCGGACGCGAACTCACTTGGAATTTATCTGAAGGATCGACGGGCCAAGCTCGATCCTGCGGCCTTCGGCTTTTCGCTGACGCGGCGGCGCACGCCCGGACTTCGTCGGGAAGAAGTGGCGCAGCGCGCCAGCGTCAGCGCCACCTGGTACACCTGGCTGGAACAAGGGCGCGGCGGCGCGCCGTCCGCCGATGTGTTGGAGCGCATCGCGCGCGCCATGATGTTGACCGATGTAGAGCGCGAGCATTTGTTTCTGCTCGGATTGGGCCGACCGCCTGAAGCCCGCTACCACGCACCCGAGGGCATTACGCCACGGTTGCAGCGCTTGTTGGACACATTGGATCACAGCCCCGCTTTTATCCGCACCGCGACCTGGGATGTGATTGCCTGGAACAAGGCGGCCGCCGCGGTACTAACCGACTACAGCACGCTGGCCGAGGGGCAACGCAATGTGCTGCGCTTGATGTTCCGCGACTCCCGCGTCCGCGCGGCGCAATACGACTGGCAAAGTGTTGCGCGATATGTGGTGGCATCGTTTCGCGCGGATGTGGCGCGCGCGGGCGCAGCGCGCAACGTCCAATCGCTTGTCGATGAGTTGTGTGCGACCAGCCCCGAATTCGCGGCGATGTGGCGCGATAACGATGTGCAAGGCCATGGCGACGGCGTGAAAGTCCTACAGCATCCTGTCGCCGGCAAGCTCTCGCTGGAGTTTTCGGGGTTCGCGGTTGATGGCCGGCCCGATCTCACTTTGGTAATTTATAACCCCGCGACACCCCAAGATGCCGAGAAGATCCGCGCGCTTCTTAAGCCCCCGCCGAAGCATGTGCGTCAGGTGCGGGCACGCTAGTCGGATCGCGTCGGTGGCAATCCGACATGGCGGGTGTGAGGACCTGGGGGATTGTGGAATGGCAGCAGTTCATTGTCGATTTTCTTGAGTCCATTTCAGAATTGATCCTTAGACTTCAGGAGCCGCATCCCATTTCGGTTTCATTTCTTTGCCCCACTTATGCGGATCTTGCTTATGCATCTTTTCCATTTCCTTCGCTACATCCGGATGCTTGTCCATAACGTGCTTGGTCATGACCTTCACCATCTCCTCCCACGACACAGCCGACAATCTCTGATCGCATTTCCCGCCAAGCTGTTTGCATGTCAACGCTTTCATCTAGACACTCCTCTTTTGATCTACCTCATGGGTCGTTCTGTTATCGCAATGTCGTACACCAAAATGCCGTGCTCGTGATGAATCCGCGGTCGCCCTCGAGTTCAGCCATGCGTGCATTCGCCACCATCGGCACTCGGTATTCAGGGCAATCGCGGAGAAGACATCTCGATATGGTCAAGGCGCGGTGCTTTCCCAACTCTCTTCGCGCTTGATTTGACCGTTCGAGCATGAGGGGTCGGCGCGGCACGCCTGTCGCATGTTCGACGATGAAAGGTGTTCGGCACTGGGCAATTTGGTCCGCGAGCCTCATGGAATGAGAATTACATAGCTAGCGGCGCCAGAATAATTTTTGTGATGAAGCGTCCCGTGGTGGGGATCAACCGCACAATTCGTGATGTGACTTGGGGTCGCGTACTTTTCGTGCAAAAAGTCTCGGTTTCTCTGGTGCACCGCAGAAAACAGTGGGGAAGTGTCTATCGCGTCCGCTTGTATTAGCCCATGCGCACGCTGGTTTGGTCGTACCTAGGGTGGGCGGCCGCGGTCCGCTTGGCCAAAGAAAGTCGTCCCAACTTCACGCCAGAACCGCTCTCCACTATTGGCCTATGAAACAAATCGCGTGCGGGTTCGAAAGCCATCAGCTGCTCTCCTTGAAGCCGCAGCCTGACTCGCCGTCCGACAACTGCAGACCCGCTTCTTCCTATAGAACAAGCGATAGCAGTGGTACCCCATTTTATGTTCGAACTGGGTGTTGCTTGTACGTCGCTAGCCTTCTAGAGTTTTCTCACGCATTTGCTTTACCCAAGACACTGGTGAGTTACGTTGGTCTTGTCCTCAACGAATGGCACATGCCGCAAGCCGCAAGGTCGTACTCGCTGCGCTCGACGCAAAGTCACTATGGGCGCTCCACAGCGAACCGCCGCCCTCATCGCGAAACTCTGATGCGGCTACTGGATCTCATCTCTCAGTGCGATACACCTCTCATCGTCAAGCCTCATGTGCTCGGTTCTACAATGATCGTCAGCGGGCCGGTAGACTTTGCACTGCGGATTGCGCAGTGCCCGCTGCGCTTTGTTATCGGTGACGACCTGACGCGTGTCAGTGCCGAGCTGGCATTCGCAGACGGGGATCGATTGGCCGGCTGCCTGGACCTGCTGAGCTTTCCCGCACCGACGCTGTGGGTGGAGTGGAGCGATGCGATACATCAACAGGTCATTGCCGCGTGCGGCACCGTTGAACAAAGAGATCCTGATGCCGTCGGACGGCAAGTGGGGTTGTTGGTGCAAGCGGATGCTCGCGGCCGCTCTGCCGTTGCGCGAACGTTTTGGAGTGTCGCCAACGCTTCAGGGAGACCCGAGGCGCAGATGTCGCCCCTGGAGACGCACATCGACCTCGATGAGAATTTTAAGAAGTCTACGGATGTTACCGCGCTTCTTCGGGGTGAATACGTAAGCTTGTCCTGCCGTGCCAATCCATGCGTAGGGGACCTACTAAAGCGGGTTCGGTTTAAAATGGAAGAGACTTGGATGGAATACTATGAGCTCGCTGCGCTAGATTCGGCCGCACGCCAACGTGTCGTTCGTGGTTCGCCGGCCGCGGTCGCACATGACATTCCCCTGCTATTCGCATTCTTTTTATTGCTCAACGCAAAGAGTGCCACGCGACGGGTAGACGTCGACCGAGTGGCTCTGAACCGCAAGCGTCTTGCCCGGGCTCGTGTCGCGCTGCTCGATCATATCGAAGTGCATGTATCACTTCCTGGATACCCCACCGCCAGGCAGGATGACGTTGAGCGCGGCTGCTCAAACCGGCGAGCTCCGCGGCTGCACCATGTCAGGGGACACCTCGTTAGACGGGAAGATCGCGTTTTTTGGAGAACGCCGCACCTGAGAGGCAAGGCTCTCCAGGGTCTGGTGCGGTCGCGTACTGTGTGCCTGTCCTTTGCGCCGGGATCATCCTCCGACCGAAGCCAAATCAGTCTTAACTGACTGAGCGTAGATGGGGGCGGTGTCGCAGGGGTCGCTTCGCAACGGTACCCAAAAAAACCGCGCAAGTGGATGTTGAACTGCCTAAGCTACTTTTTTATTCTTGAAAGCCCCACTATGGAATTTCTGAAGCAGCCTGAGATCACCGAGCTTTGGCGGAACGAGGTAGGTTTTCGTGCAGATTATCCGTGTTGTTTTGATCGCTTGCCTATGGAGCAGCAATGGGATCGCAGGGGATGTCAGTGGAGCGTCTGATGTAAGACCTGTCTTGGTGGAGCTATTCACAGCTGAGGGGTGCTCTTCGTGTCCACCCGCGGACGCGTTTCTGATGAAGCTCGACGTGGCTCAACCGATTCCAGGCGCGCACCTCATCGTGCTAAGCGAACACGTTGACTACTGGAACAGCAGCTGGCCAGATCCGTTCGCATCAGCTCAGCTAACGGCCCGCCAAGGGGATTA
>DASWUU010000190.1:0-4885 GCA_036401515.1 Steroidobacteraceae bacterium
GCGGTGACATCGCGCACGCAGCCGGCGAAATGCGTGGGATGGCCCACAGCGTTGCGCTGCGCTGCACCGCGCAGATGCCACCATTGGCTTTGGCCCGGCGCGAGCTGCACCTGAAACTCCGCATCGAGCGGGGTCTGCTCCTCCAGGTGCGCGCGCAACCGGCGCAGCAGCGACTCCCACGTCTCCGGCGACATCAGCGGCCGCAGGTCGGTGAAGGCGTATCGTTTTGCCTCGCCCCAGTTGAGGCGGGTGCAGAACCAATCGCTGAACCACGCGGAGCCGTCCGCCAGGTCCACTTCCCAAAACCCATCGCCGCTCGCCTGCATGGCCCGCGCCCCGGGCGGGGATGACTTGTTGTGGGAACGCGCACGCATGCCCCGGTATCGGTTCGCGCAGCCGACCCTGGAGAGACGAATCGGCAGCGAATTCACGAATCTGCCCGGTTAAGGCATTCTCTTAAGCGCCAATGAGTGCCAGTGCTGAGTTTTACAACCCGTTTTTCCCGCATGATTCAGTCATCGAATGTTACGCCGATATTACGAAAACGCCGAAAAGCGTGGGCAGGGCGGGTTGAACATAGTGTCTGAGACGGAAACTGTGACGCCGATCACACTCGAAGCATCACCGGCGATTTTGCTGGCCGAGGATGATCCGGTCACGCGCATGCTCATGAGCCGCTTTCTCAAGAACGCGGGCTACGAAGTCGACGCCGTGGCGAACGGAACCGAAGCGCTCGACAAGATGACGAAGCGCTACTACCCGATGTTGGTGACCGACTGGGAAATGCCGCAGATGGATGGCATTGCCCTGTGCCAGGCGGTGCGCAACATGCAGCTCGACGGCTATGTGTACGCGCTGCTGCTGACCGCGCGCGATGCCAAAGAGCACATTATCGCGGGGCTCGAAGCGGGGGCCGATGACTACCTGGTCAAGCCCGTGCACGAACCCGAACTCGTCGCGCGCTTGAATGCCGGGCGGCGGATCCTGGCGCTCGAGCACTCGCTGCGCGTGGCCAACGAGCGCAACCGCGTTCTGTCGATTACCGATGCACTCACCGGGGCCTACAACCGTCGCTACTTGATGGAGCAATTGCCGCGCGAGTTCGAACGCTGCCGCCGCTACGGGTATCCCTTATCGGTGCTGATGTGCGATCTGGATCATTTCAAACAGGTCAACGATGATCATGGCCACGCGGCGGGCGATGACGTGCTGCAGCACTTCGCGAGCCGCCTCCAGAAATATATTCGCGGCAACAGTGATTGGATCGCCCGCTATGGCGGCGAGGAATTTCTCATCGTGTTGCCGGAGACCGGATACGACGAAAGCCTCATCGTTGCGGAAAAAATCCGCATGCTGATCGCCAGCACCGCATTTTCGACCCGCGCCGGCGAGGTGTCGGTGACGGCCAGCTTTGGGGTCGCCTCGACCGGCTTGAATGGACCGGATCTGGCGCTCAAAGTAGAGACGCTGATCCGCGCGGCGGATGAGAGCCTGTACAGGGCCAAGCTGGCGGGACGTAATTGCTGGACGGGCCAAGAACTCGGCGCCGCCTTGCCCCTCGCGGCGCACGGCTAAAACCCCCTATCCGACCTGCCGCAACTCCGCATTGACGGCGGCCAGCTTTTCCCCCAGCTCGGCCACCAGGTCACCGATGGCGGGAATCGAGTTTTCAACCACGGCTTTCTCAAGGCTTGAGGCTGCACGACTCAACTCCTCCGCGTGGATGTTGGCGCTCGCGCCTTTCAAGGAATGCGCGCGTTTGCGCACGGTGTCGTAGTCGCTCACCTTCAACGCCTCGATGATCTCGGCTAGGCATTGATCGCCGCTGCTGACGAAGGTTTGCGCGAGCTCGCGCTCGAAATCGCTGTCCCCGCCGGTCAGTTCCCGCAGCGCTTCCCGGTCCACCGCCGCTGCCGATGGGTGCGCTTTGAGAAATCGGCTCAAGGACTCGATCAGCTGCGCAGGCTCAATGGGCTTGCCTAAATGCGCGTCCATGCCGGCCGCGATGCAGTTTTGGCGATCCTCGCTCATGACATTGGCGGTGAGCGCGATGATGGGCAGCCGCCTGGCCTGGCTGCTCAACTCCTTCTCGCGGATGCAGCGCGTCGCCGTGAAGCCGTCCATCACCGGCATTTGGCAATCCATCAAAACCGCATCGAAGCGCGTGGCGGCGATGCGCTCCAGCGCCTCGGCACCATTGTTGGCGATGGTCACCTCCGCGGCCAAGTTTTGCAGCATTCGTTGCGCCACGCGTTGGTTGACCGGATTGTCCTCCACCAGGAGGATCTTGTTGCCGCGAAACGCGGCTAGGCCTTGCGTGGCGGATGTCATGTTTGGGGCCTGCGGCGTCTTGCCGCTCAGCACTTGCTCGGTGAGGCTGGCCAAGTGCGCGGCGCGGATGGGTTTGAGTCCAATGGCGTCGGGGCGGTGCTGATCATCGATGATGGCATGTTCGGTGCCGAACAAGGACAGGAGAATCAAGGGCAGTCGCGCAGTGCGGGGGTCGCGGCGCAATGCGCTGAGCAGGTCCAGTCCGCTGCGCATCGGCATCAGCTCATCGGCCAAGACTAAATCGAAGGACGGATCGCTTTGCAGCTGCGCCAAGGCCTCATCCACGCTGCCCACCGCCACCGATTCGTAGCCATAAAGCTTGAGCTTGAGCGTCAAGCTCTCGCGGGCGGCGCGAACATCATCGACGATGAGAATCTTGCGGCCCACCCCAATCTGCGCCCGTGTCGGCTGTTGCTTGACGACATCGAGCTGGACGAGCACCGAGAAGGTCGAGCCTTGGCCGATCTCGCTGCGCACGCTCACATCGCCGCCCATGAGTTCAGCCAACCGCTTGACGATCGACAGGCCCAAACCGCTGCCGCCGTAATGACGGGTGGTGGAGGAATCCACCTGGGAAAACACCTTGAACAAGCGGTCGAGCCGGTCCGCGGGAATCCCGATGCCGGTGTCGCTCACCTCGATCACGAGCGAGCTGCCGCCCGTCGCCTCCGCTTTGGTCGCCAGATGCACGGTGATGTGGCCTTCGTGCGTGAATTTGACCGCGTTTCCCAAGAGATTGAGGATGACCTGGCGCAAGCGGCCCGGGTCGGCGCGCACCAGTGTGGGCACTTCGGCTTCGATGCTGACGATCAACTCGATACCCTTGGCGGCCGTTTGCAAGGCGGTCGCTGCGACCGTCTCGTAGACCAAATGGATCAGGTCGAACTCGACATTCTCGAGTTCCAGCCGGTCGGCCTCGATTTTAGACAAGTCCAGCACGCCGTTGATCAAGGAGAGCAACGCCTTGGCGCTGCCGCGAATGATGTCCAAGTACTCGCGCTGCGTGTTGTCGAGTCGGGTGTCGCCCAAGATTTGCGACATGCCGAGTACGCCGTTCATGGGCGTACGAATTTCATGGCTCAGGTTCGCCAAGAAGCTGGTCTTGGCTCGATTCGCCGCCTCGGCCGCAAGCTTGGCCTCGAGCGAGGCCTGCTCGGCCAGTTTTCGATCGGTGATGAGCTGCATGGCGCCGGCGAGGCGCAACGGCGTGCCGTCGGCGGCGCGTTCGGCCTGACCGCGCGCGCGCATCCATTCGTAATGCCCGGCTTTGTGGCGCACGCGAAATTCAAGATCATAAACCGCGCGATGCTCGAGATGATGGGTGAGGCAGGCGGCGGCGCGCTCGCGGTCTTCGGGGTGAATCAGGGTGACGAAATGCTCGTGCGAGGTCCCCAGTTCCTCGACGCTGTAGCCCAAGAGCTCGCCGAAACGCAAGCCGTACCAGGAGACGTCGGTGATGAGATCGATCTCCCACAATCCGTCCTGCGTGCCGCGCAGCGCCCGTTCTAAGCGGATTTCCACTGAACCCAACGCGGCCTTGGTGTGCTTCAAATCGCTGATGTCGACGATGGCGCCGGTGATGCGCTCCACCTCACCGGTGGCCGCGCGCGACACTTTGGCTTTTTCGCCGATCCAGCGTTCGACGCCGTTATCGAGGAGCACCCGATATTCGCACCGGTAGTAAGGATCGGCGGGCGTGGTCTCCAGGGGCGCGCTGCGCGTTTGCGCGAAGTCATCCGGGTGAACGCGGGACAAGGCACGATTGAGATCATCGAGGGGCGTGTCCGCCGGGATCGCCAGCAGTTCCCGGAAATTGTCGGAACAGATGCGGCTGTTGCGGCGGAAATCAAAGTCGAAGGTGGCAACACCGGCCGCGGCCTGCGCGATGTTCAAGGATTCGGTGGCATAGTGCAGCCGGTCTTCCAACTCCTTGCGCGCGGTGATGTCGGTGATGGTGCCGATGGCGCGCGAGTCCTTCCCGCCCGCGCCCGGCAACACCTGGCCGCGACCGGCCAGCCAGCGAATTTCGCCGGTCGAGGTCAGGGTGCGGTATTCGGTTTCGTAGCCGCTGCCCGAGGCCACGGCGTTGCCCATGGCCTGAATCACACCTTCCATGTCCTCAGGATGGACGGAGGCGAGCCAATCCTCGCGCGAGAGACACATGTCGCGGCATTCAAGGCCGATGAGTTCGAAGAATAGCGCGGTGCCCTTGATGGCGCCGGTAACGAGATTCAGTTCGAAGACGCCGAACCCGCCCGCGGCTTGGGCAAACTCCAGAAACTCGGCCGAGCGCAGCGAGGAGGTTTCCGATTCGGTCAAAGGCCGTGTTTGATTACCCGTGTCCGCCGCAGTCGCCGCTGGGCGGTCAGCGCGCCGACGCAAGCGAGTGAGTAATTTGCTCTGATTCGACCAGCTTCGCATGCGCAATTCCGTGGGCGTGGGGCCAGCACCCAACATCTTAAGGGTATCGGCAGGAGGGGACACCGCTTGAGCTATGATCGAGGTCTCACTCTTGAGCGAAAGGCATGCGAAAACTGAAGTTTTTGGGCGTTCT
>DASWUU010000191.1:0-27519 GCA_036401515.1 Steroidobacteraceae bacterium
ACCCCAGCCGCCTCGAACACTCCCGCGGATTCCAGTCGCAGGGCAATCACCACGAGGGTGCGGGCCAATTCGTCCATGGATTTTTGGCCGTCCCTAATAACCGATGGACGCGCGTAGCCGTAGTTTCCCATACGAGTAATCCGGCACGAGACCCAAGTCGATCAGGGCGACCAGCGCCTTGAGTGCATAACCTGCCCGCTCGCACAGATTGGCGGCGGCGCTCATCGTACCACCCGTTGCCAGGACATCGTCGACGAGCATCACCCGGCCGTTGCCTCGCTGCATTTCCAAGATGCCCGACCCGTACTCCAGCGCGTACGCCACATCCACCACCGGCGGCGGCAATTTGCCTTGCTTGCGCACCAGCACGAAGCCTTTACCGCGCAGAACCGCCAGGGCAGCACCTAAGATAAATCCACGCGATTCGATCCCCGCCACTGCGTCGATCTCGCCCCATTCCTCATTGGAAAGCAGGGCATCCAACGCGCCAATGGTGGCGCCAAAATGATCGCGCAGCAGTGGCGCGATATCGCGGAACAATATCCCCGGGCGGGGAAAATCCGGAACGTCTCGAATTGCTTTTTTAAGGTCAGTCATTGGCGCTTATCTCGTTGGCATCGCAGAGTCCAGTTTAACGGCTAAAACGCGAAGATTCCCCTCCTGCGGTGCTATCCTTGCGCGCTTGGCGACGTGCTCGACGACTTAAGGTAATGAATAGGCATGATTTTGGTTATCGATGTCGGCAATACGCGCCTCAAATGGGCTTGGCTGACGAGCACCGGTCTATCGGATCAGCAGGCAGTCGTGCATCGCGACGCGAAGCCCGGAATTTGGACCACTGCGCTGTTCAAATCGGGGCAACGCCCGAGTCGGGTGCTGGTCTCGAATGTCGCCGGCCCCGTTATGGCAAAGGCTCTTGCCCGCTTGACCAAGAAGAACTTTCGCGTTGACGTTGAATTCGTCACGGCCGCCCGCGAGTTTCATGGATTGACCAGCGGCTATTCGGACCCTTCCCTGCTTGGCGCCGATCGCTGGCTCGCGCTCATCGGTGCATGGACTTTGGCGCGAACGGCCCTGTGCGTGGTCGATGCGGGCACCGCCGTCAAGGTCGATAGCGTAGATTTAAGCGGCCAGCACTTGGGCGGGCTCATCGCTCCCGGCATTCATATGATGCGCGAGGTATTGATGAGCAACACCAGCGATATTGCAAAAGCGGCGCTCAACAGCAGTCCTTCGCTCGCCGGCGTTCTCGCCAACAACACGATCGCCGCGGTGTCGCGGGGTGCCGTTTTTGCGCTTGCCGGGATGGCGGATCGCGCCGCCGAGGTCGTCGAACAGAGCACGGGCAGCAAACCCAAGTTATTCATTACCGGCGGCGATGCCAGCATGATTGCGGGAACGATGCGCATGCATGGCGAGATAGTGCCGGATTTGGTCTTGCAAGGACTGGCGGTTATCGCAGCGCAGCCCCGCTAACAACCGTGTATCGCCCTGGCCCGAAAAATCTCATCACCGATATCGCCGGACTCAAGGTCGGTCACGCAACGGACGAGCGTGTTCAAAGCGGGGTAACGGCCGTGCTGTGCGCGTCAGGCTGGCCGGCGAGCGTGGACGTACGAGGCGGCGGCCCGGGAACACGCGAGACCGATGTGCTCGCACCGGAAAATTTAGTCGGCCGCGCCCATGCACTGGTGCTGGCCGGCGGCTCGGTCTTTGGACTCGCCGCGGCGGACGGAGTGACTGCTTTGCTGTCGTTACAAGGAATTGGACTGCAACTACGTCCCGGCTCACCGGCGATCCCCATCGTTCCTTGCGCGGTTTTGCACGATCTTGGCAATGCGGGAAATAAGCAGTGGGGCCTGTCCCCGCCGTACCGAGAATTGGGCGTGAGCGCCGCGGGCAGCGCCGGCGCCGACTTTGCCTTAGGCGCCGTGGGCGCCGGGCGTGGCGCCATGGCGGGCTTGCGCAAAGGCGGCATTGGCTCATCCTCCGTGGACTTAGGCAGCGATCTCATGGTGGGCGCGCTTGTGGCGGTGAACTCGGTTGGCTCAGCCGTCATGCCGGACGGCAGGACTTATTGGGCGTGGGCATTCGAACTGGCTGACGAGTTCGGCGGCGGCGGCGCGCCAAAAATTCCCGTGGACTTGAGCGATCCCTCCCCGGAGGAATCGAGGCTCTTAGGCCTAGGCCGTTTGGCTCCAGGTGCCAATACCACGCTCGGCGTGGTTGCCTGCAATGCCGACCTGAACACCGTGGAGTGCAAGCGCGTCGCCATGATGGCGCAGGATGGAATTGCGCGCGCGCTGCGTCCTGCTCACACCCCCTTCGACGGCGATACTGTTTTCGCCTTGGCGAGCGGCGCATTGGCGCTTCAGACAAATTCGTTGCGCGCCGCGCAGATCGGACGTATCGGCTCCGCGGCTGCGGATTGCCTGGCACGCGCGATCGCCCGCGCGGTGCACTTAAGCTAGCATGGAGCCCACCTCATGGCAGCACGTACCGCAGCAATGGGTTTCTCGGCTCATTCCGGGTGGGCAGCCATGGTTGTGCTCGCAAACTCGCCGGCTCCCAACGTGCTGGTTCGAGCACGCATTGAATTAATCGATCCGCACGACCCTGACTCCAAGCAGCCCTATCACACGGTCGAGTTGTTAAATCTCGAATCTGCCGCGGCGCGCTTGACAGAATATGCGGCCGTAGCCTGTGCTCTAGCCGACTCGGCGATCCGCACGCAATGCGCAGCCCTGAGCGAGCAAGGGTTTAAGCTGACATCGGTCGGTATCATTGACTCCATAGGCCGTAAGCCCAACTCGCTCTCCGCGATCCTCGCCTCGCATGCGGCAATCCATGGGGCCGAGGGAGATCATTTCAGAAGCGCGCTGTCGGCCGGGGCTGAGCGAAACGGACTTAGCGTGAACCGGACACCGGCCCGCACGCTGGACAATCACGCCGTGCAACGACTGCGCCTACCCCTTGCGCGCGTCCTCGATACGGTGAATGGCTTAGGCCGTCAGGTCGGGCCTCCCTGGGGAGCGGACCAGAAAAAGGCCGCACTCTTGGCTTGGACCCTGCTGGTACCTTGAGGCGGGCAGCACGAGGCTATTGAGTGTCCAGGGTCGCCTGCGCCAGCGCGGCTTCGAAATCACCCCGGCTTTCCCGCAGCAATTGCAATTCGTCCCTCGACCATTCATGCCTGAGCTTGCCCTCGATGAGGACAGCCGCGCGGTCGGCGTAATGCTCAACGATGTCCAGGGAGTGCGTGGCCAACAGCAGCGCGCCGCCGCGACTTTCAATGCGGCTTCGCAAATGACGCTTGAGCACCAGCGCGCTTGCCGGATCGAGACCGTTGAAAGCCTCATCGAGCACGATGAGCTTTGGATCGCCGACCAAAGCCAGAAGCACCGCGAGCTTCTGGCGCGTGCCCAATGACAGCGTATCGACGAAGGATTCAAGATACGGCGAAAATCGCATCTGCTCGGCGAGCGCCAAGAGATTATCACTGATCGCGGAAAGTCCTTTCGCGCCGGCATGCACTTCCAGACATTGGCGCGAGGTCAGAAGAGCCGGCAGCGCATCGGGTGCGCAACCATAGCCGAGCTCACGCTTGGCTTCGTAGGGATTCTTTGTCAGCGAATATCCGCCAATGCAAATTTCGCCACCCGCAGGCTTCAGCCGGCCGACCACACAATCAAGCAAGGTGCTCTTGCCGCAGCCGTTAGGGCCTAACAGGACGAACCAGTCTCCCGAGGTTAGCGTGATCGAAATATCCTCGAGCACGGTTCGCAATCCGTAGCCGGCGCGCAGCCCGCGGACCTCGAGAATGTTGCCGCTCATGGCAGGCGCCTTCTTGACGCACCCGATAGCTGAACGCCGATCAAGGCCACGAGGCAGCCGATCACCGCGATGCACAGGCCCCCCCGAAGGCTTTGATAAAGCCAACATCGAACATGAGCAGCAGCAAAATCTCCGCCGCGCTCGCGGCGACGATGGCTCCCAGTGTGGGGAACAGCAAGGCGCGCGTCACGGCCGCGGCGCGGGCAGGCAACGGCGCCATCCAGCGGCGGCTCACGCGGCTCACCAAAATCACTGCCCGCGACAAGAGCACGAGCCCGCCGCCGATGCCGGCCATGCCGATCGCCACCATGGCCGCATCCGCCGTGGTGCCGAGGGGCATGATGAGCAGAATCGGAATGGAAGCGCGGGCCACGACTTTGGGCTGCGCCCAGGCGAACATCTGACGCACCGGCCAAATTCCTAAGGCCCTGAGCGACGGCCGAATCGCCGCGCTCTTACGGGCTCTGTTGTGCGGCACGTATCGAGAACCGGGCGGCAGGTCAACAGGCTTCGGCGCGGGCATCGCAAAGCTCGCGATCACCCCGACCGCGATACCTGACATGAGTCCGCCCAAGACTGATAAAAGCGAGAGGCTCGCGGCGCCCAAGGAAACTGCCAACAAACGCCCGAGCAGGATAGCGAGTGCGATCACCACGGCGAGCGCAGTCAGCATCGCCATCGCCACCAGCGCAGGCAGCGCCTCGATGATGAGTGCCTCCCAGCGCGCGGTCGATGCTCGGATCGGCACTGCCGCCAACCACGAGCGGGCGAACTCCGCGCGCTTGAGTGCACGGCGCCGCGCAACCATCAGGGCGCTGGCAACGAGTGCCAGGCCGTCGCACAGCAGGGTGTGCGCGCGCAGCCAATTGATCATCCGTATCGCACCGTCACGCTCAATAAAGAGCAGAAGGAGGATAGCGCTAAAGCCCAACCATGCAGTGATTGCTCCACGCATGCCGAGCAGCGAATGTCGATTGCGCCGAAGCATCCGGGCAGCCATCAGGCGAGGCGCTGTCATCCGAGCACATTCAATTTGGGCGTGGCTGCAATCAACGCTTGCGTGTAGGCATGACGAGGCGAGGCGAAAAGGCTCTCAGTGGGCCCCTCCTCGACGATGCGGCCTTGCTGCATCACATAAACGCGGTCGGCGATCGTTCTGATGACGTGCAGATCGTGCGACACGAAGAGGTACGCCACATTGAGCCTTGCCGCCAATTGCGCCAACAGGTCGAGAATTTGTTCGCGCACTAATACATCGAGCGCGGAGACTGCCTCGTCGAATGCGATGACAGCGGGCTCGGTGATCAACGCGCGCGCAATGGCAATTCGCTGCCGCTCGCCCCCAGAAAATTCGTGCGGCATGCGCCGCGCATCCGATGCCGATAAGCCAACGTGCTCCAATACGCTGCAGATTTTGCGGCGCCGCTCGGCTGCCGCGGGCGGACGACTCAGTAGGAAAAAGGGCTCGCCAATCAGCCGCTCGACAGTCCACTTAGGATCGAAACTCCCGTACGGGTCTTGAAACACCCCCTGGATGGCGCGCCGCAAGCGGTGCAATTTCGCGCCCTTGGCGCCGCTTGCCCCCGAGAATCCCTCGCCCAGCAGGCGCACCTCTCCAGCTTGAGACCGATCCAGTGCGAGAATCACCTTCAGCAGACTCGATTTGCCCGAACCGGACTCCCCGACCAGTCCCACGGTTTCCCCGCCATGAACTCTTAAAGAAACATGATCGAGGGCGCGCAGGGGCGGCGCGGCATGCCACAGAGATCTTCTTCTGCGCGGAAATTCGCGGACGATGTCGACAACCTGCAATACCGCGGGGGCGCCTT
The DNA here is from genome assembly GCA_036401515.1 of Steroidobacteraceae bacterium. Taxonomy (GTDB): domain Bacteria; phylum Pseudomonadota; class Gammaproteobacteria; order Steroidobacterales; family Steroidobacteraceae; genus Bog-1198. The sequence continues at coordinate 5,664 of DASWUU010000191.1, forward strand.
CGCCCGGGGATCCCTGCCGTTTGGGCTTCAATGCCGCTGCCGCGAGGAGTGCGGCCGTATAAGCCATGCGTGGGCGGCGCAAGACTTGCTCGGTAGCACCCTGCTCGATGATCTCGCCTTGACTCATCACGACCACGCGATCGGCGAGTTGCGCCATGATCGCCAGATCATGCGTCACCAATAACAACCCCATGTTGCGTGTGCGGACCAGCTGCTGCAGCAGCGCCAACACTGGCGCTTGCGTGATGACGTCCAAGGCCGTCGTAGGTTCGTCCGCGATGAGCAATGGCGGAGACATGATCATCGCTATGGCAATTGCGACGCGTTGCCGCTGGCCGCCGGACAGTTCATAAGGATATCGATCGAGCGAACCCTGCTCGCCGCTCAACCCGACCAGATCCAGGGCATCTCGCGCGGCGCGGCTCGCCGCAGATGCCGATACGTTTTGATGCAGCCGCAGCGTCTCGGCCACTTGATGGCCGATGCGCATCAGAGGGTTGAGCGCCGTCATGGGCTCTTGGAACACCATTCCGATGTCGCGCCCGCGAACTTGCTGCATCAGCGCCTCTGGCTGCCCCGTCAGCGGCTCACCGCGCAGGCGTACCAGTCCTGTTGTTGCCGCCGACTCGGGCAGAAGTTGCATGATGGCGAGCGCTGTGAGCGATTTTCCTGAGCCGGAGGCACCCACGAGGCCAACAATCTCCCCTGAGGATACGTTGAGCGACAGGTTTTTCACCAGATGCTTTCCGCCGATGGACACGCTCAAGGCATCGATTTCCAACAACGATTCGCTCATGTTGGACGCTCGGCGTTGCGGCGCAGCCCCTCGCCGAGAAGATTCAGCCCCAGCACGAACAGCAGCACCGCGCAGCCCGGAAATAACGCCAGGAAGGGCGCCAAAGCGGTCAAGGTCTGCGCCTCATTCAACATCCGGCCCCAGCTGGGCGTGGGTGGTTGTGCGCTCAAGCCGACGTACGACAGGCCCGCCTCCGCGATGACGCCCAAGGAGAACTGTATCGTTCCCTGCACCGCTAGCAAGCCCAGCAAATTCGGCAGCATGTGCTCCCATGAAATTCTCAAAGGTCCTTTGCCGGCGACACGGGCAGCCAGGGCATAGTCTCGCGTCCACAATTGCAAAGCGCCGGCTCGCGTGACTCGCGCGAACACGGGTATGTTGAAAATACCGATGGCGATGATGGCGTTGACCGCCCCCGGTCCCAGTACCGCGGTGATCAGGATGGCCAACAGCAAGGCGGGGAATGCAAAAATGACATCGTTGCCGCGCATCAGCAGCTCATCGAGAGCTCCGCGGCGCGCGGCGGCCAGCAAGCCTACGGGCACGCCCACGAATACACCGATGACCACCGAAAGCAACGCGACGCCCACGGAAGTCTGCGCTCCCACCATCACCAGCGACAGCACATCTCGGCCCAGCTGATCGGTGCCGAACCAATGATGCGCGCTGGGGGGCTGCAGTTTTTCGATGATGGACAGAGCGCGAGGATCGTAAGGAGTCCAGAATCGCGCGAGCAAGGCGGCGGCGACAAAAAATCCGGTGATGATGGCGCCAGCCCGCAGGCTGCTATTGCGCGGTGAACGTCTCATGCGCCGCCCGCCGCGTGCAACCGAGGATCAACGAGCGCGTAAGCCAGATCGACCAGGAATGATACCGTCACCACTGCAAGAACTAAGATGACGACGACGCTCTGCACGACGATCAAATCCCGCTGCACAATGGCTTGAAATACCAGCCGTCCTAGTCCTGGCAGAAAGAATACGTTTTCGATGATCACGCCGCCGGCCAGGAGAAACGAGAACTGCATGCCGAGGATGGTCAACACCGGAACCAGCGCGTTGGGAAGTGCGTGCCGCCACAGCAGCCGCCGCGCACCGGCGCCTTTGGCCCGTGCGGTACGGATATAGTCTTCGTGCAGCGTATCGATGAGCGCGCCGCGCAGCACCCGAGCCAAGATCGCGGCCTGCGGTGCGGCCAAGGCGATCGCGGGGAGCGTCAGCGCCTTCATCGCCGGCCAAAAACCGGCCTCCCACCCCGGGAAGCCACCTGCGGACACCCAGTGAAGCTGAATCGCAAACAGCAACACCAGCAACATCCCCAACCAAAAATTAGGCACTGCCAACCCTAGCTGGGTGATGGCGCCCACGATCGCATCGCCCGCCCGCCCTCTGGCGGAGGCAGCCAGCAGGCCCAGCGGAAAGGCGATTGCGGCGGAGAGCAGCAGTGCATACAGAGCCAGCGGTATCGAGACCTGCAGCCGTTCCGCAACCAGAGCATCGACCGGGACCCGGTAGGTATAGCTCAGTCCAAAATCCGCGTGCAGCAGCCCTTGAATCCACGAGAAGTAGCGGTGAAGAGGCGCCTCATCCAAACCAAGCTGCTGACGCAGCGCCGCCACGGTGCCGGCATCCGCTTGCAGACCCAGCATGTAACGCACCGGATCGCCGGGCACGATTTGCACCATGGCGAACACGACAGCCGTCGCCAGCAGGAGCGTCGCCAGCAGCACCGCGACGCGCTGCACGATGTAGGCACTGCCGAACCGGCGCGCCACCAGACCCGACAGCACCAGCGATCCTGCGAGGACGCCTAAGCCGGCAATGCGCAAGGACCTTGTGCGGCTCGCGCGAACGCCGAACTCATCGCTATGCTCCGCGAGTGCGGGCCCCTCGAAGTGCGCGCGCGAGACATCCACCACGCCCAACATGTTATTGAACTCGATTCCGTGCAAATGCGCATTCCAAATATCCAGCCGCGGATATTGGAACAAAAATCCATTCACGGCATCGGTGGCCAGCTTGCGCTGAATCTGCTGCAGCAACTCGGTACGTTTATTGGGCTCGACGGTGTCGTCCAGCGCAGCAATGAGCGCATTGAAATCCGGATCCGAATATCCAAAATAGTAATCATCACGGGCATAAATGTCGTAATCCAGCGGCTCGGCATGTCCGACAATGCTCATGTCGAAGTCATGCCGCGTGTAGACCTGGTCCAGCCATTGCGCCCACTCCAGATTTTCGATGCGCACGCGGATCCCGATCTGCGCCAGTTGCGCGGCGACGATCTCGCCGCTGCGGCGCGCGTAGCTGGGCGGCGGCAACTTCAAGCTCAGGGCAAATCCATCCGGATATCCGGCGGCCGCCAGCAGCTGCTTGGCCTTGCTCACATCGTGTGGATACATACCCGTCAGATCGACATACGCAGGATTGGCGGGGGGGAAATGGCTGCCGATGGGCGTGCCATAGCCGAACATGGCACCATCAATGATGGCGCGGCGGTCCAGCGCATGAGAGATGGCCCGGCGCACCAGCACATTGCGCAACGGCCCGCTGCGCTCATTGAGACCGAGCACTGTCTCCATTTCCGTGGTGCCGTCAAAGACAGCGAAACGCGGATCCGCTGCGAACTGTGCGAAACTCTCCGGCGCAGGGTAGTTCGCAAACGCATCGACATCCCCGGCCATCAAGGCGGCGAAAGCCGCGGTTGGATCGGTGATGAACTTGAAGGTCACCTGCTCCAGCATCGCCGGCACGCCTTGAAAATCCGGATTGCGCTCTAGCGTGATTGAATCGCCGCGCCGCCACCGTAAAAACCGAAACGGACCGGTGCCGATGGGCTGCAGCGCATTGCCGGCTGCCGAATGCGGCGAGACCATCACCGCGGAACCGAACGCGAGGGACTGCAGCAGTCCGCCGGAACGCTGCTTGAGCAGCACACGCAAGGTCAGCGGATCGGGCGCCTCGACCGCTCGCACGGCCCTAAACCGCGAGCGCTGCGGATTGATCGAGCCGGGCGCAGTGATGCGGTCCAGCGAGAACTTGGCGACCGCAGCGTCGAATGCCGTGCCGTCATGAAAACGCACACCGGGCTTCAGGTGAAAAACGTAGGTTAAGCCATCCTCCGACACGTCCCAGGCTAGAGCCAGCTTCGGCAGCGCCGAGCCGTCCGCAGCGAATTGCACCAAGCCCTCATAGACATTGTCGTACAGCATTTCGGAGATGGCCGCAGCGGGATTGGCGGTTGGATCGAGAATCGGCGGTTCGAGCTGTGTGCCGATGATGACTCGCTGCCCGGCGCGAGCGGCCGTGACGTTGAGCGGCAATATGCCGGCCACGAGTAGCATCGCTGCCAGCACGAGACGGCCGGGCGCGACAGGGGAACTCGAGTTCACGCCGTACCGAATAGCAGCGATCTGGCCGCCATCGCCATCACCTTTGCGGAATTCACCATATCTTCAATGAGCACATATTCGTCCGGTTGGTGGGCGAGATCCAAAATTCCTGGGCCATACGCAATGCAGTCGCGCAATTTGCCGATGCGGTCGATGTGCTTCTGGTCGTAGGTCCCGGGCGAGCAAACGAATTCGGCGTCGCGGCCCATCACGCGGCGGATGGCCGCCGCGGTGCCGCGCGCGACCGGGCCATTGCGATCGGCCATGATAGGCAGCACCTCGAAAATGTCGCGCAGCTCATAGGTGAAGCCCTCTCGCTCGCGGGTCAGCCCATCGAGCATGTCGCGTATCTCACCTTTGACGCTGTCCATAGTCTCTTCAATCAACAAACGGCGGTCGATCACCAGGCGGCAAGAGTCGGGAACGCAGGGAGCAGGATAGCCTGCGGATTCAGCCTGGCCGCCGTGGATGGAATTGATGTTGAGGGTCGAATGGCGAGCGCCCGAAGGCACCACGGGCATGTCGGTGCGCCGCGCGGCGAGCTTGGGGTAAAGATCGCGCTCCAAGCGATCGATAAAGGCGTTCATATGGCGCACCGCGCAGTCGCCCAAGAACGGCATCGACCCATGGGCCATGCGGCCGCGCGTCTCGATCTCCGCCCACCAGACGCCGCGATGTCCGATACACACGCGATCGACATTGAGCGGCTCAGGGATGATGACGTGATCGACGCGAGGCGCCGAGAACCAACCGCGCGTCGCGAGGTAATGCACCCCGCCGTAACCGCCCGACTCCTCATCGACCGTCCCGGAGATCTCCAGAGTGCCCGGCAGATTGGCGTCCGAATCGATCAATGCCTCGACGGCGATGATGGATGCGGCGAGGCCGCCTTTCATGTCGCAGGCGCCCCGCCCGAACACCTTGCCCTCCTTGACGAGCGCGGCAAACGCATCCATGGTCCATCCGGCGCCGGGCTGCACCACATCGATATGGCTGTTGAAATGCACGCAAGGTCCGCGCCCGCTTGTCCGTCGCGCGATGACATTGATGCGCGGATGGAGGTCGTTGTCGCCGGGAGTGCCCGCCGCGCGCACATACTCGACCGCGAAGCCCCGCTCCTTCAAGCGCCGGCCGATGAATTCGGCGCAGGGTTGATACGCCTCGCCCGGCGGGTTGACCGTCGGGAAGCGAATCAGCGCCTGCGTTAAGTCGACCAGCTCGTCGCGGCGCGACTCGATCACCTTGAATAGATTTTCCGTGGGATCCGGGTTCATGGGATCCTCGAGGGGTGCCGGGCGCGGGTGGATGCGGCTCGGCTTTGCGCCTGGTCAGCCAAGGCCGGCAAGCCCAGCCTGGTATAGACCCACGCGAGCGTCCCGTTGACCGGCACGCCGTCAGGATCTGCGCCGCGCCTCAGCTCCAGCATCTGCTGGGCGGCGACCACTCGTCCCCCCTTGAGCGCGGAGTCCAGCAAAATTTGCTCGAATAGATCGCGCTGCGCGTGACTGCCGCCGACTTCCGCGAGCCGCGGCAAAACTGACCCAAGCCGATGCCACGCATGATCGTAGTCTCCCCGCGCATGGGCATAGAGACCTTCACAGGCGGGCAGCGCCACCTCAGCCCACACCGCGCGGCTGAATTTGGGAGCACGCTGTGCCTGGCGGCGAACCGATTCCAACAACGTCTGCGCTTGCGGGCGGCCGGCGCGCGCCAAGCCGTACACGTATTGCAGCGTCAAAAATGGCTGCACCGTGTCCTCGGCGCGCGCCGCGAGATGATCGCCCACATCCTGCCAACGCGATCCGACATCAATGCCGGCTATCTCCAAACGCGCCAGCAACGAGATGGCCCCGACTTGATCCTGCGAATAGTCCTTGGCGATCCCCCAGCAATGCCGATCGTAAACGGCGATGGCTTCTTGATCGCGTCCCTGGCTGATATAGAACAACGCCAAATGCCACCAGATGTGCGTGAGCATGAAGGAATTGAGACCCGACCACGTGCCCGCCATGTCCTCCAAAAAACGTGCGCCCTCGTCCATGCTGCCGCGTGTCAGCAACACGTGGGCGAGCGCATGCTGTGCCCACGGCTCCTTGCGCTGCATCGCAAGCGCTGCCCGCGCCTCGTATTCAGCCTGATCGAGCAGGTGGCATTGTTCATAGCCGAACGCCATCATGCCGTGGACATACGGGACGTCCTGGTTTGCCGCCGCGACCTTGAGAGGGATTCGCAGCATTTCCGGCGCGTTGCCGCGATTGAATTCAAAGTACTGATGGAGCTTGACGATGGCAAGATCGCGGGGAAATTCATCGGAGATCTGGTCGCAGAGCCGAATGGTTCGCGCGAGATCATCATCGACCCAACCTCGCAACATGCCCGCGTTGAGTTGCTCACGCCGCGTCGCCAGCGGCGCGGCGCGCTCAGCGGCGATCACATACTTCGCGGCACGCGACGCCGCTTGCGGAGCCTCGAGCAGCATCCAGAGCATTCCCGCATAGACGTTTGCCATGCAAGAGTCCGTATCCGCGTCCGCAGCGGGGAGAATCTCCTCGGCGCGCGTCTCATACGCCAGAAATCCTACGATGAAATCATCGATCCCGCGCAACGTGCCGTCGCTGTGGCCGGTGATCTCATTGCCTAAGTAATCTCGCTGCATGCGCCGATGATACCGCAGCTGGTTGTTTAACCCCCTCGTGAGCCTCGAGAAATGCCGCCGCGTCGGAGGCTGAACGGTCCGGAATTTCCAGCTGCGGCAAGTGCCCGACGTGGGGATACATGATCACTTGCGATGCCCGTATCGCCGCCGCGAACTTCTTCGCGGCATTAGGTTCGATGAGCGGATCGTTCTCTCCCCACAAGATCAAGGTCGGCACTTTGATGGTGGCCAGCAACTCAGCAGTGTTGGCAGGCGATCCCATATTAATGCCCATAAGAATCTGGCGATGCCCCGGCGCGCGCTGAAATTCCGACCAGCGATCCACCACCAATGGAGTAATCAAGGACTTGTCGTACACGTCCGTCTTTAGGCCCTCTTCAATCAGCGGCCGGCTGTCGATTTTGCTCAAGAGCGTTCGGCCGATAGGATATCGAAGAATCTTGAAGGCCAACGGCACCGCGCCGGGCGGTTTGTCATTGGGAAAGCCGGCCGCATCGACCAGAATCAGCGCATTGACTCGCTGCGGATGGCGCACCGCGAGCTGCCAGGCGGCACCGCCGCCCATGGAGTTGCCCGCCACCGCAAATGTCGGCAGCTCGAGGGTCGTCGCGAACGCATCTACAAAGTCCGCCAAGGCCTCGGCGTTCAATTGGCTGCCCTGCGGTGCGCGCGTCAAGCCATGACCGGGAAAGTCCACGCTCATGATATGGAACTGCGTTTTCAATACCCGCACCCACCCTTCCCAGGCCGTGAAGGAGTCCCCGAAACCGTGCAGCAACACGAGCAGCGGCAATGCCGGATCGCCCTCATCGCGATAATGCACGTGATAACCGCCCGGCAGATCGACGAAGTGTGAATGAGCCCCGGCATACTTGGCCTCCAACGCCTCAAATGGGATATCGGGGCCGCGAAGCTTGAGCCACGCGCCAACGATCAGGACCACCATGACGAGCAGGACGCCGAGAATAATGCGCACTCCAGTCTCCTAGTATTTATACGTCAGTCGAATGCCCACCGTTGTCGGCTCGCCGGCGAGGGCGACCTCGCTGCTCGGCAAGAAAAAATTGCGGGTAATGTCGTAGGCTTTGTCGAAAATGTTTCGTCCCCACAACGCCACGGTCCACGGGCCGCCCGATGCCGGCGCAAACGTCAAGTTCGCATTGGCGAGCCAATACTTGGGGATGGTGAAGTCATTGCTGCCGAGCAGGAAGAACTGGCTGTAGGTGTCGTGGAAACTATAGTTGGATTCGGCGGTGAGATTGTAGGCGCCCAGGTGAAAGGTGTAACTCGCATCGCCGCCGTAACTCCACTTCGGAATGCTCTCGGGGCGGCCGTCATAGTCGGTGCCTTGGGGACGGCCGGGCGTCGCGACGCCGTCGAACAACGGGCTCGTGTAGTAGCCCTCAACGAATCCCGCGTACTGAGAAATCGACAGCGCCGAAACGGGCCGCCATTCCAATTCCACTTCGCCGCCGCTGATGCGCGAATTGGCGTTGACGAACCGGCCAATGAAGGACTTTGATACCTCATCGAACACTTTGCCTAGAATTTGCTGATCCTTGTATCGATAGTAATAAACTGCTGCGTCTATGCGCAGCGTGCGCGTCAGATCGGACTTCACGCCAAGTTCGTAGGCCGTGAGTTTCTCGGGGGCGAAGGGGACCGCAAGTGCGGTCGTTGTCGTGTTGTGCGCCGTAAAGCCACCGGATTTGATGCCGCGGCTGATGCTTCCATACATCAGCGTATCGTTAGCCGGTTTGTAGTCGAGTTCGGCTTTGCCCGACGGCAAATTCGAAGTGATTCCTCCGCCAAGCGCGCCGCCTGTCAGTGATGGCGCAAACGGCAGAAAGGCCGTATTGAGGCCCTTCATTTCGCGGCTCTCGTGATCCTCGCGCGCGCCGAGCGTTGCCTTCAACGTGTCGGTAAATTGGTAGCTGCCCTGCGCAAAGACGCCGACGGAATTCACCACTTGCTCGTAATTCGTGATCGCTATGCCGCCCAGCCGGTCAGTCAGGTCGGAATAGAAATTCTCGTGAAGATCTTCGTTGGAATAAAAAACCCCCGTCACCCATTGCCATGCGCCGCTGCCGGTCGAGGCCAGGCGCAGCTCTTGGGAGAACACATTGAAATCGCTGTTGAGGTATTCGTCGGAATCATCGAATTGCGTGGCGTCCCAGTCGGCGTATTCGCGCCTGATGAGCTTGTTATACGCCGTGATGCTGGTGAGCTTGGCGTCGCCAAAATCGATGTTAGCCGTCAGATCCACACCGTTGTTGCCGTTATTGAGGCCTGGCTTGGAGCCGGCATTTAGGCCGATGAGCTTGGCAAAGGCGGGATTGAGCGCCCAGCCTGTGGCATACCGGGAGGTGTCTGCCGGTATCGCCGGCGGCCCGCTGCCCGGCGTAAATGGCTTCAGCAAATACAGCCCCTGCTCGTCCGACTTGTCTTGCGCCCAATGCATGCCGAGACGAAAATCAAGCGCATCGGCGGGATCCCATTGCAATTGTCCTCGAACGGCGACTTTGTCCTTATCGCCCAAGGATTGGCCCGTGAGCCGATTGCGCTGCCACGCGCCGCCCTGCTCGGTAGCCACCGACAGCCTTCCCGTCAAGCCTCCGGCGATACTGCCAGAAACGAATCCATCGGCATCGACTTCGTTGTGCGAGCCGTATTCCAGCATGAATCCCGCATGGGTTTCAGCGGTGGGCCGATTGCTGATGAAGTTGATCTCGCCCCCTGTGGTATTGCGTCCGTACAACGTCCCTTGGGGCCCACGCAGCACTTCCACGCGATCGATGTCGAACAATTGGCCTTGGGTTTGGATGGGCAGCGCAAAAGCCACGCCGTCCAGACTCACGCCGACAGGCGAGGTGTTGTTCGAGGTGTAGTCGATGAACCCCACTCCCCGCAAACGAAAGTTGGGCTGGCTGCTGCCGAAAGCCGGCTCTACTTGAAGGCTTGGGACCGCATTTTGCAAATCGTTCACGTAGGTGATCGACTTGTCGGCGAGACTCTCGCCCGATAGCACCGACACGGCAATGCCGACATCTTGGGCGGACTCTTCGCGCCGCTGGGCGGTCACCACAACCTCCTCCAGCGCACCAGCCTCGCCGCCCGCGGCCGCAGATGTGGTTGCAGCGAAGCTGCTCACCTGCATGGAAATGGCGCCGATGCCTGCAGCCGCCGCTAACCGAATTAACATCCCATTCTCCCGATCCACCATTGACTTAAGGGGCGCATCATCGGTGACGCGTCCCTCCCCGTGAAGTGTTGTTTGGGTAATTCGTGATGCGGAAATGTTATTATGAAGCCTGCACTGCAGCCCCGCACGACAATCGGTACACTAAGCACATCGGATGGCAAGGGCTCATGATGCTGCGCAATTCCTTCATGCTCGCTGCGTGCGCTGTGCCATTGGCGGCCGCGATCGCACTGGCCGACACCTCACCCATCCCCGCGGCGGATTACACCGTAGCGAAATCATGGCGGTTGGGGGGAAGCGGCGGCTGGGACCGCTTGGAATTGGAAGCGAACGCCGCCCGATTGTTTGTCACACGCGACGAACGGGTCGACGTGGTCGAAACCGTCAGCGGCAAACTGGTGGGCAGCATTCCTCGTACCGCGGGCGTCCATGACATTGCCTTCGTGCCGTCATTGAAGCGCGGCTTCACCACCAACGGCCGAACCAATACGGTCTCGGTGTTCGAACTCGACACGCTGCGCGTCATACAAGAGGTGCCGGTATCAGGGCTCTCGCCGGATTCCATACTGTATGAGCCACAGCAAAACCATATTTTTGCCGGTAATCGCGAAAGCGCGAATATCTCCGTAATCGACGCGGGCACCCTGCAAGTCGTGGGCACCGTGCAGCTACCGGGGCCGCCGGAGCTGATGGCCACCGATGGCGTCGGACATGTCTATGTGAATATCAACAGCGCACCCGGCAGGTTGGTTCTCATCGATGCCAAATCCCTCGCGGTGAGAGCCAATTGGCCGTTGAAAGAATGTGCAAACCCGACCGGACTGGCTTTCGATGTCGCCAACCATAGGCTGTTTTCTGTGTGCGCAAATCAAGTCATGGCCGTGACCGATTCAGTTTCGGGCAAGTCCATCGCCCAAATCGTCATCGGCCGAGGCTCCGACGCAACCGTGTACGACCCGGAGCTCGCCCTGGTATTCAGCTCCAACGGCATCGACGGCACCCTGACGGTGATTCACCAAGATTCGCCCAACGAATATCGGGTCGTCGCCACCGTGACGACGCAGGTCAGCGCCCGCACCATGGCGCTTGATCCGGTGACACACAAGATTTACCTCGCTGCCGCGCAGTTCGGGCCCCCGCCCGCGGCGACTGAAGAACAGCCAAGGCCCCGCGCGAACGTCGTTGCCGACAGTTTCCTCATCTTGGTTGCTCAACCTAAATAGGTGAAATCATGAACGAGCGCACAGAAGTGGTATGCGGACACTGCGATTCCGTTGTGGGGCTGCCGAGCGATCGGCTTAAAGATGCGCCCCGCTGTCCTAAGTGTCATTCGCCTCTGTTTCAGGGCAAACCGGTTGAATTGACGGCCGCCAATTTCGACAAACACCTTGGCCGCAGCGATCTGCCCGTGGTGGTGGATTTTTGGGCTCCGTGGTGCGGCCCCTGTAAAGCCATGGCGCCTTTCTATGAAGGCACGGCCCGCCAGATGGAACCCAAACTGCGATTCGCCAAGTTGAATACCGAGGACGAACCGGCGCCGGCAGCGCGGTTCAACATCCGCGCAATTCCCACGATGATCGTTTTTCGAAAAGGCAAGGAGATTGCGCGTCATTCAGGCGCCATGGATTCCTCGAGCATGGCGCGCTGGCTGAACTCGCTCGTCTGAGGCGCGTCACACCTTGTGGAACACCAGCACGAAGCGGTCTGTCTTGCCGAACGCCGGGCCTTTGTAGCTGATGAGATCCCGCGCATCATCCGGTCTTCGCAGCACATCGCTCTTCGCGACGACTTTAAATCCGTGCGCGGTGAAATCCCTCACCGCAAAGGCTTCTTCGATACGGTGCAACTCGCCTGCATCGGAGTTTCCACGGCCGGCTTTGGCCGAATGGTCAATCAGCAGCAGGATACCGCCGGGTTTGAGCGCTTTTGATAATTGATCGAGCACGCCGCCGGCGTCGATCTTCGGCCAGGGACTCTTCCCGGGTTCACCCACCCAGTACAAATCGTGATAGACCTTGACCAGTAGAACGGCATCCAGACTCGCAGGGGCCAGTTTCATATCGTTAAGATCGACCGTTTCATGCGTCACGTTGGTTAGGCGCTTGGCCGCCAGCCGGTTCTGCAACCCCGGCTGGCTCCAATTGTCGAACGCAAGATTGTTGATCATCAACACCTGACCCTTCGGGCCCACGACATAGCTCAGCAGTTCACTGTAGTACCCATCTCCCGCGAGTACGTCGGCGACTTTCATGCCGGAGCGGATGCCCGCGAGACGCAGCATTTCTGCAGGGTGATCGAGCACATCGCGTGCCGAATCCTCCGCCGGGCGGCCAGGGTGCACGACCGCTGCGTCGTAGTCGTCGGCGTTGGCTGGCATAAGCCCCAGCAAAAAAAGTGCACTTAAGCATGAAGCCGCGATCGTCAATTTGTGGTAAGTCATTTTTTTTCATCCCTAATCAGCAGCAGAGCGACGAGCGTCATGAAGCCGGCCGCCGATAAATAATACCCGACGTAAGCCAATCCGTAATGTTGCGCCAGCCAGGTTGCAATGGGTGTGGCAAGCGATGCGCCTAAAATGCCGGCGAGATTGAACGCAAGGGAAGTGCCGGTGTAGCGAACCGGCGTGGGAAACAGGGTCGCCAGTGCACTGCCCAGCGGACCGTACGAGAGTCCGCTCAAACTAAATCCGCACGCCAAAAACACGAACACGGCCGCCGTCTCATGCCGGCCCAGCAACGGTTGAAACGCAAAGCCAAAGGCGATGATGAGCAGCGTGACGATGATCAAAATGTTGCGCCCGCCGATGCGGTCGGCGAGCGAGCCCGCGACAGGAATCATCAAACCAAAAAACACCGCGGCTATCATTTGCATGACCAAAAATGGCTGACGGGGGAAGCCCAAAGATTGGGTCGCCCAGTTCAGGGCGAAAATGTTAGCAAGATAAAACACCAAAAAAGTGGTGGTGGACCCCAGCGTGCCCAAGAAAAGTTGCGCGGGATATTTTGCAAATGTGACCGCGAAGGGTACCCGTACCCTTTCACCTTGCGCGATGCTGCGTTGGAAGGCCGGGGTTTCGACCAGCTGCAGCCGTATGTAAAGGCCCACCGCGACGAGCACCGCGCTCGCCAAGAATGGCACGCGCCAGCCCCAGCTGAACAGTTGTGCCTCGGTCAAGCGGTTGCCTATCAAGAGGAATGCGCCGATCGAGAAGATCAGTCCCAAGGGTGCGCCAAGCTGCGGAAACATGCCGTACCAGCCGTGCTTGCCCAGGGGTGCGTTCTCGGTGGCGAGCAACACCGCTCCGCCCCATTCGCCGCCTAATCCGAGACCCTGGCCTACGCGGCACAGCGCCAGCAGCAGCGGGGCGTAAATACCGATAGATGCATATGTGGGCAACAAGCCGATGCAGATGGTCGAAATGCCCATAGTCATCAAGGCGGTGACCAAGGTCGTCTTTCTTCCGACCCGATCGCCAAAATGGCCGAAAATCGCCGAGCCCAGCGGCCGTGCAAAGAATGCCAGAGCCAGCGTAGCCAATGATTGCAGCGTCGCTGTGGCCGGATCGCCCTTTGGGAAGAACAACTTAGGAAACACCAGCACTGCCGCCGTGGCATAGATGTAGAAATCGTAGAACTCGATGGTGGTGCCGATCATGCTGGCCAGCAAGATCCGGCGCGTATGCGGTGCGCCAGGCAAAGGAAGCTCGAGCAAGATCACCTCGGCAAGTACTTATCGATCTTGCCGATGGTACACCAGGTCTTTAGTGACCCCGGGACCGGCTGGGAATTGACGGCGCCGAGCGGCCGCCGGGTGCGGCTCGATACGCCGGCGCATGCCCGCCGCGATAGCCGCCGCGATAGCCGCCACGATCACCACCGCGTCCATCGCGCCCGCCCTCGCAGCACCGCCCAGGACCTACCCAGTATGAACCGCCCCAACCTCCGTAATCGTAGCCATACGGCTCGTAGTAACCGCCGACGTAGCCCACGCCATCGCCGTAGTCCCCGCCATATCCGGAAACGGCGCAGGCAAACAGCACGGTCAAGCACATCGCTCCAAATCCTGCGGCCATCAGGCGACTGCGTAGTGTGCTCATTTCGGCTCCGCCTTGGTGTCGCTCTCGCTCCACTCCATGACGCCGAACGGGGCTCCAGCCGGATCGGCCAAGACGGCGAGCATGCCGCCGTGGCGGTCAACGCGCGGCTCGACCAAAACATGGCCGCCCATGGCGGTCGCTTTGGCAGCCGTTTGCGCCGCACTCTGGACCCGTACGAAGTTGAGCCAATGCGAATGCCGGTGGGCAGAGCCGGACGAGTGCCCATTCGCGCTGGCGCGAGCATAGTCGTCGGTCGATAGGATCAGATGTTCCGCGTCGTCCGAGCTTTACGCCTCAAAGACATCGAATCCAAACAATTCCTGATAGAACGCGGCCTCGCTGCCGGCGTCCTTGGCATGCAGCGAGCTCCATATCCATTCACCTATCACCGGCAGGTAATCGGGGGAATCCCCGCTGCTCGAGGCCAGAATGGCGAACACGGCGCCCTCCGGATCCGATATCACACATTGCCGACCGCGCATCGGATAGCTTTTGCAATCCGCCAACACTTTGGCGCCGTGAGCCACCGCCACTTTTTTGGCCGCGTCGGCATCAGCCGCCGCCATAAAAGTCAACCAAGCCGGCTGATGGCGCTCGCCGGATGGCATCGGCCGTGCCAGCACTCCCCCGATGGGGCGCCCATCGAGCATGACGACTGCATAGTCGGCACCGCCCGGCCGAATTCGCTGGAAGCTCCAACCAAACAGTGCGCCGTAGAATTTCTCGGCGGCGTTGAGATCCGGCGTCACCAGGTCGGCCCACAGCATTTTGCCCGCGTGGTGTTCGTTGCTCGGCGGGTTGTTGAGTGCCGGCAATTCTATGTCCGCTGCGGCGGCACTAAAGGTACCGCCGGTAGTGAGCACGAAGACAAATAACAAAAAACTTGCACGCCGCAGGCGTTGGGTGGGCATTGTTTAATTCCTTGTTGTTCGCCAGCGCATACTGCGCGTACATCCTAGGATATGCTGTACGCGACCGCACAGAGCGGATGTCAGAAAGCGCTTACCCCTAGTAGAGGCCCGAGATGCCTATTAAGTCGCGGGAATTTTTCGTCGAACCCGACTCGACGGTCGATCTTAAGCGCTGGCCGACAAACATCCAACCCGCCTACAAATCAGCAGCGCACTACAAAGATATTTTAGCTGCCCATATAAGCGAGTTGAGCGAGCAGCAACGGCTGTTGTACGCATCCGATTCCTATGCGCTTCTGCTCATCTTCCAGGCCATGGACGCCGCCGGAAAAGACGGCGTCATCGGCCACGTCATGTCGGGGGTCAATCCACAAGGTTGCCGTGTCACCAGCTTCAAGCATCCAAGCGTTCAGGAGCTGCAGCACGATTTTCTATGGCGCTGCGAGCTCAATTTGCCGGAGCGCGGACAAATCGGCATATTTAATCGCTCCTATTACGAAGAGGTGTTGATTGTGCGCGTACATCGGGAGATTTTGCGTGCCGAAGGCGTACCCGATGATGCGATCGAGGAGAAATCGATTTGGCAGGATCGCTATCGATCCATACGGGATTTTGAGAGCCACCTGCTTCGCAACGGCACGAAAGTAGTCAAATTTTTTCTACATCTGTCGAAAGAGGAGCAGCGCAAGCGCTTCCTCGCGCGCATCGACACTCCGCAGAAGAACTGGAAGTTCAGCGACGACGATGTGGAGGAGCGAAAGTATTGGAAGCACTACATGAAGGCTTACGAGAAGGCCTTAAGCGCCACCAGCAGTAAGGAGGCACCCTGGTACATCGTGCCTGCGGACGATAAGCGAAATGAGCGCCTCATCGTTTCACGTATCGTGCTCGACACTGTGGAAGCGCTGCAGCTCTCATACCCAAAGATTAGTGCGGCGCGCCGGCGTGAGTTGCGCGTGATGCGCAAAAAATTAGCGCGCTAATTTAACCGAGAAGCGCTGAGTACGTGAGCCGATCGGCGACATAACATCCGCAAGCTTCAGCTTCAAGACCCTTTCGATCAAGCACGACGAGTTGGCCGCGCCGATATTTAATGAGTTTTCCGCGTTGCAGGTAGCCGGCTGCCGAGGTGATGCCTACCCTGCGCACGCCGAGCATGTATGCCAGGAACTCGTGCGTCACTTGGAAACCGTCAGAATGGGCGCGATCGTGCATCATCAGCAGCCACCGGGCGAGACGGGGCCCAATCAGGTGAAATCGCAGGCACGCCGCCGAGGAACCGAATTGGGCCATGAGCACATACAGATAGCGGTCGAGGCAGCGCCGCAGCGCGGGATTGCCGGCCAATTCCCGTCGAAAGGCAGCACTGGGAACGCGCCATGCCTTTCCGGGGCCTTGCACCACAGCATGCAGAGGCGAGCGCAGCACGCCTAATATCAATTCCGCGCCCACCATGCCTTCGCGGCCGACCATGCCGACCTCCAGCACCGGCTTGCCGTCGATTTCCGTCACCAATGAAATAATGCCATTGACAGGAAAGTACGCATAACGCGGCTTCTCGCCGCTCACGCATAGCCGCTCGGCCAACACCAGATCAACCGGTTCGCAAAGGGCAAGCAATGCCCGCTTCGCTGCTCGCGGCAGCAATTTGATCAGGTGATTCTGAAATCCCGCCATGGGGCGAGTATCCACGCAATTGCGCATCTTCACTGTCTGCCACCGAACATAGTGGCTCAGCGGCGGGACTATATAGCGAGGGACAGCGGCAACAGCCTGTCGTATTCCTTTTTGACCACCGCGTAGCATTCGCAGGTGCGCTGTTCAAGCCCAGCGCGATCGAGCACCGTGATATGACCGCGCGCGTAGCGAATGAGGCCATCTTGCTGGAGTTTCATCGCCCCTTCGGTCACTCCTTCGCGGCGCACGCCCAGCATGTTCGCAATCAATTCCTGCGTCATGACCAATTCGTTGTCCCGTAATCTGTCCAAGCTCAAGAGCAGCCAACGGCACAGTTGCTGATCCAAAGAGTGATGCCGGTTGCAGACCGCTGTCTGCGCCATCTGGGTGATCAGCGCTTGGGTGTAGCGCAGCAGCAAGTGAAGCACGGGACCCGTGCGGTTAAACTCCTCCTTCATTAATGCCGCTCGCAGGCGAAAACCGTCCCCCGCGCTTTGCACGACGGCGCGGCTAGGGGTGGACTCCCCGCCCATGAACAACGAGATTCCGACAATGCCCTCGAATCCAACGACGGCGATTTCAGCCGACGCGCCATTCTCCATGACGTACAGCAGTGAGACGATGGCATTCGTTGGAAAGTAGACGTGGCTTAAGGTCGCCCCGGGCTCGTAGAGCACTTGTCCCAGCGGTAGGGTGACCGCCTCCAAGTGAGGTTGCCAGCGATCCCATTCGGTGTCCGGCAAGGCTGCCAGCAATCTGTTGGTACGAGGGTCGCTGGGGATGGCGATCACAAAACTCCATTGCGGGTTGAATTTCGCCGCGAACCGTCCTCTTGGTCACGCCTAACGATGCCTCCATTATACGCCGAACCGCAAAGGCAGTATGTTCGCTATCGCACACAGCGCCGCGCCGGTCTATTTAGATGACCTGCGAGCCGCAAAAATGAGAACCACCCCCGCCGCGACTGCGATACCCCCAGCCCACGGGGGTATCACATGTTCCTGCGAAACTTTGGCCTCGACATCGCCGATTTTGAGCACGCTCTTTTCGCTGGAGTAAGACGGCGACCTGATGAGGACGAACAATCCCCCCACAATCAACACCGCGCCTAAGATCTGCAGTCCACGCATGCTGAAACCTCGCTGTAAGGGAGCCGAGCCGCCAGTGTAGCCTTAAGAGGACTGGCCCAAGGCAGCTATGTCTGAGGCGCGGTCAAAAGAAGAGCTGCATTCCCGCGACGGCGCGATGGTCAATCGCAGCATCACCGTCCTGGCGCGCAAGACTTGCGGAACCTGCAAACTTGCGCTCGTAGACGTAACCGACATACGGGGCGAAGCGGCGCGTGAACTCATAGCGTAAGCGCAGCGCAAATTGGCCGTCGCTCAAGCCCGCGCCGATGTCGCGCGCTCGATCGGGGTTGCCGTAGGCGTTTAGTTCGATTTCGGGTTTGAGAATGAGGCGCTGCGTGAGGTACAAGTCGTATTCTGTTTTGGCGCGCACGGCGGTGCGTCCCTGTTCCCCGACATAGCCTGTGAGTTCAAGGTCAAACCAATAGGGAGCTATGCCTTGAACACCGAATGCTGCCCATTCGCGATCAGGACCGCCGCTAAAATCATGTCGCACCCCGAACTGGGTGTCCCAAAACGGCAGTATGGCGTGTGCCCACAGTATCTCGACCTTTGAGTCTTGCGTCTTGCCCGCGAGCGTCGAGCCTTGGCTCTTGATCCAGAGCTTGTCGAAATCCCCACCTAACCAGGCTTGCGCGTCCCACGCGCCGCCATTTTTGGCGCCGTATACGCCTTCCAGGTTCTCGACCCAAATGAGGTGGTGGATGCCGGCATCATCCATGTCCGAGTCCATGCCGGGCATCATGGGCGGCGTGGCATGCTGACTGGCCGCGGGACGTTCGATGGACGGATCCGGCGCGTGGGTTTCGGGCGGAGCCTGTGCCATGGCGGCCGAGCCGCCGAGCGCCGCGAAAATACACAAGAAAGCACTTGGTGCGTCGCTCTTCATGCGACCACGACTTCGCGGAACATGCCGGCTTCCATGTGATAGAGCAGATGACAGTGGTAGGCCCACTGGCCCGGGTTATCTGCGGTAACCAGATAACTTAATTGTTTACCGGGTTGCACGATGAAAGTGTGTTTGCGCACCAGCACCTCACCATCGGCGGCTTCCAATTCGCCGAACATGCCGTGCAGATGAATCGGGTGGGCCATCATCGTGTCGTTCGATAGCACGATGCGCAGGCGTTCGCCATGATCGAAATGCAGCGGCTCACTTTGGGAGAATTTTTTCCCATCAAAGCCCCAAATGAAGCGCTGCATGTTGCCGGTGAGGCGCAAGTGAATTTCGCGCGCGGCTGCCCGCGGGTCATGGGAGCCGCCGATGGTGTGCAGATCAGCATAGGTCAGTTCACGCCGGCCGTTATCCCTTAAGCGGGGGCCCGGATCATCGAGCGCCCGCGAAGGGTTCATCACGCGCATATCGATGGACGGATCTTTGCTGTTCATGTCCATTCCTGGCATCGCCCGCATGCTTTGCGCGGCCACATGCCCGGCCGTCCCCATGTGCGACAAGCCCAGGTCGGCCATGCTCAGCCAGCTCTTGGGATCCAGCGGCGGGACTTCGGCTTCCATGCCGGGCATCGGGCTTAAGGTTGCGCGTGCGTATCCTGAGCGATCCATGGACTGCGCAAAAATCGTGTACGCGCGATCATCTTGCGGCTCCACGATCACATCGTAAGTTTCAGCTACACCTAAGCGGATCTCCTCGACGGTCACCGGATCGAGGGCCTGGCCGTCGGCGCTGATTACCGTCATCTTAAGGCCGGGAATGCGCACGTCGAAGAAAGTCGATGAAGAGCCGTTGATGAGGCGCAGGCGTACGCGCTCGCCGGACCTCGCAATGCCGGTCCAATTACCGGACGGAGATGCGCCATTGATGAGGTAGGTATAGGTTGACGCGGAAACATCGCCCAAATCGGTTGGATTCATGCGCATCTGGTTCCACATGCGCCGCTTGGCCAGTGCGGCTCTGACGCCCGTCGAGGAAGCGTCGCGTGCAAAATCCCGGGCAGTGGGCAATTGAAAGTTATAAAAATCGTTCATCTGCTTGAGCGTCATGAAAACATGCTCGGGGTTTTCGTCGGTCCAGTCGCTCAACAGAACGACGTGGTCGCGATCCGCATGGATTGGCTCACCCGCTGCCGGCTCGATGACGATCGCGCCGTAAAGCCCGGTCTGTTCCTGAAACCGAGTGTGGCCGTGGTACCAGTAAGTGCCGCTCTGGAGGACCGGGAAGCGGTATGTGAAGGTCTCTCCGGCGGGAATGCCGGGAAAGCTGATTCCGGGGACGCCATCCATGTCGAAAGGCAAAATAATGCCGTGCCAGTGAATCGAACTCGACGTGGAAAGGCGGTTGTGCACCCGAATGGTGACGGTCGTGCCCTCTCGCCAGCGCAAGACCGGCGCCGGAACGCTGCCGTTGATCGAAGTGGCCCGGGTCGCACGCCCACTAAAATTCATGGGCGTATCCCTCACGGTCAAATCAAATTCGGTGCCGCTCAAAGTTTGCGTCCCCTTCGCGCTGAAGGCGTTTTGCGCACGACTTGAAGAGGGCAGGAAAGCGAGGCCCGAGGCCGCTGCCGCACCACTAAAGGCAAATCCTTGCACCAAGCGGCGCCTGGCGATGTTGGTGATGCCCCCTCGCGAAGCTGAGAATTTCATACGAACTCCAAAGGCCGGAAATGCTCGGACACCGACGTGCACGAGCGAGAGCAATCCTTAAAGCCACGCGCAAAGTGTGGCGAGGTTACTTAGGCGGGTGGAGGTCTGAGAGGCGGATCAAAAGCAAGGGTTGCGATGCCGGGAAGCGCAGTCGCGAGCACAGCGGACTGAATGTGCCTGACACGCACTGACACCGACAGGGCTCTTACTGCCGCTAGCTGAGCATTGCAGCCATGCGAACTTGAGCAGCTGTGGCCGTGGGATTGAGAATGGCAATGGGGGCACGCGGTTAAGTCATGAGCGCTCATCCCCGGCATAAGGGACTCCACGCTCGAAGCGGCTTCCGTAGTACCGCACGGTGATAGTAGGGCAACCGCCAGCCCTTGCGTGGCCAGCAAAATACAGAGCAATGCCCAGCACAACGACGGCAGGCGCGAGGTACGCGGAGGACGGATGTTTCGGAATGTCTGCATGCGCTTAATAGTATCTTCAGTTCGCACGGGACGCGGCGAGCGGCGGGTCTTGGCTCAGCTGGTTTTGGCGCAGCCGATCTTGGCAATAAATGAACAGGCTGTTGCCGACGATACTCAGCAGGAATAACGCCAACGACGCCGGAACGACCTCGAGCACCTTGTGCAATCCCAACCAAGTCGCTGGCGATTCCCACCACTGCAAAAAACCGGCAAGCCTGCCGGCACCGCCATCCTGCACGCCCCAGTGCTCGAGCACCACTCGAATCCCCTCGCCTAAGCCAATGCGGGTCCACTCTCCATCGCGAAACCATTTGTAGATTTGCGTGCCGATCACATAGAGAAATACAGCAAGACATCCATAGCCGATAAGCGCACCGATTGCGGCCAAGATTTTCAGCATCGCCGTGCGCGCGTTCATGACTGACCGCCGGCAGAGGGGCATGCTTTGACCTCTAGTCGAACGATGCGGCCCGACTCCCCTTGCAGGTCGGAGGGATTCAGCAAACCGTCCGTGGGCTTCAAATCAATGTCGATCCAATACACGTTGCCGCTACGCTTGCGATCCGCGATGCCGGGATTGAAACCCAAGGCCTGCGCCTGGGCGACCCGGGTCTGCGCCCGTTTCGGTTCGCTATAAAGACCCAGGGATATCACCGATCCCTCGTTCGGGCCAGGCATTTCCAGTGCATCATCGATTCCACCGGCCTTGAGCTTTGCAAGCGTCTGTTCAACCACGGGCCGCGCGGCCGGAAGCGGCAGGTACACCCACACACCCGCCCATACTTCACCCTCGGCCACGCGCTGTCGCGGGTCATAGCCGCCGGCGCGCAGTGTCGAGGCGGCGTGTGCCGTCTCCGATACATCGCGAAATGGCCCGACACTGATGCAGCGCTTCACATTGGTCAACAACCCGGCGGCGTTAG